>CAYFVR010000115.1:0-2946 GCA_964346545.1 uncultured Desulfobacterales bacterium | reverse complement strand
TCCACCGTCCATTATTCATTATCCATTATCCCTTGCCTGGATTTCGGAAGAAAACATGACCGAAAAGCCTTCCTACGAAGATCTGGAAAAAAAGGTCCGCGAGTTGGAGCGCGCCCGGGAGTCCTTGGCCGCCGCCGGCGAAAACAAATACCGGGCGCTGTACGACAACGCGCCCCTGGCCTACCAGTCGCTGGACGCCGAAGGCCGTCTGCTGGACGTGAATCCGCAGTGGACGAAGACCCTGGGTTACGAACGGGAGGCGGTGATCGGAAAATCCTTCGCCGATTTCCTGCATCCCGACTGGCGGCCCCATTTCGAAAAAAATTTTCCGGCCTTCAAGAAGCGCGGCTACGTCCACGACGTCCAGTTTCGCCTGCGGCACGCGGACGGCCATTTCATCGACGTTTCGTTTGAAGGCTGCATCGGCTACCGGCCCGACGGCAGCGTGCATCAGACCTATTGCGTCTTCAAGGACATCACCCGGCAGATCCGAAACGAAGCCGCGCTCCGGCAAAGCGAGCAAAAATTCCGGGACATCTTCGACGCCGTCAGCGACGCCGTTTACGTCCACGATCTGGAGGGCCGCTTTCTGGAAGTGAACGCCGCCGCCCGGGGGCAACTGGGCTATTCCCGAGAAGAGTTGCTGGAAATGGGCGTCTCCCAGGTGGACGCCAACGATTCGGACAAGGATTCCGTCCGGGAATCCATCCAGGCCGTCCGGCAAGACCGGAACCGGGTGTTCACCTCCGAACATCGCCGCAAAGATGGCGAGACGTTTCCCGTGGAGATCCATAGCCGGACCATCGAGTATGAAGGAAATCCCTGCATTCTCAGCGTGGTTCGAGATATTTCCGAGCGCCGACGGTACGAGGTGGAGCGGTCGAGAATGACAACCGAGCTGCGGCTTCGGAATCAGTTCATCGAAACCATTTTGGACAACCTGCCCATCGGCCTGGCGGTCAATTACATCGACGAAGGTTCGGCCACCTACATGAACCGGAAGTTCGAGGAAATCTACGGTTGGCCCAAGGAGGCGTTGCGGGATATTCCTTCTTTTTTCGAGCGGGTTTATCCGGACCCCGACCACCGGCGAAAGCTCCACGATCGAATCATGGCGGATATCCGGTCCGGCGACCCCGAGCGCATGGCCTGGGAAGGGCTTGAAATTACCGATCAACAGGGCGGGAAAAAGATCATCGCGGCGAAGAACATCCCCCTCCACGACCAGAATCTGATGATTTCCACGGTGCAGGACATCACCGAGGAGTGGAAACTCCAGGCCCAGCTCCGCCAGGCCCAGAAAATGGAGGCGGTGGGCGCCTTGGCCGGGGGAATCGCCCACGATTTCAACAATATCCTTTCCCCCATTCTCGGGCTTTCCGAAATGCTGATGGAAGACCTGCCCAAGGGCGCTCTCGCCTGGGAAAACGTGCGGGAAATTTTCCGGGCCGGCGAACGGGGGCGGGACCTGGTGAAGCAGATACTGGCCTTTAGCCGCCATGCCGAGCAGGAAAATCTTCCTCTTCGAATTTCCCCCATCGTGAAGGAGGCCCTTCAGCTCTGCCGTTCCACGATTCCCGCCAATATCGAAATCCGCCGCCATATGGCCGCCGATCCCGGCTTGGTGTTGGCCGATCCCACCCAGATTCATCAGATCGTGATGAACTTGGTCACCAACGCCTACCACGCGGTGGAGGCGGACGGCGGGGAGATCATGGTTCGCCTGGAACCCTATCCGCGCGGGGAGGAAGACCCGTTGGAGGAAGTGCTGCCGCCGGGCCGGTACGTCCGGCTTTCCGTTGCCGATACGGGGCCGGGGATTTCGCCGGAGATTCGGGAAAAGGTGTTCGAGCCGTATTTCACCACCAAGGAGCAGGGAAAGGGCACCGGCTTGGGACTGGCCGTGGTCTACGGCATCGTGCGGAACCACGGAGGCGAAATCCGGATTTCCGGCGGGTTGGAGCGCGGGGCGGAGTTCGCCGTGTATCTGCCCCTGATCGCGGATGCCGCCCAGGTCCAGGAAGCCTCCGAAACGGAGTCCGAACATCCGGGGAGCGAACGAATTCTGCTGGTGGACGACGAGCCTTCCATCGTCCGCATGCAGCGGAAGATGCTGGAACGGCTGGGCTACGAGGTGATCTCGGCGGCGTCCAGCCCGGCGGCGTTGGAAGTCTTTCGGGAAGATCCTTGCGGCTTCGACCTGGTCATCTCCGACCTTTCCATGCCGAAGATGACCGGCCTCCAACTGGCCGGGAAAATTTTTGCCATCCGGCCGGAAACCCCGGTCATCCTCTGCACCGGCTACCAGCGCAACATCCCGGAAAATCCGGCGGAGCGATTCGGTGTTCGCGCCATTCTGAACAAGCCGGTTCGCCGGGCCGACCTTGTCCGGGCGGTTCGGGCGGCGCTGGACGGAGATCTGGAATGAAAGCCGTGGCGGTCGTCCCGGGAATCGCGGTTCTGACCGCCGCCGGGGCCTGGGGGTTTTCCCGGGCCTTCGACCACGCCAGTTTTTTGGGCGGGGTTGTGCTTGCCGCGGTATTGCTGGCGGGGATGACCGGGATGGTCTGCTGGGCCGGGATGGGGCGACGGATCGCGCTGTCGCTGGGTCTGCTGGTCTGGCTGGCGGTGGTTTTTGGCGGGTTGCACTTGGCCGCGCAACGCGCGGTGGAGGAGGTGGCCCGCTTCGTCCGGGGCAAGCCGGGCCCGAGTGATGTCCGAGCGGAAAAACGGGGAGGGCTTTCCGAGCCGGAAATCTGGCGGCGCTTTTTGGCGGACAACGGCCTGGAGGCGACCGGGCCAAATATCCGGAGTTATTTGCGCCTGCGGAAGGCCCAGGGCATTTGGGCAAAAGACCGACATCGGAAACGGGAACTGCGGGGCGTTTGGCTGGAACTGGTTTGGCTCCAAATCGTTTTGTTGGCGGGCGCGGGGACGATGGGGGCG
>CAYFVR010000114.1:0-14751 GCA_964346545.1 uncultured Desulfobacterales bacterium | reverse complement strand
GGCGGCATCGGGAAAACATTGGGCGGTTGCTGCGGGGGGTGGAGCCGAGAATTTAAAACGGCCCCGCCGCTACTTCACGTCCTCGGAATCCCCCGCTTCCCCTTTCTCCCCCGCCGTTTCGGCCAACTTCCGCAGAACGGTCATGGCGTCCCGGGCCTGGTTTGCGGGGACGAAGAGATGATCGTGGTAGTAGGCGGCCACCGGGTTGAAGCTGATGCCCTCGGCGGTCAATGCCCCGGAAACCTTCGCCAGAAACCCGACCGCATCCAGACTGGAATGGACGCCCAGGGTGATCAGCCGGTGGGTTCCCGCAAAAGGCAGCCCCTCGGTTTCGGCCGCCTCGCGGCGCAGGATCAGCGACAATCCCTCGGCCTCCCAGAAACAGCCCTCCGGGGCCAGGTGAAGGACTTCTCTCAGGGTTCCGGGCACCGAGCAAAAGACGAACTCTCCGTCCCGCAAGGTGGGCTTCATCTCCCGAAGCAACCTGGTCAGCTCTTTTTCTCCCGTCATGGCGTTCTCCTTGGATGATGAAATCCCGGCTTCGCGCGGCGCATGGCGACACCGCCGAAGCGATTCCCGTTTCGACGAAGCGGTTGGGTTGAATGCCGTTGGGGGGAAGGGCTTCCCCCGCCCGATTCTCTCCGGCGGGGTTTCACAAAAACACAGGGGGAAAAACCGGGATGCCGGGGCGGATCATCCCGGAAAAAGGCGGTGGTTCTCCGTTCGCCGCCAAGCTCGCCAAAATGGCGGCGGCCCACCTATCGCAGCCGGATCGCTTCCAGGTATTCCTTCACGCCGCCGACGGTGGCGATGAACATCCGGTTGCCGGTCATGATGGCGAACACGTCTTCCGCGTTGCCGCAAAGGCGGGCAAACTCCGGCCCGATGACCGCGGCGGGCTCGGCCGCTTCGGAATTTTCGGCCAGGGCGGTCACGTACGTTTGCAGCCGTTCCCGAAGAATCTGGAAGTAATCGATGTCCTGGCCGATCATCAAGCCGGTGGTTTCCGACAGGCCGGCGGAAAACTCGGAAATGGCCGCCCAATACCGTTCCGTCACTTCCGTCCGTTGGGGACCGTCGGGCAAAAAATAGGCGATGGCCCACCCCACGCTGATGATTTTCAAGATCGGCAGCTCGTATTCCACCGTGCTCCGCTTGACCTCGGCGGTCTCGGGCAGCCCGCCCATCAGGGCTTTCACGTCGGCCCGGTCGATGGCGAAGTTGAACAGGTCCCCGGCGGTTTGGATCAGTGGCGACGGCGCCTTTTCCTTGGAGGACGGGCCCCCCACCGAATTTCCATTTTTCCCGGAATCTCCGGACGTCGTGTTCATTGCCTTTTGTTTCTCGGAAACTTCCGTTTTCGGTTCGGAATGTTCAGGGTCGCGCGGAATTCAAATGGCATCATGACCGTCGTTTCGGCCCCGCGCCATCGACCAACGCCTTCGGCCAAGACGCGGATTTCTCTCCCGAAGTCCCGGGCGCCCTCATCCCGCGAACCAAGTCCAAATCAGCGTAATCAACCCGGCCAGAATAAACAAACTCTCCGTGAAAAACTCCAGGCGAATGCCCGGGGTGGTGTAGGCCCGCTTGTATCGGCCCACCACGAAAAACAGCAGAATCGGACAGGGGGTCAGGGCCAGCCCCAGGCGCGGGAGAATCTCGAAGGAGCTGGAGACGAACAGAATCAAAAACAGCAACAGGAGCAGTCCCTTGAGGAGCTTCACCGTCCGTTGGGGCCCCAGCAGCAAGGGGATGGTCTCCTTGCCCACGATCCGGTCGCCCTGCATGTCCAGCATGTCGAAAAAGGCGGTGCGGCAGAAAACCATGCCCACCGACCAGGCCAGGGTGGGCAGGGAGCTGATCCGCAAGCCCCCGGTGCCGGAAAGCACGGGAAACAGCGCGGTCACCATGCCCCAGGCCAGGGCGATAAGCAGGGTTTTGGAGCCGGGCACGTCCCGAAGCCGACGGAAGCGAAAGCGAGCCCCGGCCGGCGCCAGGGTAAGATTGTAGCTGAGCCCGGTGACGCTCATCAGCAGCAGCAGAAAAAACGGCAGAAAGCCCAGGGTGGCCGCCGTCACCAGTCCCGTGCCGCCGGAAACCAGCGCCGTCAGCGTCAGAACGATTTTATGGCGATTGTAGAAATCGGCCCGGTCCGGATCGTTGTAGCGGGCCTCGCCCATCCCCGTCAGATTGTTGAGGATGTGCATGGACAGCACGTACAAAAAGGCCACCAGGCTATAGGCGAAGGGCCGACGGATGCCCTGGAGAGTGGTGCAGGCGTAGCACAGCGCGGCGGCGGCCAGCGCAACGTAGACGTTGGTCAACAGCAGGCGCCGCTGAATTTCCAACAGCCGCCGACGCCAGGGCGACTGGGCGTCGAAGGGCATCGACTCGATGGCCCGATAGACTTTTTTGATGATCCAGTTGGGCGTGGAGGCCCCGGCGGTGATGCCGATGTGACGGACGGAGGAAAGCGCGGCCACGTCCAAGTCCGCTTCCGTCTCCACGTGGAAGGCCGGCTTGCCAACCTGCCGGACGATTTCCGCCAGCCGTTGGGTGTTGCCGCTGTTGCGGCCGCCCACCACCACCACGGCGTCCACCGATTCGGCCAGCCGCTTGGCCTCCTCCTGCCGCCGTTGGGTGGAATCGCAGATGGTGTCGAACACTTTGTAATGGCGGTGGTTCCGGCCGGCCCATTTTTTCACCGCGTCGTAAAAGAGCGTGTTCTGGGTGGTCTGGGCCACGATGATGGCGCGATCGAAGGACGGCAGTTCGTCCAGCTCTTGGAGGCGATTGACCACGTGGCCCCGGTCGCCCGCGTACCCCAAAAGCCCCTTCACCTCCGGATGGTCCCGATCGCCCACGATGACGCAGGCATGGCCTTGTCGGGCATGTTTCCGGATGATCGCCTGCACCTTGAACACCCGGGGACAGGAGGCGTCCACCACCGAGAAACCGGCCGCCGCCAGCTTTTCCTTGGTGTCCGGCGGCACCCCGTGGGCCCGGATGATCACGGTTCCCTCGCCGGATTCGGGGATTTCCTCCAGCACCCGGATGCCCCGGTCCTCCAGCAGCCGCAGCACCTGGGGATTGTGGATCAGGGGACCGTGGGTAAAAATGGGGGCGGGCCGGGTGTTGGCGGCGTCCAGGGTGATTTCCACCGCCCGCTGCACGCCCATGCAAAAACCGGCCGTTTTGGCCACCGAGATTCTCATCGCGCCTCCGCGCGGGAAATCGTCCCCGCCGAACGGGTTCGGCCGGGGGCGACGGGAAAGGCCGAGGGCTTCATTCCATGGGCGTCAGATAGACCCGGTGCTCCACCAGGGCCAGGGAATGAATCCGCGCCTTCAAAAATTTCTGTTCGCCGAAAATATTGACCAGACTGATGCCGTCCTCGTCCGGATCGATCCGGTCCACCGACTCCATGACGAGCCGGTTCTCCTCGCCGTCTTTCAAGTAAGCGCTGGCTTCGCACATCGGCGTCATCTCCCTTCAAACAGGCGGGTCAGGTTGTCTTCGATGAGGGCGTCGATCAAATGGGGCAACGGGGCCGGGGCGATGCCCACGATCTCCACGTTTTCCTGGGACAGCGGCACCAGCAGCTTCCGGGCCGGGCTGGCGGCCACCGCCTCGGCCATTTTGGGGGTCACCTCGCCCATCATGGCGTGGGCCATGATGATCCCGATGGGGCCCACGATCACGTCCGCCGCGGCAACGGTCTGAACGATGGCGTTTTCGCCGGAGGCCCCCCGGTTGGCCCGGGCCTTGAGCATCTGCGCCGTGGCGATGGCGTTGGTGCCCAACGCCAAAATTTCCACCGATTCGCCCAGAGATTCCTTCAATTTTTTGATGACGGCGCTGCCGATGCCGCCGCCTTGGCCGTCCACCACGCATATTCGCTTCATGACACTCCGTCGAACTCCGGCCGCCGCCGGTTCAAAGCGCTTCGTCCGGGCTCAGCAGACGCAGCAGCCGGTCCAGGTCGTCGTCGTTGTAGAATTCCAGCTCCACCCGCCCCTTTTTGCCCCGGCGTCGGATTTTCACCCGGGTGCCGAAGCGGCGGGCGAGGTCGTCCGCCAGGTGGGTCAGGTGAACCGTTTCGGAATCCGGTTCCTCGTCGGACGCCTCGGTCGCCGGCGGCGGTTCCCGAAGCCGGGCCGCCAGTCGCTCGGTCTCCCGCACCGAGAGCCCCTTTTCCAGCACCCGCCGGGCCAGCTCCAACTGGCGCGCGGGGGATTCCACCCCCAACAGCGCCTTGGCGTGGCCCATGGTCAGCCGCCCCTCGGCCAGCGCCTCCCGCACCGGATCGGGCAGGCCGCGCAGCCGCAAAAAATTGGCCACCGCCGACCGGCTTTTGCCCACCCGGTCGGCCACCCGCTCCTGGGTCAGATCGAATTCGGTCATCAGCCGGTGATAGGCCTCGGCCTCCTCCACCGGGTTCAGGTCGGCCCGCTGGATGTTCTCCACCAGGGCCATTTCCAGCGCCTGGGCGTCGGTCAACGCCTTGATCACCAACGGGACCCGCGCCAGCCCGGCCATCCGGGCCGCCCGCAACCGCCGCTCCCCGGCCACCAGTTCGTAGCCCTCGGGGGTGCGGCGGACGATGAGCGGCTGAATCATCCCCTGCTCCGCGATGGAGCGGCTCAACTCTTCCAGCTCCGCCTCGGGAAAGCTGCGCCGGGGCTGATATCGGTTGGGGGCGATCCGGTCCACTTCGCAAAGCTGAAAATCCCGGCCCGCGGATTCCTCGGCGGAATCCGCGGCCGGAATCAACGCGCCCAGCCCCCGCCCCAGGGCCGGCTTGCGGCGGCGGGGCGGGGCGTTCCTTGCACGATCGTCGGACATGCCGTAGCTTTCCAAGTGTGGAGGTTCAGCGGCCCAGAATCTCTTCGGCCAGGGCCAGATAGCTCCGGGCGCCGGTGGAGGTGCGATCGTACAGCACGATGGGCGCGCCATAGCTGGGGGCTTCGCCCAGCCGGACATTTCTGGGGATGACGGTTTGAAATACCCGCTCCCGGCCGCTGAAGAAGCGCTGGGCCTCTTCGGCCACCTGCTGGCTCAGATTGGTCCGGCCGTCGTACATGGTCAGCAAAATGCCCAGCACCGCCAGATGGGGATTGAGCCCGCCCCGCACCAGATCCAGGGTTTGGAGAAGCTGGCCCAAACCCTCCAGGGCGTAGAATTCGCACTGAAGGGGAACCAGCAGGCCGGTGGCGGCGGTCATGGCGTTGAGGGTGAGGAGGCTCAGGGACGGGGGGCAGTCGATGAGAACGAAGTCGAACCGGTCGGCCAACGGGGCAAGGAAGTGCTTCATGGCCCGTTCTCGATTCGGGGCGTCCATCATCTCCACCTCGAAGCCAATCAGCTCCACCCGGGAAGGGATGAGACGGAGTTCGTCCAGCCCCTCCACCGGAAGCAGCAGCTCCCGGGCGTCGGCCTCCCCCAGCAGCCCGTGGTAAAGGGTTTGGGAAAGGCCGGCCTTGTCGATCCCCACGCCGGTGGTGGCGTTGGCCTGGGGATCGCAATCCACCAGAAGGGTCCGACGGCCCGACAGGGCCAGGGCCGCGGCCAGATTCACGGCGGTGGTGGTTTTGCCCACCCCGCCTTTCTGGTTGGCGATGCAGATGATCTGTGTCATAGTGAAGCACTTACCATAAAACAGGTGAATATGGAACGACGGAACGACGGAAGGACGCGACGGCCAAAACGCCGAACCGCGCCGCCCACGCCATCCGCCCGCCGCCGTTTCCGCCGTCCCCGTCCGGGGAAAGAGGTCCCATGAATCGACGCGTCCTACGTTCCGCCGCGCTCGCGGCGGCTCTGCTGTTCGGCCTTCAACTGGCCGTCCCGCCGGTTTCGCCGGCCATCACCCTTCAGGAGGAAGAAGAGCTGGGCCGGGAGTTCATGAAAGTGGTGAGCGGCCGCTTCCGCATCATCCACGATCCCTTCGTCGAGGGCTACGTCAACGCGGTCGGCCGGAAGGTGTTGGCCACCATGCCGCCCCAGCCCTTCGACTACCAGTTTTTCGTCATCCGCCAGGAAGTCCACAACGCCTTCGCCGGACCGGCCGCGAAAATTTTCATCCACAGCGGCCTCATCGAGGCCATGGAGACCGAGGACGAGCTGGCCGGCATTCTGGCCCACGAAATCATCCACGTCTCGGCCCGCCACATTTCCCAAAAGATCGAGCGATCCGCGACCCTCAGCCTGGGGGCCTTGGCGGGCATGGTCGCCGGCATTTTTCTGGGCGCGGCCGGTGCGGGCGCGGCGGCCAACGCCGTGGCCATGGGGGGCATGGCCGCCACCCAATCGGCCAGTCTGGCCTACAGCCGCCGGGACGAAATGCAGGCCGACGAGCTGGGAATCGACTATTTGACCCGGGCCGGATACAGCGGCGAAGGGTTGCTGCGGGTCCTGGAGAAAATCCGGGAAAAGCAGTGGTTCGGCCCCGCCGACGTGCCCACCTACCTGATGACCCACCCGGCCGTGGACGACCGGATCGCCTACCTGGACGCCTGGCTGGACCGCCATCCCGACGCGCCCAAGCTGCCGGAACGCGACGAAACCTTCCGACGGGTGAAAATCCGGCTGATCGCGGGCTACGGCCCGGAGGAACGGGCGCTGGAGGAGATGACCCAAATGTTCGAAGCGGCCCCCGAAGACCCGGTGATCCAGCACGGCTACGGCATCGCCTTGGCCCGCAACGACCGGAACGCCGACGCCATCGAACACGTCCGCCGGGCGCTGGCCAAACGTCCGCTGGACCCGGTCCTGCTCAAGGACATGGGAGAAATTTTCTTCATGGGCGGCCATTACGAGCGGGCCCGGGACGCCCTGTCGGGCAGTCTGGGCATGGCCCCCGAGGATTTCGAAACCCTCTACCTGCTGGGGCGAACCGACATCGAACTGCAACGCCACGACGAGGCGGCGACCACCCTGAAGCGGCTCCTGAAAAAGCGGCCGGAATTCAGCCCCGCCCTCTACCATCTGGGCGAGGCCTACGGAAAGCGGGGGCGCATGGGCGAAGCCCATTACTATTTGGGACGATATTACGCCGGGCGAAAAGACGGCAAAAACGCCCGATTCCACCTGCGAAAAGCCATCCGGCTGCTGGAGGGCGACCCGGTTCGGCGCGAGGAGATGGAAACGCTGCTGGCCGAGGTGAACGGCGACGGGGCCGCCGAGCGGCCGGAGCCCATTCGCCGGCCCCGTCCGGTTCCGCTCCGGCCGGAGTTTTAGCCGGAAAGCGCTTCCCGCCGCCACAACGAAGGCCGTTCGGGGGCGTCCCGGCGGGTCCGTTCCGTGTCGGCGACGGATGCCGCTCCCGTTGGGATTTCAAAAGAACGCCGGAACGGCCGACTCGCTCGGCCGTTCCGGCGTTTCCGCTTCGGGGACCGCGGAGATCAGGGCCGGTCGAAGTGGGAAAACTTCATGGTGAAGTTGCCGCGCCCCTGGGTGGCGGAGCGCAGGCTGGTGGAATAGCCGAACATCCGGGCCAGGGGAACCTTGGCCCGGATGATCTGGATGCCGCGGCCGGCCTCGATGGCCTCCACCTTGCCGCCCCGGCTGTTGAGATCGCCGATGACGTCGCCCACGAAATCCTCGGGCACGAAGACCTCCGCCCGCATGATCGGGTCCAGCAGAAACGGCTCCGCCTCCCCCAACGCCTCCTTGAGCGCCATGGAGGCCGCCACCCGGTAGGCCAGCTCGGTGGCCGCGCCCTCCTTCCAGCCGCCCCCCGTCAGCGTCACGGAAACGTCCGCCAGCGGATAGCCCATGCTCGGGCCGCTTTCCAGCGCCTCCATCACCCCGGCCTCCACCATGGGAATGAAGGCGGCCGGAATCGTCAACTCGTCGGTCACCTTGTTGACGAACAGATTGCCCGCGCCCCGCTCTCTGGGCGCGATTTTGAGGCGAACCTCGCCGTAGTGACGCTGGCCGGAAACGTCCCGGTCGAACACCGCCGAACCCTGGGCGGGCTTGTCGATGGCCTCCCGATAGACCACCTGGGGCTTGCCCACGTTGACGTCGGTCTTGAACTCCCGGGTCATGCGGCTGGTGACGACCTCCAGGTGCAGCTCGCCCATGCCGGAAAGAATCGTCTGGCCGGTGTCCTCGTCCATGCGGACCTTGAGGGTCGGGTCTTCGGCCATGAATTTCTCCAGCACTTGCTCCAGCTTTTCCTGGTCCGCGTGGGTTCGCGGTTCGATGGCCACGGAGATCACCGGTTCGTAGGCATCGATGCGCTCCAGCACGATGGGCCGATCCGGCGAACAGAGGGTGTCGCCGGTGGCCGAATCCTTGAGCCCCACCACGCCCACGATGGCGCCCGGCCCCACCTCGTCGGCCCGCTCCCGCTTGTTGGCATGCATGCGAAGAATCCGGGAAATTTTCTCCTTTCGGCCCAGGGAGGTGTTGAACACGTCCGAGGCCGCCTTGAGCTTTCCGCTGTACACCCGGACGAAGCTGAGCTTGCGCCCCTCGATCATGGAGACCTTGAAAATCAGCGCCGCCAGGGGATCGTTGGCCTTGGGCGGACATTCCATCCGTTCGTCGGTGTCCGGCAGCACCCCCTGGATGGGCGGCACCTCGGCGGGGCTGGGCAGATAGGCCACCACCGCGTCCAGCAGCGGCTGAATCCCCTTGTTCCGCAGCGCCGACCCGCAGAAAACGGGAACCATCTGGAGGCCGATGGTCGCCTTCCGGATCGCGGCCGTCAGCGCCTCTTCGGAAATGGTCTCCTCGGCCAGATAGGCCTCCATCAGCGCGTCGTCGGTTTCCGCCGCCGCCTCCACCATTCGCACGCGGTATTCCTCGGCCCGCTCCCGCAGGTCGTCGGGGATTTCCCCGCGGGAAAGGGTCGCCCCCAGGCTGTCGTCGTCCCAGATCACCGCCTCCATCCGAACCAGATCGACGATGCCCACGAACCGGTCTTCGGCCCCGATGGGCAGGGCCAGCACCACCGGCCGCGCCTTGAGCTTTTCCCGAATTTCGTCGATCACGGCGTAAAAATCCGCGCCGATTCGGTCCATTTTGTTGACGAAGGCCATTTTGGGGACGTTGTATTTGTCGGCCTGCCGCCAGACCGTTTCGGACTGGGGCTCCACCCCGCCCACGCCGCAGAAGACGCCCACCGCGCCGTCCAAGACGCGCAGGGACCGCTCCACCTCGATGGTGAAATCCACGTGGCCGGGCGTGTCGATGATTTGAATTTCGTAGTTTTTCCAGGGGCAGGTGGTGACCGCGGAGGTGATGGTGATGCCCCGTTCCTGCTCGTCGGTCATCCAGTCCATGACGGCCTCGCCGTCGTGGACCTCGCCGATTTTGTGGGATCGGCCGGTGTAAAAAAGCACCCGTTCGGTGACGGTGGTCTTTCCGGCGTCGATATGGGCGATGATGCCGATGTTCCGGATGTGCCGGACATCGCCTTTTGCGGTTTTCTTTGCGCTCATGAACGGATCACAGCGTTTCTCGGCATTCGGGAATATGGAATGTTCCCGGCCGGAACGGTCGGGACGGGCTCGCCGTTCGCGCCGCCTTCCGATTCCGGGGGACATGGGCCTGAAAAGGGTGTAAGTAGACCAAATTCCCACCGCTGTCAAGAATTCCACTTCCTCATGGTTTCGGCCGGTTATCCCGTTCCGTCGGGGATTTGGCGGGGAAGCGGCGGTCCCGGACGAACGCGGCGGCTCCGCGCTTGATTCCCTTCCGGGAAGGGCGTAAGCTTCCCGATCGAAATTTTTCTTCTCCCCCCTTTCCCGTCGGAGGCCCGCATGGAAACCGTCCTCGATCCCCACGCCATCCGCGTCCTTGGCGTGCTGCTGGAAAAGCAGATGGCCACGCCCGACTACTATCCCATGACCCTCAACGCCCTGGTGGCCGGCTGCAACCAAAAATCCAGCCGAGAGCCGGTGATGGCCCTTTCCGAAGCCGACGTGATGGACACCCTGGAACCGCTTCGGGATGCACGGATGGCCGGCCCCATCCGAACCGCGGGCGGCCGGGCCACCAAATACGAGGAACGGCTGGCCGAAAATTTCAACATGAACCGACGCGAACTCGCGGTGTTGGCGGCGCTGATGCTTCGGGGGCCGCAAACCGTGGGCGAACTGCGGAACCGCACCGGCCGGATGTACGAATTTAACGGACTGAGCGAGGTGGAACGAAGCCTCAAGGAATTGGAGGCGCGGGAAGACGGCCCCTGGGTGGTCGAACTCCCGCGCCAACCCGGCCGCAAGGAGCCCCGGTTCGCCCATCTGCTGGGCGGCCCCGCGGCGGAGGCGGAGACGACCGATGCGCAACCGGAACCGGGACCGGCCCGCGAGCCCGTCTCCGAACGAATGTCGCGGCTGGAAGCGGAAGTGGCCGACCTGCGGGAGGAAGTGATGGCGCTTCGGGAGGCGGTGGCGGAGTTTCGGGAGCTGCTGGAATAGAAAAAGACATTGGGAAAATCCCGCCAAACCGAACCGACTCCGCGAACAACCCGACGTGCGGCGGATGGGCGGCCCCGCCCTACTCCGTCTCCGGGTGAAGATCGTACAGCGCTTCATCCCGATCCGGGGCCACCCGGCGGATTTTGCCCCCGCCGATTTTGGAAGGCATGATGAACGGGTCTTCCGATTCCAGCAGGTCGCCCATCTCGGCCTCGATCTGGTCCGGGTCCTCGCCGCCTTCCATCCGGCGAAGGGCCTCCCGCATCCCCGGCCCCAGCTCCATGCCGGTCATTTCGGTCATCCGGCGCATGAGGTCCGCGGCCTTTCGCGGGTCCTCCTCGTCCATCCCATCGGCCTCCCGGGAAAGGGTTTCCATGGCCCGTTCCAGCTTGGCCTCGTCCACCGGCAGGTCGTCTTCCCCGCCGGGTTCCCTGGCCCGGCCGGTCACGGAAAACATGGACACCTGGCGGCTCAGTGTTTCCCGGTCGCATTTGGGACATCCGGGCAGGGTTTCAGTGTCGATTCTCCGGGAAAAAAAATTGAAAATGGTGTGGCAATCCGGGCAGTAAAATTCGTAGATCGGCATGGCGCGCGCGTCCCGTGAAAAGAGGGGTGGATAAACGGCCCGAACGCGGACGGCCGGGCGGGTTTTTCCAAAAAATTAGAATGTTCAACGCCGGGTGTCAAGCGGCGGAAGCGGCCGTCGCTCAGTTGACTTGCCCGGCCCCTTCTGGTAAACGGGCCGGAACCTGAAACCCGACGAAAGGAACACCCATTTATGATTGAGCGCACCCTATCGATCATCAAGCCGGACGGCGTCGCCAAAGGCGTGATCGGAGAAGTCGTCAAGCGGTTCGAGAACGCCGACGTCAAAATCGTCGCGATGAAGATGATCCACATGACCAAGGCCCAGGCGGAAGGCTTTTACGCCGTCCACCGGGAACGCCCCTTTTTCGGCAGCCTCACCGATTTCATGTCTTCCGGCCCCTGCGTGGTCATGATCCTGGAAGGCGAGGACGTCATCGCCAAAAACCGGGAATTGATGGGCGCCACCAACTTCAAGGAAGCCGCCGAGGGCACCATCCGCAAGGATTTCGCCACCGACATCGAGAAAAACGTCGTCCACGGCTCCGACGCCCCGGAGACGGCCGCTTTCGAAATCGGCTACTTTTTCAATAGCTTTGAAATCGTCGGCGGATAATTCGGCGCGCGTCCGGCTCGACAACGTGGCCGTCGTCCTGACGGAACCTCGGTCTCCGGAAAATATCGGGGCGGCGGCGCGGGCCATGCGGAACATGGGCATTCGGGAGCTGCGGGTGGTTTCGCCCCGAGACCCGGACCCGGAGCGGATCGGCAAGCTGGCCACCCACGCCGCCGCGGACGTGGTGGCGGCCATGACCGTCCACGACAGCCTGCGGGAGGCGGTCGCGCCCTTTTCCTACGTGGTGGGCGCCACCGCCCGCCTCGGCGGTCAGCGAACGGTGCTCGCCCCCGAGCGCATGGCGGAAAAGCTGATTCCCATTTCCCGGGAAAACCGGGTGGCGCTGGTCTTCGGCCGGGAGGACCGGGGACTCCTCAACGAGGAAATCCGGCTGTGCCACGGCCTGGTCACCATCCCCACCGACGAGTTTTCCTCCCTGAACCTGGCCCAGGCGGTGGTGGTGATTTGCTACGCGCTCTTCACCGCCGGCATCGAGCCGAATACCGCCTTCGCCCCGCGCATGGCCAGCCGCCACGAGTTGGACGGCATGCTGGACGGGCTGCGAAAGATCCTGATCGACATCAGCTATCTCAATCCGGAAAACCCGGATTACTGGATGCATCACATCCGCCAGTTTTTCACCCGCATTCAGGTTCGGGCCCGGGAGGTCAGCATCGTCCGGGGGCTGATTCGACAGGTGAACTGGTTCGGAGACAAGCGGTACCGGGACGGCTACGCCGACGGACGCCGCGATTCGGAGGAATCATGCGAGTAGTGCGATTCGGGGAAGTCGGCGCCGAGCGGCCCGGCCTGTGGCGCGACGGCCGGATTGTGGATTTGCGGGCCCATTTTCCGGAAATCCCGGACGTCTGCGACCGGTTCTTCCGGGACGGCTGGCTGGACCGGATCGGCGAGGTGGAGGACGAAGGAATACCGGCCGACGTGCGGCTGGGGCCGCCGGTGGCTTGCCCCTCCAAAATCATCTGCCTGGGCAAAAACTACGCGGAACACGCCAAGGAGGGCGGCTTCGACGCGCCGGAGCGGCCGCTGCTGTTCTGCAAGGCCAACACCGCCCTCAACGGCCCCCGCGACCCCATCCGCCTTCCGGCGTCCAGCGGCCAGATCGACTGGGAGGTGGAGCTGGCGGTGGTCATCGGCCGGGGCGGACGGG
The DNA here is from genome assembly GCA_964346545.1 of uncultured Desulfobacterales bacterium. Lineage (GTDB taxonomy): Bacteria > Desulfobacterota > Desulfobacteria > Desulfobacterales > Desulfococcaceae > CAYFVR01. The sequence goes on along the minus strand of CAYFVR010000114.1, from coordinate 1,946 downwards.
GCATCCCCCGGAAAGACGCCCTGGAGCACGTGGCCGGCTACACCATTCTGAACGACGTGTCGGGCCGGGAGGCCCAGTTCGGAGACGGCCAATGGTTCCGGGGCAAATCCTTCGACACCTTCGCGCCGCTGGGACCGCATCTGGTCACCCCGGACGAATTGGACGACCCGGAAATGCTGACCCTGGAATCCCGGGTGAACGGGGAGCTGATGCAGCGGGGCCGCACCGCCGACATGATCTTCGACATCCCCTTCCTGATCGCCTACATCAGCGAAGACATCACCCTGCTGCCCGGCGACATCATCTCCACCGGAACGCCCTCGGGCGTCGGCATCTTCCGAGACCCGCCCATCACCCTCTCCGTGGGCGACGAGGTGGAATGCCGCATCGACGGCATCGGCGCCTTGCGGAATCGGTGCGTGGGGGCGGCATAACCTCCCCGCCGAGGAAACTCTTGGCGCGAACCATGCCGCCGGGATTTTCCATTCCGGTCTCTCCCCCGGACCCCAAAAAACGGATCGATTTGTAAACAGTCAGGGGTCAGCGGGGCGCGCTCTCCATTCGGGCGGTTTCATTCCGCCGCGCCGCCACATCCGCCCGGGCCACCGCCTCGAACCGGCCCAGAATTTCCCGCACCGGCGGTTGCCCCACCGAGTCCATCCGAATTTCTCCCACCGAGGCCACCGGCAGCACGTCCACCGTGGTTCCGGTGATGAACATTCCCTCCAGCCGGGACAGCTCGTCCCGGTGCAGGGGCCGTTCCTCCGCGGGCGTCCCCATTTCCCGACAAATCTCCATCACCTTGGCGCGGGTGACGCCCATGAGCACCGCGCCCGCCGGCGGCGTCCACACCCGGCCCTCCCGCACGAAAAAGAAATTGGATCGGCTGCCCTCCGTGATGAAGCCGTTGCGGTCCACCAGCAGCGCCTCGTAGGCCCCCGCCGCGCTCCGCAGCGCCCGCACCCGCTCCCGAAACGAGCCCCGCAACGTCTTGATGTTGGGATCGGGCCGTTCTCCTTCGAACAAAACGGCGTGAACGCCCCGGCCGTAGGCCTTGGCGCCGGGATATTCGGAGCGGATGAGATAGGTTAGGAACAACGCGTCCCCGCCGGTTCCCGACCAGACCACCTTGGCGTTGATCCGGTCTTGCCCGTTGCGCTCCGCCAGCTCGGCGATTTCCGCCAACACCTGGCGGTCGGGCACGGGAAAAGAGCGGCCGGACAGGGCGGCCGACCTGCGGAACCGTTCCATATGGGCCTCGAAAAAAAGCGGAACGCCGGAAACCAGCTTGACGACTTCGTAAAGGGCGGTTTCGTCCACCCGGGAAAAGACTTCGGGCGCGGGCGTGGGCTGAACGGCGTGATTGACGAACAAAAATTGGCAAACGGCTTCGGGCTTCATGAACGCTCCCTTCCCTCGCAAAACGCGGAATTCCGCTTATTTTTTAACGGGATTTCGAGGCGATTTTATGGTATCCTGCGGGAAAAATCCATTGGCTTTTCGGACGCCGGATTTCGGCGCAAATTTCACGGGAAACCGCCATGAACGTTCTGATTGTCGAGGACGATCCCCAGGTCGCCAGTCTGCTCCACCGCCTGATTCAAAAATGGGGACACGACGCGGAAACCGCCCCCACCGGCCTGGAGGCGCTGGACCGCCTCCGAAACGACGGATTCGACCTGATCCTGCTGGACATTTTCCTGCCGGACATGGACGGCGACGAGTTGCTCCCCCGGATCAACGCATTCTGGTCCGGGAAAGGCATCGTGGTCATGACCGGATCGGACTCCCAGTATCTGGAAGAAAATCTGCGCCGCCAAGGCGTGATTTTTTTCATGGTGAAACCCGTCAACATTCCCGAACTCGAAGCCATCGTTCAACATATCGCCGGAACGCCCGCCTGACCTCGCGTTTCCCCGGCCCCCGCCAACCAGACCCGCCCCCCG
>CAYFVR010000113.1:0-14812 GCA_964346545.1 uncultured Desulfobacterales bacterium | reverse complement strand
GAACTTTTCAAGAATTTTTCCGACTTCTTGAGGTTTCAGGATCGGCAGATTTGTCACGATCAGCCAACCGCCAACACTTGTGTGCCGACGAAATTGGATTCCATCTTCGGGTCGCCCTCTTCCAGGAGCATTTCGATTACCTCCTTGAGGTTTCGATTCAGCTCTTCCAGGGTTTCCCCTTGTGAATGGGCGCCTGGGAAACCCGGTACATGCCCCACGTAAAGCCCCGTATCCGTACATCTTTCAATGATGGCGGTGAAATTCTTCATCCTTATCCTTTATCCACGGTTATCCGGTGAAATTTGGGTTGATGGATTCCTCGAACGGGTCGGTAAAAGTCCGCCCTTTTGGGACCACAACCCGATTCCATGCGGATTGGGCGGCTTCGGTTCAACTCATTCTATTTTTCTTTACCACGCCTTCTTCGGCAAATTCAAACTGATCGATGGACAATTTCCATCATTCCGACTTCGCTGTTTGGATTTCGTGTCCGATTTTGGCGTAAAACAAATTTGTTATTTTTTACAAAAATGTTTGGATGGACTCCGAAGATGAAGACCTCCGCGTTGGCCACTAGCTGTTTGGGCCGTCAAGAGCCCAATTGGAATGATGATCCTTCCGACAGGGAAACCAAGATCGAAGGGGGGATGGAGGACGGAAAAAACGGGATGGCCGGTTGCAGAGCCATCCCGTTTCAGTCTTGTTTCTTATGGAGTGAATCTAACAGGCGGGCGGGTGGGCCCGGCTGGGCCCCAGGCAGGCGCCGCCCCGGAGCCAGGCGTGGATTCGAAGGCGGACCATCTCCGAGTCCCGCTCATCCGGAATATTGGGAATCAACGGGCGGGATTCGCCGTTCCGAAGAATCGCCATGACGTCCCGCAGGGTGTCCGTATCGTCTTCATCGTCGGAGTCTCCTACAATTTCGTTCACCCAGATGTAGTTCAGTTCATCCAGGTCGAAGGCGGTGTTGCGTCGCAACCAGGGAAACGGACCGTGCCAGACCGTCACACGCTTCCGATTCATGCGCAGAACGGTTCGATTGAGCAAAAGCACCAGCATCCAGTACATGGGAACCAGCCAGAGCATCGCAAAAACCAGGAAGGCCGAAAGGCTCCGAATTGTGGAGAAGTCCCCCTTCAAAAATTGTTGGACCTCCGGGTAAAACAGGGCGGCGCTCAGGGAATTCCAGACGACGAAAAACAGGATGGCGGCCTTGTGCCACGGCTCGAACCAGCGGTAGATCAATTCCAGGGATTCCGGGTTTTCCTTGACGTTTCGAATTAAGCTCATGGTGTCCTTCACCTTTTTCAATTTTGAGGGACATTGCCGCGGGGCGGCGCGGTCCCATTGGACCTACCGATTTCCAATGATAGGGGCTCTTTCGTCCAAGGCAAAGGAAGCAAAATGTATGCCATTTATTATTTATCAAGGAACAAAAAAATTTTTGGGCGGGAAATTGCGCCGGTCCCGCCTTTGGCCCTTGGAGCGGGGGGATGCTCCCACAAAAAAAAGCGACGTTTCGAGGTTCCGGCGGAACCTCGAAACGTCGCTCTGAAAATGGATCGGCCGGACGGGGAAACGCGCTCCGGCGAACCGGGGGGGCGCCCGGCTTCTCCCGGCGTCCGGCGTCGAACGCCGTCCGTTTTGGCGGGAATGGATCCGGCGGGCTAGCGGTAATCGTCCCGGATGTTTTCCAGCTCCCCCGATTCTTCCAGTTTTTGGAAAAAATCGCCGAACTCCGCCGCCAATTCTTGGCCCCGTTCGCCCAGACCCGCCTTGGAGAAGGCGACGAAAATCGGATTGGTCCGCACCTGGTGCAAAATTTCAAACTTGGCGCGGTCAAAGCCGTATTCCCGCACCTTGAAATTGAACACGTCGGCGGCGTCCATGGTCACGTCCACCCGCTCCCGATCCAGCAGGGTGATCAGCTCTCGCTTGTCGCGGCAGTAGATCTTGTTGAGCCCGGCCATGTTGTCGAATTCCGGCCCGTATTTGTAGGCGTGCAGCACGGCGACCCGCAGCCCCTTGAGATCTTCCAGGCCGTCGATCGTCAAATTGTCCGCCTTGCGGCCGATCACCACGGTGCGAACCGAATTGATCTGGGTTTCCGGGAAGTAAAGAAATTGATCCCTTTCGTCGGAGCGAAACAAGGAAAAAATTCCGTGGATCCGTCCCTGTTGGGCCTCGATCAGCGCCCGCTTCCAGGGAACGGCCCGGAATTCCGGCGCAATGCCCTTGGACTCGCAGAAGCGGATCAGGACGTCGGTGTCCATCCCGACGACCTTTCCCTCTTCCTGATAGGCGTACGGCGGGGACATGCCGCCGGTGACGAAGATCATTTGCTCCGCCATGGCCGGAGCGGAGCAGACGGCGCCGATCAAGACCCCCAACGCCAGCGCGCGAAATTGCCGCGAATTTTTCATCCTCTTTCCTTTCTCTCTTTCGTCCGTCGTTGTTTTCCCCCGCAAACTCCGGCGGCGGATCGCCGGAATCCGGGGCGGGCGTCCGGAAATCAGGCCAGATAGGCTTTCATCATTTCGATTTCGGCCATTTCTTCGGCCCGACGTTCCGCTTCCCGATCCGGCAACAGCCGGTCGGGGATGTCGGCCAGTTCCCCGTCCGCGTTCAGCAGCTTCAGTTCGTTGAGGGCCTCGCGAATGTCCCGGGAGGTTTCCTCGACGATCCGCCGGGAGAGGGATAGGTCCCGCTTCAGCTCGAAAAAGGAATATTTTTTGTTTCCCTTTTCCAAATGATGGCGGACCAGTTCCCGAACCGCGTCCCAACTGTCCCGCCGGGTCTGGTTGTCCAGATCGGTCAGTTCGTCCAGGGTCTCCAGTCGTTGCAGATGGTGCCGCCGCTCCAGTCTTCTCTGGAAGGCGAGCATCCAGATCAGCAGGACGAAGCTTCCCACCCCGATCCCCACCGCGGACAGAAGGCCGGGGCCGATGATGCCCACCATCAGCATGGACATGACGCCCGCCCCGGCGCCCAGGGCGCTCAGGATCAGGCCGATCATGGTGTACCGCGAACGGACTTCCCGAACGCTTTCCCGGTAGGCCGCCAGCGCTTCCAGGTAATGCACCAGTCGATCTCCCTGCACCTCCACGAAGGTGGCCAGATGGTAGAGTCGCCGCTTGGGCGCGTTGAGGATGGCCTGGCGGAGCTGCTCCCGCTGGTTCTCCAGCAACGGCAAGTGCTCGGGGCGGGTCCCGCTATTTTGGCTGGCGGTGGGCGAATAGGTCAGATGAATGGGCGGGATGTCCTTGCGTCCGGTGATCTGGGAGAGATTCCAGCACAAGGCGCCGTAGACCCGGAGCAGATCCTCCAGGGAGGCGCATTCGTCGATCCGGTTGAGGACGAAGAGCACCCGGTCCTCGAAGGTGCGGGTGTTGAGCGTCTCCCGAATGCTTTTGTAGGCCTCCCGGACGGTGCCGGCCTTGTGGGCGTCGAACAGCACCAGAATCAGGTCGGCCTTCTGGGCCAGGTCGCCGATGATTTCGTGGTAGTCGTATCCCCGGTCCCGCTCGGTGATGCTGTCCAGCATTCCCGGGGTGTCCACGATGGCCAGGTCCCGCAGGAAGGGGGAATTGACCTTTTTGAGGCGAAAATGGGAGGCGAAGCGCTGCCCCTGCTTCCGGAGGGTGCTGAAGGGATAGTCGGGGTCGTTGATCAGGCTTTTTCCGTCGTGCTCGTCGGTCACCCGGATCTCCTCCTCCTCGGAGGTTTCGGGATCGTAGGTGATGACGGTGAAGCTGTCGTCGGTGGGGGCCTGCCCGGCCTTCTGGATTTCCGCGCCCAGAAATTCGTTGATCAGGGAGGATTTCCCCGACGAATAGTTCCCGATGATGAGCACCATGGGACGCCACATGATGTCGGTTTCCAGCGGGACGTCGCAATACCCGTAGTGGGTGGCGATGGGCGACAACTGCCGCGCCACCGTGTCGACGATTTCGCTCCGAAGGGAAGCGACGTAGTTTTCTCGATAGGAGGTGGAGTTTTCCATGCCATCCTTTCCGGCGGGCCGCATGCCGGCCGATGGTTTCGGAAAAGGCTTGCCTTTCCGGTCGAAACGTGATGATTCCGCGAAAACGCCCCCATTTCGGTTGTTCGGGGGGGCGAATAAACCGCGATATCATATAGAGAATTCTCGATGAAGTCAACGACATCCCGCGCCGCGGAATTTTCCGCTCTGGGGCGAAAAGTGGGCGTGGCGTCTCTGGTCATGATGGCCTCGGTGTTTCTCAGCCGGGTCATCGGTCTGGGGCGGGAAATGGCCATCGCCTTCGTGGGCGGCGCCGACGCGGGGGTGGACGCCTACCAGGTGGCCTTCGTCCTGCCGGAAATTCTCAATCACGTGGTGGCGTCGGGATTCCTGTCGGTGACCTTCATCCCCATTTTCGCCCGCCATCTCGCGGAAGGACGGGAGGCGGAGGGCTGGCGGGTCTTTTCCGCGATTCTGTCGGGATTCGGGCTTTTGCTGCTGCTGCTCGTCGGGCTGGGAGAATGGTTCGCGCCCCGGATCGTGGCCCTGTTGGCCCCCGGGCTGGAAGATCCGGCGGTGATTCGATCGGCGGTTCGCATGACCCGGATCATCCTGCCCGCCCAGTTTTTTTTCTTCGCCGGCGGATTGTTCATGGCGGTGCAGTTCGCCAAGGAGCGGTTCGCGATTCCCGCCCTGGCCCCGCTGATCTACAATCTGGGGATCATCGCCGGCGGGCTGGTTTTGGGGCGGCGGCTGGGCATGGAAGGGTTCGCCTGGGGCGTTCTGGCCGGCGCCTTCGCCGGCAATTTCCTGGTTCAGCTCTGGGGGGCCCGGCGGGTCGGCATGGTCTTCCGGCCGGCCCTGGATTTTCGCCATCCGGACGTGGGGCACTACCTGCGGCTGACCCTGCCGCTCATGGTGGGCCTCACCATGACCTTTTCCACCGAAATTTTCTTCAAGTTCTTCGGCTCCTTTCTGCCCCGGGGCGGCATCGCGGCCCTCAACTACGGGCTTCGGATCATGCTGATGCTGGTGGGGCTGTTCGGCCAGGCGGCCGGGGTTGCCTCCTATCCCTTCATGGCCCGGCTGGCGGCGGAGGGGCGGACGGCGGAGATGAACCGGCTGCTGAACGCCACGTTGCGGTTTCTGCTGCTGGTGATTCCCCTGTCGGCCCTGTTCATGGTGCTTCGGGAGGAGGTGGTGCGGGCGCTGTTCCAGCGGGGGGCCTTCGACGCCGACGACGCCCGCCGAACCGCCGAGGTGCTGGTCTGGCTGCTTGCCGGCGCCGCCGCCTTCGCGGCCCAGACCGTGGTGGTTCGCGGATTTTACGCCACCCAGAACACCCTTTTCCCGGCCGTGTTCGGCACGGCCGCGGTGGTTCTGAGCCTGCCGGTCTATCTGGCGGGAATCCATTGGATGGGGGCCGGCGGGGTGGCGCTGGCCGTGGCGCTTTCGGCCACGCTCCAAGTCTGGCTTCTCTTTTGCATTTGGAACCGGCGAAGCGGGAACGTCGGCGGGAAATCGGTGTACGTCGCCTTTTTTCGAATGCTGGCCCTGGCCCTTCTGGTGGGTCCGGCCCTGGAAATGTTGCGACGGAGGGCCCTGGACTGGATCGACACGGAAAGCCTCCTGGGCAGCCTGGGGATGTGCGCGGGGATCGGGGCGGCCTTTCTTCTGCTGGCGATTCCTCTGGGGCGTCTGCTGGGCATCGAGGAGATCGACCGGTTTCGGGAACGGCTGGCCGTTCGGTTCCGGCGGCGATGAGGGAAGCCCGATCCGGCCTCCGGTTCCGAATAAGGGTCCCCGCGTTTTTCGACCGTTTCGTGGATGTTGCTTCCCGGGAGGTGTTGACATGATCGATCGCGCCGTTCACCTGCTGCGAACCGTTTTCGGCTTTGACGATTTTCGGCCTTTGCAGCGAGAAATCATCGAAAACGTCCTGAACCGCCGGGATTCCCTGGTGATCATGCCCACCGGCGGGGGAAAATCTCTCTGTTATCAGATTCCGGCCCTCCTTTTTCCCGGCCTGGCGGTGGTGGTGTCGCCCCTGATCTCCCTGATGAAGGATCAAGTGGGCCAGTTGACGGAGCTGGGCATCGCGGCGGCGGTGCTCAACAGCACCCTGTCCCCGGATGAATACCGGGAAACGGTTCGGCGCGTCGGGGCGGGGGAAATCCGGCTTTTGTACCTCGCCCCGGAAACCCTTCTCATGCCCCGCACGCTGGCGCTGCTGGATTCGGTCTCGCTGGACCTGCTGGCCATCGACGAGGCCCACTGCATTTCCGAATGGGGGCATGATTTCCGGCCGGAATACCGGCAGTTGGCGGACATTCGGGAGCGCTTCCCCCGGGCGGCCGGAATCGCGCTGACGGCCACGGCCACGCCCCGGGTTCGGGAGGACATCCGCCGAAGTCTTCGACTTTCCCGGGCCAACGTGTTTCTGGCCAGCTTCGACCGGCCCAATCTGTTCGTGGACGTGGTTCCGCGAACGCGTCCGGGAAGCCAGGTGTTGGATTTCCTCAAGGGCTTCCAGGGCCAGTCCGGCATCGTCTACTGCATTTCCCGGAAGCAGGTGGACGACCTGACCGCAATGCTCCGGGAGTCGGGAATATCCGCCCGGGCCTATCACGCCGGTCTTCCGGAGCCGGAGCGGCGGGCCAATCAGGAAGCCTTCATCCGCGACGACGCGGCGGTCATGGTGGCCACCGTCGCCTTCGGCATGGGCATCGACAAGCCCAACATCCGCTTCGTCCTCCACTACGAACTGCCCAAGAACATCGAGAGCTACTATCAGCAGATCGGACGGGCCGGACGGGACGGTCTGCCCGCCCACTGCCGGCTGCTCTTCAGCTATGGCGACATCCGAAAAATCAGCTACTTCATCCAGCAAATGGCCGCGTCGGAGCGAAACGCCGCCCGAGGCCATCTGGACGCCCTGGTCCGCTACGCCGAAAGCGAGGAATGCCGGCGGATTCCGCTGCTGGCCTATTTCGGCGAGGAATACGGAAAAACCGACTGCGGCAACTGCGACAACTGCACCGCCGAGCGCCGTTCCCGGGCGGAGGTCACCGTTCCCGCCCAGAAATTCCTCTCCTGCGTGAAACGGACCGGGGAGCGCTTCGGCGCGGCCCACGTCGCCGACGTCCTGCGGGGTTCCACGGCCAAAAAGGTGTTGAAATTCGGCCACGAAAAGCTGTCCACCCACAATATCGGGCTGGAGTTTTCCCGGAACCAGTGGCTGGCCTTGTCCCGCCAGTTTCTCCGGAAGGGGCTGCTGGAAAAAGAGCCGGAATACGGGACCCTGCGGCTGACGCCCAAGGCCTGGGAGGTGATGCGGGGCAACGAGAAGGTGTATGCCCGGATTCCGCCGGAAGGCGAGGAATCGGCCGCGCCCCGGCGGAGAGGCCCCGCGCCGGAGCACGACGCGGAACTCTTCGAGCGGCTGCGCGCCCGTCGAAAGGCGCTGGCCGAGGCCGGCGACGTGCCGCCTTACGTGATTTTTGCGGACCGGACCTTGATGGAAATGGCCGCCGTTTATCCCCAATCCCCCGAGCGCCTTCTGGCCCTGCACGGCGTTGGACAGGTAAAGATGGAAAAATACGGGGCGGAATTCCTGGGGCTGATTCGCGAATACTGCGCGGAACGCGGTTTGGCCGAAAAACCCGGGCCGCCCCGTTCGAATCCCGTTCCCGCGACCCGGGGCGGCGCGGGGGCTCGCCGGCGACAAATTTGCGAGGACTATCAGGCGGGACGCTCCATCGATGACCTGGCCCGGCAACTGGGCATCAAGCCCGGCACGGTGGAAAATCATCTCTACAATGGACTTCGGGACGGTCGAACCTTGCGGCCGGATGGATTTCTGGAGGGGTTGGCGCTGGCGCCCGAGGAGTGGGACGCGGCGTCGGCCGCCTTCGCCCGCCACGGGATGGATCTCCTGAAACCGGTGTTCGAGGAGCTGGAGGAGCGGGTCGGCTACGACGAGCTTCGCCGGGTGCGGCTCTATCTTCTGGCGGTTTCCGGGGCCGGGGAATCCGGCGGAAACAAAAAAGCCTTCCCCGGAGCGGGGAAGGCTTTTTGAAGGCGGATTCGGGGAGATTACTGCTTGACGACGTTTACGGCGGAGGGGCCCTTGCGGCCATCCTCGATGTCGAACGTTACCCGGTCGCCCTCCGCCAGCGTCTTGAACCCGCTGCCCTGGAGGGCGGAATAGTGAACGAAAACATCGTCGCCCTCTTCCCGCGCGATGAACCCAAAGCCCTTTTTCTCGTTGAACCACTTCACTGTGCCTGTCGCCACGATACCGTGCTCCTCAAAAAAATAAGGTAAAAGACCCCCCGGGGGGCAATGCGGATCGGGGAATATCCCCGACGCGAACAATCGAAACGGCGATTGTTGAAAAACGTTTCATTTATATTTCGAAACCGGAGAAGGGTCAAGAAAAATCGATCATTCCAGATTCCGCTTTTGGGCGGGCCGATTTCGCGTTTTTTTTCGCTCCGGGTTCTGGCTGCCGGCCTTTTTTCTTCTTTCGGGGTGCGCCCATGGGGAGGCCGTCCCCTCCCGAGGGCCGGGGGACATTCCCGTTTGGGTGGTCAACCACGGGTGGCATACCGGCCTCGTCCTGCCGACCGACCGGATTCCGCCGGGAGCCCTCCCGCCCTTGGACGGCCTGGAGAACCACTCCCACCTGGAGTTCGGCTGGGGCGACGCCGAGTTTTACCGGGCCGGCGGCGGGAGTTTTCGGCTGGCGCTCCGCGCGTTGTTCTGGCCCACGGAGAGCGTGGTTCACGCGGTGGGCTTCGAGCCGTCGCCGGATCGGTTTTTCAACGCCGGCCAATCATTGTCGCGGATGGTGTCGCCGGCTCAACTGAAGCGCCTGCTGACTTTTCTCGAAGACACGTTTTTCATTTCTCCCGTCGACGAACCGGAACCCTTGGGCCCCGGGCTTTACGGGAACAGCCGATTTTTCCGTGCGGAAGGTCGCTATCTCTTCCCGGAAACCTGCAACGTCTGGACCGCGCGGGCCCTGGCGGCGATGGGATGCCGGGCGCGTCCCCTGCTGGCCATGACGGCCGGCGGGCTGATGCGCCAGGCGAAGCGATGCGGCTTCCGGATTCCTCCCCCGGTTTTACAAGGTGTAAAGGATGCGGACGAACCCGGAAATCTTCGACCGTAACTCGTGTCGAATTTTCATCGGATATCGGCGGATTGGATTGCATGATATTTCCCTGTGCCCGACTTTTTCCTGGCATGGCGTTTGCTAAAGCCATAGGGAAACTAACCGGTCACCGTGGGTCGCGGCATGGCCCGAGGGAGGATGTCATGGCGGAAATGAAACGGAAGAAAGTCTTGTTGGCCTTGGACGGATCCGATCGTTCCCTGGAAGTGGTGAACTATGTGGCCCGGGTGGCCCTGTTTCGGGACGCGGATATTCGACTGTTTAGCGTTTACGAAGGCGTGCCTGGCCACTACAACGACATCGACAGCCCGGATCCCGCCTTCGCCAGCGCGGTTCGCGAATTTCACGCTTGGGAGATCGAGCAAAAACGGCGGCTGAATGCGGGAATGCTTCAGGCCAAAACCCGCTTGCTGGAAGCCGGTTTTTCCGAAGATCGGATCACGGCCGTCGTTCAAAAGCGAAAGGTGGGTATCGCGCGGGACATTTTGAAGGAGGCCGGGAACGGCTACGTCGCCGCGCTCATCGGGCGGAAGGGCGAAAGCAAGTTGAAAGGCGTTCTCTTCGGCGGCGTGGCGACCAAGCTCATCGACCGGATCACCGACGTCCCGCTTTGCGTGGTGGGACGGGAAATTCCGGTGGCCGGGAAAATTTTGCTGGCGCTGGACGCCTCCGAAAACGCCATGCGCGCCGTGAGCTTTATGGGGGAACACCTTGCCGGACGAGGGATCGACATCGAGCTGTTTCACGTCATCCGCGGTCGCCAGGACGACATTCCGGTGGATCTGCGCGACGTGCTTCGGCCCAACGAGCGGCAGGAACAGATCGAGCGGGAAATGGTTCAGGTGTTCGACCGGGCGAAGAATCGGCTGATGGAGGCGGGGTTTTCCCCGGACCAGATCGGCACGAAGATCGTGACCGGCCGCCGAAGCCGCGCCAAAAACATCATCCGCGAAGCCGAGGACGGAGAATTCGGCACCATCGTAATGGGCCGGCGGGGCACCTCCCGCATTTCCGACTTCTTCATGGGCCGGGTCAGCAACAAGGTGCTGCAGATGGCCCGGTTCCACGCGGTCTGGCTGGTCAACTGAGGGGATCGCCCGTTGGGCGCTTGACAATCTCTGGAATAACCATCAACTTTTTGGCTGAACCAAAAAATTGGCGTTTCCGGAAAGGAAGGAGGGCGCAATGGCTCAGCCGAAACGGCATCCCCAGAAGATCATGGTGGATTTGGAAACTTTGAACCAGTTGAACGATTCGGGCTACGCCGGCAAGTTTTGCCTTGGAGACACCATCGTTCTGGCCTGCGGCGGATGGGAGGGCGGTCCCCGCTACATCCACGAACATGAGGCGGTGTTTGACCCGGACATCAATTCGTTCGTCGAGCGGAAATGTTACGAGGCCCGGAAGTCGGGATAACGGGTCCTCCCGCCGTCCCTCCGAACGGAAATTTTTCGTTAGTCCCAATACCGTTCACTTTGGGATTTCAATGGGTCAATCGTGCCAGATTGACCAAGGGCGAATGCGATTCGCCCCTACCATTTTTTCGGTAAAATGAACGGTATTGCCGTTAGTCCCCCAAAAAAATCCCTCGGAGCTTCCGAGGGATTTTTTGCGATTTGCTTCAATTTACCGCCGGGATTTCATAAACTGTTCCCACTTGCCGAACCGGACGGTTTCGTATCCCGCCGGCGCCAGGTCCCATTTTTTTCCGTACACATGCATCCGACGGGTTTGGACGTCTTCCTTGAAAATGGGTCCGCCTTCCAGAGCCCAGGCCAGCATTCCGCCCCGAAGATTGAGAATGCGCCGATTCTTTTCGGCCATCTTCCCGGCGAAGATGCCGCTGCGGTAGCTGATGGTGCAATAGGCCACCGGCGTCCGGCCGGAAAACCGCTCCGGATTTTTCAGATATTCCGTCTCGGAAACCGCCCCCGGCAGCGTGGACACCGCCATCTCCTCGGGGGTTCGGGTGTCGATGAAGACCACCCTGTCCTTCCGCCAGCGTTCCATGGCTTCCGAAGGGGCCATTTCCTCCACCTCGGGAAAGTCTTTTCGGTAGTCTTCGTACATTTCGTAGACGGTTTTCCGGTTTTCCTCGTCGTCCGGGGACGAACCGGACGGCGCCCGGGCCGCTCCGCTCGCGGGGAAAAAGCCGAAAACAATCAGCGCGACCGCCAAAAGCGGTCGGCGCGGAAAGAAATGCTCTCGCCGATTTTTCATCCCACTTTCTCCTTTCCCGGACAACGCCGCCGTCCATCCGCATGGGCCCGAACGCCCGAAACGTAATTCCGGCGCCCGGACTTGTCATCCTCGGGAAAACGCCCCGGCGCGAAGCCGCTCCGGCAGTCCCCATTCCCGGACCAGTCGGGCGGTTTCCGGCGGAACCAGTTCGACCCAAGGTTCGTCCGCGATCATCCGCCGCCGGACTTCGCGTCCGGTGATTCCCTTTTCTTCGGGCGGGAGTTCCCACAACACCTTCGTCCGCAGGCCCAGGGCCTCGAACCGGTCCCGCTTTCGCCGCCCCCAATCGTCGCAAATGGTGAGGAAAAACAGCGCGTCCATGGGCACGTAAAATTGGAACCGTTCCGGAAAGTTGATGGGCAAAGGGACCACCGAGAGATCTCTTTCCGTCACGCCCGAAGCGGTCAGCACCGCCCGGACCATGAGGTACCGCTCCCAGTAGGTCAATGGATTGGCTGCGGGATCGCTGCGCTCCGGATCGGCGGAATCCTCGGCGGTCAGCGCCGGCTCCGGATTCGTGATGCCCACCACGAGATGCCGGCATTGCCCCGCCCCGGCCAGCAGGTAGCGGAGGTGATCGTTGTGTAGCAGCTGAAACCGTCCGTGAATGACGCCGATCTCTTCCATTTGGATTCGCTTTTCGCCTGCCGCTGAAGGTTGCCGCCAACGGGTTCGATCCTTCGTCGAAATCGGGGAACCCAACTTGCGGGAAAGATGCTTTCGGAGGGCATAAATTCAAATGGTCGAATGGTAGGGGCGGGCCCCCGTGCCTGCCCTTCGGCGATCAGGGCAGGCACGGGGATCTGCCCCTACCCAAGATTTTGGACCCGTCAAAAATCTCATTTTTTCAAGCCAAAACAGAAAGCCGAATGCGCTCCATTCAGCCCGGTTTAATCCGCCGGGACCGTTCGCGCCTCGGCCCAGCGGCGAAGGTTGTCCACCTGTTCGGCCATGACCACGGAAAGCGGGCGGGTGTTGGCGATTTCCGTCAGCAAATGATCGGTGGAAAGGGATTCCTTGCGGGCCACGGCGGAATAGAGTCCCGCCACCACCGCCGCCTCGATCTCCGCACCGGAAAACCCCTCGGTCGCCTCGGCCAGCTTTTCCAGGTCGAAATGGTTCGGGTCCCGGTCCCGTTTGGCCAGGTGAATGCGAAAAATTTCCATCCGGATTTCCGGCGTGGGCAGATCCACGAAGAAAATTTCGTCCATCCGGCCCTTGCGAACCAGCTCCGGCGGCAGGCTGGAGATGTCGTTGGCGGTGGCCACCAAAAACACCGGGGCGGGACGGTCGGACATCCAGGTCAGCAACGCGCCCAGCACCCGTCGGGAGGTGCCGCCCTCGTTGTCGCCGATGGAAAGCCCCTTTTCGATCTCGTCCACCCAGAGCACGCAGGGGGCCATCACTTCCGCCGTTTTCAGGGCGTTGCGGAGATTGCGCTCGCTTTCGCCGAAGAACTTGTCGTAGAGCGCGCCGAAATCCAGTCGCAGCAGCGGAACGCCCCAGACCCCCGCGGTCGCCTTGGCGGCCAGGCTCTTTCCACTTCCCTGCACGCCCAGCAGCAGAATGCCCCGGGGCGGGTCCAGCCCGGCGGCGGCGGGGTCTCCGGTGAAGGCCGGTTCACGCTGTTGCAGCCACTGTTTCAGCCGGCGAAGGCCGCCCACGTTCCCGAAGGATTCGGTTTCGTATTCGAATCCCAGCATTCCGCCCATGCCCAGCAGTTCGAATTTGGCCTTGTTGATCTCCGGCAGGTCGCTTTCGGTGATGGCGCCGTCGTCGTAGATGGCGTTTCGGGCCAGACGCCGGGCGTCGGTGAGGGGCAGGCCGCCCAGCGCCCGCGTCAGTCGGTCCAGGGTGGAACGATGGGTGACGACCTTGACGCCGTCGTGCTCCCGGGTCCATCGGGCCGCCTCCTCCCGGACGATCTGTTCCAGCTCGGCGGCGTCGGGCATGGGCAGCTCGAATCGGGCGCTGAACGGCGTCAGCTCGTCCGGCAGCTCCAGCCGGGCGGAAACCAGCAGGATCGTGTGGCCCAGGTGTTCGTATCCCAGGGCGATCTCCTTGAGGGCGCGCACCAGCTGCGGCGCGTTTTCCAGGTAGGGATGGAAATCGCACAGCACGAAAATGGCGGGCGTCCGAATGTTCTGGATGTGCTGGAGCAATTCGGCGGGCTCGGCGGTGCGGGGATCGGCCGGCTGCATGCGATAGGTGGGATCGTGGCACTTGACGCCGCGGGTGACGGCCCAACTGTACATGGGTCGCCCGAGCTGCTCCGCGAGTCGTCGGATCATTTGAAGGACGTGTTGCTCCTCGTGGCTTTCGATCACCACCAGGGGGACCCGTGACCGAATGATCAGGGCGAGATCCTGGCTTTGATTCATGGTCGGTCTCCGGCCGCGGCGTTTCTCCGCCGGCGGCTGTTCAATTGTTGACACTCAAGCACGCGGGTTTTACTTTTCGTGAAATTCATAACATACCGGTTCGTCCGAAAACAACCAACCGCAGAGGCCCCATGGAAGATCCCCGAGTCACCCTGGACGTAAACGTCAACGTGGAAATCACCGCCGACGCGCTGGAAACCATCGTCCAAACCATCAAGGAAAAGGTTGGCCGGAACGAAAAAGGCCATTACGCGGTGGACACCCACGCGGCGGTGGGGGAAATGATCACCCGATTTTTGTTCCAAAAGGATTTCGAAGCCTTCGTCCAGGATCCCGGCAACTATCCGGCCTGATTCGGTTTGGTGGAGCGAATCGGTCCCCACCCGAAACTCAATGGATTCTTCGGGCCACCCGTTCCATTCATCCACCCACTCACCCACAGGGCCGTCCGTCGGCCCGCGAGGAGGCGCTATGTCAGCCAAAGGCTCAAATAAATGGGAATGCCCCTGCGGGTACATTTACGATCCCGCAGAGGGAGACGCGGAAAGCAACATCTCCATGGGAACGCCGTTCGAAGAGCTTCCCGACGACTGGGTCTGTCCCAAGTGCCAGGCCGAAAAAGAATTCTTCGAAGAGCTGGACGATTAGACCCGATACCCGTTCATTTGGCGGAAAAAATGTCGGGGGGGCTATCGTATGCGTCCTTGGCCAATCCGGCGCCGTCGTCCACTTGGAATTGCCAACGTGAACGGCGGTGCGATTAAACCCGCGGTTCGTTTCGGGTGACGAAGTTTTTCGCCCGGGGAAACGCAACGGCCGGAACCGGATCGATCCGGTTCCGGCCGAGTTCGTCCGGCGCTTTGGTTTTTCATTCGCCCGAAGGTTTCTTCGGGGCGGCCATTTGGGGGATCACCCGAAGCAAAAAGCGGTACGCCCGGTTCGCGGCGTGAAACCGTTCCGCCGAAGCCCCGGTCCGATCCGGATGATGGGCCTTGGCCAGCGCCCTGAAGCGGGTTCGGACTTGATTCA
>CAYFVR010000112.1:9380-14824 GCA_964346545.1 uncultured Desulfobacterales bacterium | reverse complement strand
CGGATGAGCCAAGGGAAAATTGGTATTTTTGCACACGCGGAAACGAATTTGTCAATGAGCGGTGAAAAAATGCGGGGCGGGGGATGGGAACCAATAAAAAACGCCCGGAGGCCAAAGGGCCCCCGGGCGCGGGAAACGGCTATGCGGATTCGGTTAGTCCATGGCGGGGAGGGGGCCAATGTACCCGACGTACGCCATGGCTTCGGAGGGATCCGCCAGCTTGTCTCGATCGGACTCGCCGTAGGGGTGCTGAACGACGCTCATGATGTAGGCGTAGCCGTTGATGTTGGGGTAAAAGTAGGGCGAGGTGGTTTCGGAGCCGTAGGGGGTGGACTGAATCCGGGTCATCTCGCCGGTGTCGGTGTCGAAGGACCAGATCACGTCGTTCTGGTGGCCGGAACCGGTGTCCTCGCCGATGATCAGCGTGTTGTAGCCCGGCAGGTAGGTGACGTTGTCCGGGTTGGCGATGCCGTCCACGTCGCAGGCGTTGTTGGCGTAGGGGCTGTCGTCGGGATACTCGGTCATGATGCCGGAAACCAGGCCCACCATGTTCATGGGCACGTAGTCGCTGCCGATGGCGTCGTCGCCGGCGAGGTCCATGGAGTAGACGGTTCCGCAGTTGTTGTAGGGCAGGTAAATGCTGTTCGGCCCGCCCCGGTCGTACCGGTCGTCTTCCTCGCCCCTGCGTCGGTAATCTTCCATGCCGGAGTTGATTTCGCTCATGGCCACGTATATCCGGTTCTTGTCCGGATCGTGGGTGACGCCCTCCATCTTGCGGAACTCGGTGGTCCCGCCCATCATCGCGCCGTAACGGCGGGTTTCCAGGCGGGAGGCGATGGTCTCCATGCCTTCCTTGATTCGGAGACATTCCTGACCCGGTTCGGTGTTGATGCTGACGTAGCCGACCGGGCAGGTGTAATCGTCGGCGGGCTCGGCGGTTTCAAAGATGTCGTCGAAGGTGACGCCGGAATCCACCGCGGCCGCGACTTCCTCCCGCGTCGCGTGGCCCATGGGCATCCAGTCGATGGCGGCGGTTCCGCCGTTTTCGGTCCCGGTCTGGTTCCAGCGGGCGATGTGGAGTCGGCCGGCGCTCAGGTCGCCCGGTTCGTCGGCGATGAACATGAACAGGGCCACGTTGGTGCCGTCGTCGGTCAGGAAGGCCGTCTTCCGATCCGGCATGACGTAGGCCAGCTCAAGCGCGATCCGGCCCATGGCGTAATGCTCGGTCACGTTGTAGCTGGCGTCCTCGAACACTTCCACTTCCATGGGATAGCCGTAAGAATAGGGATTGAACACGGCCTTGACCTGCTCCAGGGTCACCGACTCGGCGAAGGGATCGACGATGCCGAAATAGCGATACATGGGCTTGTCGTAGTCCGGCAGATCGTCCGGGGTTTCGGCCTCCGCGTAGGTCCGGGCGTCCGGCGGATACTCCTGGCTGCCCAAGTGGGTGCCCCAAGGGGTCACGCTGCCGGCGCAGGGCACCCAAAGGCCGCCCGACGCGGAGAAATCGACGTTTTGGGTGCTCACCGGCGTCAGAAGGCCGGTGGCCGGATCCTGGTTCAGCTCGGTCAGATACATGGCGCCCGGCCGGGATTCGAAATGGGTCAGGTTGAACAGCTTGTTCCCCACGGGGAGCAGGGAGGAAAAGTCGTTGCTGTTGGAGATGTACGGTTCTCCGTCGTTCCCCACCACGGGCGCGCCGTTTCGGTCCAGCACCAGGCCGAACTGCGTTCCGCCGATCATGTCGCCGGAGCGCATCATGGTATGGTGCCCGATCTCTTTTTCCTCGCCGTTGATGGTGGCCTTGTCGGAAGCCAGCACGGCGCGTTTTTCGGCGTCGGTCACCGGCACGTCGATTTCGGAAAAGCGGATGGAACCGCCGTCTTCGTCGGCGATGAAATCGTCATCGTCGCCGCCGCCGCAACCGGCGAACAGCGCCAAGACGCAGACCATGGCGACGATGGTCAGCACGCCCGGCAAGGAACGCTTTTTCGGGAAACCTTGAAAAAAATTTAACATTCACATCTCCTTTTTTAGGAAAGAAAAAAAAATTGGCCGACATCCTCCCCTGCTTGCCGACGAAAAAGTAACGGTTTCTTTTCAAAGCCGCGTTAGTTTTGGATGAGGGAAGAGTTAGAATCGTGTTAATTCGATAAGTTGGAATGAAATTAAAAAGTTGGAATACGTTCCATTTGACTTTGCGGAAAAACAATTTTCGGTTCGCTAAAAAAGAATTTTGCAATTTTGCCAGCTCATAATTCTTTTCTAACATTTCCCAATTATGAAGATTCGAATTTAACCTAAATTTTCGAGGAGGCATGAATGAACTGGAAGACAGGCCGAATTGGGCTGGCGTTGTTACTGGCGCTCTGCGTGGCCGGCTGCGGCGGCTCCGACGCCGACCCGGTGGCCGACCCATCTCCCGCCCCGACCGTTCCCGCAGGGCTCAAAAGCACCGTACTCCAAAACGATACCGCGTATATTCCGCCCCAGTGCTACACCGAAACGCTGAACGCCGAGCGGGAAGTTCACAATTCCTGCTACACCTGCCACACCAGCGGATTCCGCCCCGATTTCATTGCGGAAGACGACGACCTTCAGCTGGAGTATGCGTTTCCCGCCGCGGCCCGAACCAATCCCTGGCGAAATCTGTTTCGGGATAAAACCGCCGCGGTGAACGCCATCGCCGACGCGGAAATCCAAAACTACATCCGCCAGTCCAACTATTTCACCGCCGAAGGGAACATCACCCTGGCCGAGGTGCTGGAAAATGTTCCGGAGGAATGGGACTACGACGAGGACGGTGCCTGGAGCGGATACGTGCCGGACTGCTACTTCAACTTCGACGACTCCGGCTTCGACCGGAACCCCGTCGGGGATTACACCGGATGGCGGGCTTTCGCCTACTATCCCTTTCCGTCCACCCACTGGCCGACCAACGGCGGCATGTCCGACGTGATCATCCGGCTGCCGGAGGCGTTCCGGACCCAAAACGGCGCCTTTGATCGCGCGACCTACGCCCTCAACCTTTCGATCCTGGAGTCGATGATCAAACGGCGGGACGTGGCCATCCCGGAAACCGACGAGGCGGTCTGGGGCGTGGACCTGGACCGGGACGGCGTCATCGGAACGGCCAACCGGGTGACCTATCGCTGGAATCCCCTGGAAAACCAAAACATGGAGTACGTGGGCGACGCCCGGGCGATGCAGGCCGAGGGCGAAGTGCGCATGGCCGCCGGTCTTTTTCCCGAGGGAACCGAATTCCTCCAGACCCTGCGCTACCTCGATGCGGCGGAGGACGGAAGCCTGAAGATGTCGCCCCGTCTAAAAGAAATCCGCTACATGGAAAAAACCAACTGGCTGACCTACGCCGAGTTGGAGGACCTGGCCCTGGACGAGGTGAAGGAGCGGTCTGATTTCCCCGACCGGATCACCCTGCCCATCGGCAATATCGAAGACGGCATCGGCAACGGCATCGGCTGGCGGATGCGGGGCTTCATCGAGGCCGCGGACGGCGACCTGCGGCCCCAGACCTTTGAAGAGACCGCCTCCTGCATCGGCTGCCACGGCGGCGTGGGCGCCACCACCGACGGCGCCTACGCCTTCGCCCGGAAGCTGCCGGCCGGAAGCCATGCGGACGGCTGGTTCCACTGGTCCCAAAAGGGGATGGAAGGCATCAACGAGCCCAAGCTGGAGATCGAGAGGGGCGGCGTGCAGTACGAATACTGCTTCTATCTGATCTACAACGGCGCGGGGGACGAGTTCCGGGCCAACGAGGAGATCATCGCCAATTTTCTGGACGCGAACGGCAAGCTGAAGCCGGAGATGGCCCAGGCCCTCCACGAGGACATCTCCCTGTTGCTCCATCCCTCTCCGGAGCGGGCGATGATGTTGAACAAGGTTTACAAAACCATCGTGGAGGAACAGAGCTACATCGAGGGACGCGAACCGGTCTTGACGAAGGCCGAGCATGTGTACGAGGAAATCACCGTCGCCGATGAAATGACTCAGATCGAGGAAGCGGTGAACCCGGCCGACTGGCCCGACGAAATCGGCTGGCGGCCCACCGTGGACACGCCGGACGATCCGGTGGACCCGGTCCTCCGCGCCCAGGTGATCGGCGACGGCATGGGCGGTCCCAGCGGCGAGCAATACGAAATGGACTGGGAGGGGCTGCTGGACGAAAGCCGCTACCAGCTCGACGTGGACGACTTTTACCTGCCCTTCCCGCCGCGTCACACCCTGCCGGTGCGGATGGTGGTCCCGCTGTCGGACATCCCGGTTTGCTACAACTGCCACCGCATCGTGGGGACCGTTCCGGCGGACAATCCCCAGGTGACGTATCCGGTGGCGCTGCCCGCCACCGACATGACCGAGCCCGGGGTGAACATGACCCGGCTCACCACCGATCCCGGGACCGACAAGAACGCCGAATGGTCCCCGGACGGATCGCAAATCGCATGGGTGTCCGACCGATCCGGCTCCTGGCAAATCTGGATGATGAACGCCGACGGTTCCAACCAGACCCAATTGACCATGGGACCGGCCATCCACGGCTGGCCGATGTGGTCGCCCGA
Organism: uncultured Desulfobacterales bacterium; assembly: GCA_964346545.1. Classification (GTDB taxonomy): domain Bacteria; phylum Desulfobacterota; class Desulfobacteria; order Desulfobacterales; family Desulfococcaceae; genus CAYFVR01. The sequence goes on along the minus strand of CAYFVR010000112.1, from coordinate 10,244 downwards.
CGGTTCGCGGCTGGTCTACTGGGGCCACAACGAAACCAGCGGCGTCTCCACCATCGAGACCATCGCGCCGGACGGAACCGACAACGTAATCGTGGTGGAATCGGACAACGCGCTGGACCGGCCCATGTGGCGGCCCGACGGCCAATACATCGCCTACGCGGCCGCGGGGGAAAACTGGGACGTCTGGATCACCCGTCCCGACGGCACGGGGAAAACCCGGCTGACCACCTCCACCGACATGGACACCAATCCGCTGTGGCATCCGGACGGCACGGCCATTTCCTACAAGGACGCCCCGGCGGCGGGCCAGTACAACCTGACCATCCAGAACTTCATCACCTTTGAAAACGGCATGGAGAACCCGACCATCCACCGGTGGGACGGCATCAAGTCGATCCAGATGTACGACTGGAGCCCGGACGGGACCCACATTTCCTACACGGCGGAGATCGTGACCAACGCCTCCGGCGAGGATCGGGTTTCCTATCTGGCCGTGGTGGAAGACGTCTATCCCGACGACGAGAACCCCTCCGGAACGCCGGTGGTGCTCTCCCGAAACAACACCCTGGGCGATCGCGGCCCGGTCTTCTCGCCGGACAGTCAACGGGTGGCCTTCTGGTCCTGGGACAAGAACTACCGCGCCACGCTCTGGATGGCGAACCGGGACGGGACCCGCATCACCCAGCTCACGAAAAAGGGATTCGACATGTATCCCCGCTGGCGTCCGGACGGAAACGGGCTGTTGTTCGAGTCCAACCGCTCCGGGAATATGGATATTTGGACGATGGAGTTGCCGTAGTCGGGGTAGCTTTTCCCCCCTTTTGCAAAGGGGGGCAGGGGGGATTTTGGGGCTTGGCTCCGACC
>CAYFVR010000112.1:0-9280 GCA_964346545.1 uncultured Desulfobacterales bacterium | reverse complement strand
GAGTGGTTGCGCCGAAATCCCCCTAAATCCCCCTTTGGAAAAGGGGGACTTTTTTCGACTCGTTGCGAGGCTCCGCCTCGCAATGCGACCCCGAGGCTCCGCCTGGGAACGAGAAAAAGTCACGTATTTTCCCCCCTTTTGCAAAGGGGGGCAGGGGGGATTTTGGGGCTTGGCTCCGACCGTTCCATGAAATGACGTTGGGAGTGGTTGCGCCGAAATCCCCCTAAATCCCCCTTTGGAAAAGGGGGACTTTTTTGGTCCCCCCCGCGACTTCTTACCGCCGACGCCAGCAGGTGTCCGCCAGTCGGCAGAGACCGCAGACGGAACCGACGGCGGTTTCGGGGTAATCCGGACCCATTGGGATCAGCCCCGAAGCGGATTTGAACGGACGGAGCAAGCCGCTTTCCGTGAGGGTGATGCCGGCATCGGCCAAGGGGAGATAATCGCAGAGTTCACGCTGGCGGGCGGCCTCCCATCCCACCAGAGAGCCGGGGCCGAGCCGTGCGCCGACGCCCCAGCCTCTTTCCTTCGCGGCGGATTCGGCCAGGACGTTGGCCGATTCGGAAACTTTGGAGAGGGCGACCACGCCGACGCAGTCCAGCAGGTAGCCGCCGAGGAGGTCGCCGGATTCGTTTTTGGCCTGAATGGATTGCTCCAACAAATGGCCGACCGTGGAAACGAAGGCCAGTACCCGGCGGGCGGAGTGGAGCAGGTGGACGTTGGGGCCGATCTCCAGTCGGGTTTCCGGGCCGTTGTCAAAACGGATTTGGACGGTTTCATTTTTGACGGAGACAATGTCGGCCCACTCAAAGGCGACGCGCGTTCGCAATAGCGGGATGGCTTCCTCGATGGCCCCGGCGATTTCGTCGCGAAGCCATCCGCGATCCCGTTTGCCGCGAGAAAGCGCCCTTTGGACCTCTTCCGCCGCGATGGCGATGGGAATGGGGGAGAGGAGCGGCATCGGGCGGCTATTCGGTGGCGGTTCCCGCCGGCGGATCGGGGAACGCGGTGGCGCGGGCGAAGGTTTGGGCGAAGCGGGGGTCCATGGCCATTTCCACGAAGCGGGTTTTGGCGTAAAGCCGATCCACATGGGCGCGGTGGTGGCGGTTGACCAGGGCCATGACCGCGCCCACTCCCGCCAGGTTCATTTTGGGGGTCACGGTTCCCGAAAGGACGGCCGGGGGCAACATGCCGATGGCGACGGCGCTCCGCCAGCGGAAACGGGCGCCGAAGGAGCCGGTGAGCACGGTGTCGAAGTCGTCGGCCGCGCCGATTTTTTTCATGAGAAAGTCGATGCCCACGGCGACCGCCGCCTTGGCGAGCTGAAGCTGGCGGATGTCCCGCAGGGTGATCGCGATCTCCTGGCCGGCGCCGCTATCGGACGCCGGGACCAAAACGAAGCGTCGGCCGACGCCGCGTTCGTCCACCACGACGCCGGGGAAATCGGGGTTGAAACGGCCGTCCGGCATCAGTCCGCCGGCTTGGCGCAGGGCGGCGGCGGCGTCGATGTAGGCCGATCCGCAAAGCCCCAGCGGGCGGCCCTTCCCGATGACTCGCCAGTCCAGGGTGTTATTCGGCCCAAGGGCGACCCGATCGATGGCCCTGGAACCGGCCCTCATGCCGTGGGCCATTTGCATGCCCTCCAGCGCCGGGCCGGTGGCGCAGCTCGTGGCCCAAAGAAGGTCTCGGTGGCCCAGCACCAGCTCCCCGTTGGTGCCGATGTCCACCAGCAGGGTGTTCCGTTCCCGATCGTCCATCTCCTCCGCCAGCACGGCGGCCAACGTGTCGCCGCCCACGAATCCGGAGACGGTGGGAAACAGGTGGACGTTGGCGGAGGGCGACAGGGCGAGGCCGAGTTCGGCGGCGGGGAAATCGGGAAAGCGCCCGACCGCGGGCGCGTATGGCGCGGTTCCCAGGGCATGTGGCGAGAGACCCGCCAGGATGTGTTCCATGGTGGTGTTGCCGGCCAGGACGGCCTCGTCGATGTCCGATGGGTCGGCGTTGGATACGGCCAGGCAGTCGGCGACGAGGCGGTTGATGCCGGAGACCACAAGGTTTCGGAGCCGTTCCAGCCCGTCGGGTTCGGCGTCGCAGAAGGCGATCCGGCTGATGACGTCCTCGCCCAGCTCCCGCTGGGGATTGACGGTGGAAGCCCCGGCCAGGGTGACGCCGGTGGTCAGGTCGCAAAGATAGGCGGCCAAGGTCGTCGTGCCCACGTCCACGGCGAGGCCGAGACTTCGTTGGCGATGGCCGGGGAGGATTGCGGTGACGCCGCGTTCGTCGTGATGAACCAAGGTGGCGTCGCCGATGGGCGCGGTTTCCCGGCTGAGGACGCGGAGGAGTTCCCGGTCCCGAAACTGGACGGGACGGCCGGTTGCCGATTCGGCCCGGCGGGCGAGTTCGTCGGCAAGGGCGAGGCCGGGGCGATCCGTTGGAAGCGCTCGATCGGCGGCGACGATGAAGATCCGCTGGACGAGCGGCGCGGGTTCCACCGGGGCGATGGGGCCGTCCTTGCCCAGCGCATCGGCCACGATCCGGGAAGCCGGGGGCAGAATGGCCGTGGTGTCGGCGTGGACCGTGACTTGGCAGGCGAGGCGAGCGCCCTCCCGCCAGGCTTCGTCGGGAAGGCGCCGGCGCTCGGCGTCGGTGGGCGGGGAAACGTCGGCCTCCGGCGGAAAGAAAATCCGGCACTGGCCGCACACGCCCCTGCCGCCGCAGTCCATCCGGATGGTCAAATCTCGCCGGGACGCGGCCGATGCGGCGGGTTCGTGGGCGCGGATGGGGAAGGGGAGGCCGGTTGCGGGATGGGAGTCTTTCATGGTCGAAAATCGCTTCATTCCGAGAGGAGCCAAAAAGTTCCGCCCGGCTTCGGAACTCCGGGCGGAACTGGAGGTTATCATAAAACGAGGTATAGGCAAATCGCCTAAAACGTCACTTCCATCCCGATGTGATAGGTTTGCTCCGGAGCGGGGAAATCGTATTCTTCCCGGTAGTCCTCGTCGAAAAGGTTGTCCACGCCGGCGGTCAACTTGGCGGAACCATTCTCCCCCTTCCAGACCGGATACTGGAACAGGAGGTCCACCGTCACGAAATCGTCCAGGGTGATGAGGCTTACGTCCCGGTTGACCGGCGCGCCTTCCGGGGCGCTGCCGCCGGCGAAGGGGGCGCCCGGCTCGCCGAGGAAGGGCACCTCCCGATCGTCCACCCAACGGACGGTCAGCCGGGCCAGAGCCCCGTCCGGCCGCTCGTATTTTACGCCGAAATTGAATTTCCATTCCGGCAGCTCCGACAATTCGTCGGTGAGGGCGTTGCTGGCGTCCAGCACGTCGCCCTCTTTTTTCGTGGTCTGCCACGTCGCGTTGGCGAAGGCGAAGACGTTTTCCCAGACACGGCCCTCCACTTCGGCCTCCACGCCGTCAAATGCGACATTGTCGATATTGTAGACCACCCGGCTGGGGGCGTAGCCGAATATCCAGCGGAGGTAGTCGTCCACGTCGTAGTGGTAATAGGAAAGCGCGAACCGCCAGCCGGAGAGACCGGTGTAATCGACCCCGACTTCGTACTGGAGGGCGTCCTCGAACGTCAGCTCCTTGCGCACCACGTCGGAAGCCGGGTCCACCTCCGGCCGATAGCCGCCGTAGTACCAGTAAAACGCCGGATTGTCCGGAAATCGGGTGGAGCGCGCGAAGCGGCCTTCCAGGGCCAGTCCCTCCACCGGTCGGTAAATCGCCCCGAATTTGGGCAACAGCGCCTCCTCGTCGAAATCCACCGACGTGGTTCCGAATCCGGCGGGGCGGCCGTTTTGGTAGCCCTGGACGATGTCCACGGTCCGGTCGCCGGCGTAATCTTCGTAGCGAAGCCCCGCGTAGAGGTCGAGTTGCTTGTGGACCATCCAGAGATCGTCCACGTACAGCCCGTGCCAGCGGGTGCCGTCCCATTCGTCGCTGCCGTCCATGGGCGGCCGGGGGAAATAATCGGGGCGGATGAAGGTGTTTTCCGTTCCGCCGTATCCCAGGTAATGGCCGTTGGCGCCGAAACCGATCTGGTGGGCGCCCAGGACTTTTTCAAAATCGGCGGTCCATCCCCAGGACCGGTCCGGCGTCGCCTCCCGCTCCAGCACCACTTCCCCGGTGGTGAAGGAGCGGATGGTGTCCTCACGATCCTCGTTGTTGAAATAGAATTTCAGCTCGGAATCGATCCCGGCCACGTTTTTCTTGAGGCTGAAATCCAGCTCGTATCGCTCTTTGGTGTAGAAGCTGCCGTCGCCGTGGCGGTCGCCGCCGGGAAACCGAATGCCCGGTCCGATCAGGTAGGTGCCCGAGGCTTCCGGGAAGGCCTCGTCGAATCCGCCGGTTCCCGCCCGGTTTTCCACCGGCATTTCATAGTCTCCGTCCAGATAGCGGAAGCCGAGCATGACCTCGCCGTCGTCGCCCCAGAATCCGTAAAAACGACCGGCGAGGTTGGTCCGCTCCGCGCCGCTGTTGCGGAGATGACCGTCGGTTTCGTCGTATCCGGCGGCCAAAAAGGCCCCAAACGGCCCGGTTCGCCCGGCGGCGTCCGCGGAAAAGGACCAGGTGTCGTAGCGCATGTGGCCGGCCCGGGCCGAAACGGTCGGATCTTTCGGCGGAGGAAGGGGAACCAGGTTGATGGTTCCGCCCAGGGTGTTGCCGTATTTGGCGCTAAAACCGCCCTTGCCCACTTCGATGGACTGCCAGCCTTGCAGGGAAAGGGCGCTCCAGTCCACGAACTGGCCGCCCATGACGCCGGTGCCGTTGAGCGGCCGACCGTCCAGCAGGATCAGGGAGCGTTTTTCCGTGAAGCCGCGAATGCGGACCTGGCTGCTTTTTGGGGTCATGATGGAGCGGCGCTGGACGTCCAGGCCCGGCGTCCGCTCCAGGGCGTCGGGAACGGTGGAGGGCGTCGCCTTGTTTTCGGTCCCCAGCTCCACGACGTCCCGGTTTTGTTCGGGGGAAAGGGCGCGCCGGCCCCGCACGGTGACGGTTTCGAGTTGGACGGGGTCCTCCTGGGCCAGGGCCGGCGGCGCAAGGAGAAACAGGGGAAGAAGCAGTCGAAAAAAATGGCGTTTCATGGGCGTCCTTTTTTTGCGTTGCTTGTTTTTACGATTGGCGGGAATTCAGAAGAACCCGGACGACCGGGTCGATCTCCCGGGGGATCATTTCCGAGGTCAGCGCGGCGCCGTCCAAGCCGGCGGTTTGCAGCGCCTCGTCGGAGGGGATGCAACCGACAACCGGAACGCCGCGATCGGACAACCGCTCCGCCAACCGGTTTTTTCGTTCCTCCGAAGAAACTTTGTTGAGAATCGCGCCGGAAAAGTCCGCCCCGGAAGCATGGCTGAGTTGCATGATTTGCTGGGCCAGGGTGACCGATTCCAGCGAGGGCTCCACCACGGCGATCACGCAGTTCACGCCCGACTCCAGTCCCCGGCCGAAGTGCTCGATTCCGGCTTCCATGTCCACCAGCATGACTTCGTTTTCGGCCGTCCGGAATTTTCGAAGAAATTCCTTGCTGATCGATCCCATGGGGCAGGCGCAGCCTTCCAGGGCCTGATGGATTTTCCCCGTGGACACCAGCGTGATTCCGTCCTTTTCCGGCGCGCAATCCGACGGGATGTCCGGGGTGGAAATCGCGTCCATCTCCCAAAGGGTCATGGCCGGTTCGTCCTTCCCCTTGGAAAACTGGGCCATCATTTTCCGCTGAACCTCCTTTTTGCCGCCCACCAGTTCCATCAGGGGCCGGGGCGGCGCCGCGAAGCCCAGCATCCAGAACAGGCTGGTGTTGGATTCGTCGGAATCCAGCACGACGGCGGCTTTTCCCCGGCGCCGGAACGCCATGGCCAACAGGCAGGTCACGGTGCTTTTGCCACTTCCGCCTTTGCCGCACAAGCAGATCTTCATGGGATTTTCCCTTGGGTTTGGAAAGGTTTGTTCGAGAGGATTCTCCGGCCTTTCGGTTCCGGAGAATCCCTTCTATAAGGTCGAATCGGGTTGCGCTATTCCGACACCGTCAGCCCCAGCATCTCCATGGGATCGACGCCGGGCCGGGCGTAGTCCTTGGGGCTTGCGCCTTCGGGAAGCGTGAACGAATGCAAAACGCTCACGTAATCTTCCGGGGAATCCAGGCGTTCCAGGTACCAGAGATCCGTGCAGAGCTTGTCGATCACGCCGTTTCCGAAGGTCGGACAATCGGTCGCGCCCCAGGCGAATCCGAGCACCCGGCCGTCCCATCGGCCGGTGTCCCCGTCCTTCCGGTAGATAATGGTCGAGGCGTTCTGGAATTCTGGCAGCCACCGGGCCTTGTCCGCGTCGGCGGGAAAGGTCACGGCGTATCCTCTCTTGCCCGGCGTGGCGTTGAGCATGACCATCAGGGCATCCTCCTTGCACCAGGGCTGGACGCCCTGGACGAAATAGGAACCCGACGCGGAGGCGAGCGGCAGATTTTCCTTCGCGAACTGGGCCATCATGATTCCGGAGGTGACGCCCGGGCAGTAGTGGTCGTGGAATTCGAAGGACCGGACGGCGTAGGCCGGGGCTCCGGCGGCGGCCGCGTTGGCGATGGTGACGAGGGCGAACTCGTTGCCCCCGAAAATCTTTTCGCCGAACCGGGCGCCGGCTTCGGCGACGTTGGCGTAGAGATATTCGGGTTCGATGTTCATGACGCTTTGGATCGAGAACAGATCGGCCGCGGCCATGTCCGCGGGCGGGACATTGAATCCGGGAAAGGCGGGATCGACCTGGAGATAGGCGAAGAGCCCGGATGCCGTGTCGTAGATCGCCGCGTACAGCGGTTTGGCGGCGTGGGAGTGGATTTCCAGCAGGGTGTTCCGGCCCCGGCTCGCGCCCGTGACGAAGCCCAGGCCGTCCAGGGTTCCCATGGTGGGCCGGCCGCCGATTTCGGCGTATCCGGCGTTGCTCAAGACGATCAGGTTCTCCATGGACGGCGAAACGCCCCGGGATTTTATCAGGGCCAGCCCCTCTTCGGCGGCCCGTCGGCCGACCGAGTGCCAGCGGGCGAATTCGTCGGATTCGACGGTTCGGGTCAGGCCGAGAATCTCCAGCGGATTCGCGCCGGGGCGGGAGAAGTCCGAGGGCTTTCCGACGGTTTCCAGGTCGGACAGATGGAACACGGAATGTCCGTGGATCGGGATCGTCTCGATGAATCGTTCCGGCGTGTCCAGATGGTCGAGAAACCAGAGATTCATCTTCAGGCGGGATTCCCACCAGTTCCAGGGCGTGTCCTCGCCCCAGTTGCTCGCGGCCCGGGCCTCGTCGAAATCGAAGGCCAGGGCCATGCCCTCGCCCTCCGGCGCTCCGGCCTTTCCGTTCCAGCGGAAAAACACCCCGGCGATGTTTTGGGCGTCGTCCCGGAGGCTCGCCTTGTCCGAATCGTTCAGGTAGAACACGCCGTAGCCCTTTTTGCCGGGGGTGGCGTTGAGCACGGTCATCAGGGCGTCGTCCTTGCACCAGGGCGGCATGGAGAGGACGAAATAACTCCCGTATTCGGCGGTGCGCGGAAGATGGCGCTCCAGGAAGCGGGCCAGGAAAAGGCCGCTGGTGACGCCGGGGCAATAGTGGTCGTGGAACTGGATGGAGCGGACCAGGTCGTAGGGCGCGTTTTCCATCAGCGCGTGAACGATGCCCGCGATGCGGAATTCGTTTCCGTTGAAGGCATTGGCGCCGAAGAGGGCTTCGTGTGCCTCGGACGGGTTCGAAAACAGGTTGTCCGCCTTCACGTTGCGGAGATTCCGGGTGGAAAACAATTCTCCTCGGACGGAAAAATCGACCCGATGGAGGGCGGCGGGATCCACCTCGCAATAGACGCCGTCTCCGCTGTTTTTGTCCGCCAGAAAGAACCAGAGGGGCGCGTCCGTGGCGGCGTGGACGCTCAGCAGGGTCCGCCGGCCCTCGGAAACCTCCGCGTGTTCCCGGAGTCCGTCCAGACAGGCCTCGGTGCTCCGTCCGTCGATCATGACGTAGCCCGCGTTGGTCAGGGCGATCAGTTCGGGTTTTCCGCCGGTTCGGCCGGCCGCTTCGTTCAGCAGGGCGACGGACGAATCCACGGCGTCTCGGGAAATGTCCGTCCAGAAGGCGTATTCGGCCTCCCGCGTTTCGGTGGCGACGGCCTCGCCGCTCGACGAGGAGCAACCCCAAAGGCAGGCCCCGAGCGCCAACGCCGAAAACAGCGCCAGAATCACCATCGTTTGTTTCCGTTTCATTCGCCTTTCCTCCTTTTTGAAAAACCGGTTTGGGTGGATGGAAAAACGGAACGAAAAAAGCCAGAAAGACTATGAAACGAATGGCTTTCTTCGTTCCGAAGTCTTCTGGCTTCGATTGCGGGAACGGGCGGCCATGGCGGCCGGCCCGCTGAAATTTTGGGGATCCGATGGAGGGAACGCCCCGGCGTCATTCCCCCGGAACCTCTATGGAAAGGACCGGGGAGCCTCCGTTCCCCATCGAACCCCCATCGCCCCCCCCACGAATAGGGGGTCGGGGCAAATTTCGTCCCCTTCTGGGGACGTGTGAATTCCGCCGGGGGATTCGTCCCCCGGCGTTGGATTGGTTCCGCCTATTGGATCGAATCGCCCGCCGGTTCGGGCGGCGGCCCGCCGTTGGGCACGACCACCACATGATTTTTGTGGCGCAGGATGTCCACCGCCACGCCATAGACCGCGGCCACGGTCTCCGGGCCGACCTGCTCCGGCCGGCCCCAGGCGAAAACGCGGCCGTTCTTCAGAAACAGCACGCGATCCGCGAAACGGAAGGCCAGATTCAGATCGTGGAGGGTCATCGCGGCGGCCAGCCGGTGCTCCCGGACCACCCGGCGGATGGTTTCCAGAATGTCGAGCTGGTTTCGGAGATCCAGGCTGCTGGTGGGTTCGTCCAGCAGCAGCACCCGGGGTTCCTGGACCAGGGCCCGGGCGATGCAGACCTTCTGGAGTTCCCCGCCGCTCATCTCGTCGATGTGGCGCAGGGCCAAATGTTCCAGCCCGAGCTGACGCAGGGCGCCGTCCACCTTGCGCAGATCCTCCGGGGAAACTCGCCAGCGCAGGTGGGGCTTGCGGCCCAGCAGCACGGCGTCGAAGGCGGTCATGCGGCCGGCCTCGTTGCGCTGGGCCACGTATCCCAGTTGCCGGGCGATTTCGCCGGGCCCCATGCGGAACACGTCGGCGTCGGCCACCCGAACCGCGCCGGACCAAGGCCGGATCATGGCGTTGATGCAGCGCAGCAGGGTGGTCTTGCCCACGCCGTTGGGTCCCAGAATG
>CAYFVR010000111.1:8451-14943 GCA_964346545.1 uncultured Desulfobacterales bacterium | reverse complement strand
GGGAAAACGCGCGCGGCGAGCGTTTGCGGCGGGGTTCTTTCGGGGCCGCGGGGGAAGAAAAAACCGTCGTTCTTGGCGCAAATTCAATCCCGCGGGGCGATTTTTCCGGAAGGGCGCGAAAGGGCACAATTTTGTTGGGCTCCATTCGTTCGACGGAAGCGGCGCGGCCTGAAGGGTTCATCGGAAGGTTTTCGGGGAAATTCGAATTATTATTGGACATATATCGAAAGTTTTTCTTCTCCTTTCCTCCAGAGAAGGAACCACGAAAAGAAACGAGCTGGATTTTAATTCACAATTTCTCAATAGTTCGGTCGGGAAACCGCCTTGCCGTTGTTGACAATTCGTGGGCGGATCGGTATGTTTGGCCCGTCGAAATGGGAAAAATCCACACCTATCACGCGTTCTCCCGGCCGTCGAAAACGGCCGACCTCGGGAAAAGAAAGGAATGGCGTTTATGGCGCTTCGTGTACTCATCATCGGCGGGGTGGCCTGTGGCCCCAAAACCGCCGCGCGGCTTCGACGGCTGATGCCGGACGCGGAAATCACCATGATCGAAAAAGGGGAGCTGGTTTCCTACGGGGCGTGCGGATTGCCGTACTACGTGGAGGGGGAATTTCCCAACATTCACGCCCTGACCCACACCCAGGTGGGGTTGCCCCGGACGCCCGAATTTTTTGACAAAACCAAAGGCTTCAAGGTGCTCAACCGAACCGAGGCGATTTCCATCGACCGGCAAAACAAAACGGTTCGCGTGAAATATCTGGACCAGGGGCGGGAGGAGGATCTGTCCTACGACAAGCTGGTGATGGCCACCGGCGGCTATCCCTTCCGACCCCCCATCCCCGGCACCTACCTCAAAAACGTCTGGTTCATGACCCATCCCAACGACGCCGAAAGTCTCGTCCGGGAAATCGAGGCCCAGAATCTTCAAAACGCGGTGCTGGTGGGGGCGGGCTTTATTGGGATCGAAATGGCCGAGGCGCTGATCAACAAGGGCCTCAACGTCACCGTGGTGGAAATGGCCAACCAGATTCTGCCCGGGGTGATGGACCCGGACATCGCCGCCTACGGCCAAATCCACATGGAAGAAGACAACGACGTGGAGTTCGTCCTGGGCGAGCAGGTCAAGGCGCTGCTGGGCGACGAAAACGAGGAGCGGGTGGTTTCGGTCCAGACCGACCGGCGCACCATCGAGGGCGACCTGGTGATTCTCGCCGTGGGGACCCGGCCCAACGATCAATTGGCCCGAGACGCCGGGTTGATGTGCGAACGCGGCATCGTCATCAACGAATTCTGCCAGACCAGCGACCCGGACATCTACGCGGGCGGGGACTGCGTGGTCAACCAGTACGTGGGCAAAGGGTCGGGCGGCTACATGTACGCGCCCTTGGGGTCCACCGCCAACAAGCACGGGCGGACCATCGCCAACCACATCGCGGGCCGGCCCACCACCTTTCGCGGCATCGCCGGCACCGGGGTGGTGAAGGCGTTCGAGTTCACCATGGGCCGCACCGGGATGACGGAAACCCAGGCCCGGCGGCTGGGTTTGGACGTGGAATCGGTCATCTGGGGCGGGCCGGATCGGCCCCATTACATGAAAAACGCCCGTTACCTGCTCATCAAGATGATCGCATCCAAGCGGGACCGGAAGCTGCTGGGCGCGCAGGTGGCCGGGATGGGCGACGGCTCCAAGCGGCTGGACGTGGCCGCCGGGACGATTTTCTACGGCGGCACCCTGGAAGAGCTGGCCGATATTGATTTGTCCTACGCCCCGCCCTACAGCCCGCCTCTGGATCCCATCGCCGTGGCGGCCCAGGTGCTTTCCAACAAGCTGGACGGCCTTGCGACCTGCATCAAGCCGGTCGAGGCCAAAACGCGCATGGACGCGGGCGACGTGGTGCTTCTGGACGTGCGGGAGCCGGACGAGAACAAAATGCTGAAGATGGCCTACGACCGGGTCATCCACATTCCCCTGGGCGAGTTGCGGGAGCGGCTGGACGAGGTGCCCCGGGACGTGGACGTGCTCCCCTTCTGCAAAATCAGCCTCCGTGGCTACGAGGCCCAGCGGATTCTGAATCAGGCGGGATACGACCGCGTCTGGTTCATCGAAGGGGGGCACGAGGCTTGGCCCTACGAGCTGGATTATTTGGGGATGTAGTGCTCGTTTGGAAAATTTGTTAACATACCGTTCCAATGCCGTGCCCGGGGATAAATCCCCGGGCTGAATCCGAAAAGCCCGCCAAAGCGGGCTCCCTAAAGTTTTTCGATTCCGGGGAGCGAGCGCCCTTCAGGGCGCTTTTCGGGATGAGCCGGGGGATTCATCCCCCGGCGGCTTTCCGAGAATCGGGAGGAAACGCCATGTCTTCCAGTTCTTCAATCCCCATGCCGCCGACGCCGCCGAAGGTTGGAATAACAGGGCCGGAGCTTCTGGCCTCCGGCGTGGGAGAACGCGTGGAGCTGATCCGAGGAGAAATTCGAACCATGTCTCCAACCAGCTACGAACATGGCCGGACCGAAATGAATGTGGGGAGCCAGCTTCGCGCCTACGTTCGGGAGAAGAAACTGGGCGAGGTGATGGGAGGCGAGGTCGGAATTTACACCGGCCGGAATCCGGATACGGTTCGGGCGGCGGACGTGCTGTTCATCTCTGCGGAGCGAATGGCGGAGGTGAACTCCCCGGGATATTTGGACGCGGCGCCGGAATTGATCGTGGAGATTCTTTCGCCGGGAGACCGATGGGTGGATATTCACGACAAGCTGGAAGAATACTTCAGGATCGGGGTGGTTCGCGTCTGGCTGGTGGATACCCGGCGGCGCCGGGTTTTCGTTTACCGCTCCCCCACCGATGTCCGATGCATTTCCGGGGAAGAAACCATCTCCGGCGAAGACGCCCTTCCGGGATTTGAAATGCCGGTGGCGGGGTTTTTCGAGTAGGTCCCGTCAGGCGGCTTCAAGAAGGAATTCCACCTTGATGGCTTCGTAGGGAAATTCCACTTGGGAGGAAGTCGGGCAATTCAGGATTCCCGCCGCAGTCAGGGCCTGCACATCTTTTTCCACCCCTTCCACTTCCCGGCCCGTCCGCTCGGCCGCTTCCGGGAGGGAAACGGGACCCGCGCCGCAAAGCGCTTTGAGCAACCGCCATCGATCCGCGTTCAATATTTCCCAAAGCAATTCCGGGCTGGAAAAACTAATCCGCTCGTGTTCATCCGCCTCGCCGCTTTCCATCCGCTCGGCCACATCGGCCAGCGTTTCTTCCAAAGACCGCACTTCAAGAACGACCGTTTTCATTTTCCCACGCCTCAACCTCCTGGATGACTTCTTCGGCCGAGTATTGGAAGGGCGTTACGCCCATCGCGGATATGGCCAAAAGGAAGTCCTCTCTGGACATACCGGCGATTTCGGCGGCTTTTTCCTGGGAAACAAGGCCCAATTCGTAATATTTCGCCGCCGCGAAGAGCCTCATTTCTCCGGCGAATTCTCCAGGCGTTTTTCGTATGGCGGGAAGAATGCCGTCCGGGAATTCCATGGTGATTTGAAATTTCATCTTTACCCCCCTTTTTCAGGCGAAGAATTCATCTTCGCCATTCCGCCCTTCACGCTTGGTTTCGAAACCCGCCGAAAACTCGATGACTTCTTGATGGAATAAAACGGTCTTTGGGCGAATGTCAAACCGGGAAATGCGGTTTCCGGCTGGACGTTCCCTTTTTCTCATTAGCGAAGCGTTGCCCACCCATGTTTCGAATGACACGGATGAAATGGTGGGCACAAAAAGCCGTGCCCACCCTACCATGAATCTACAATCCCTGTCGGCAAAGAAATGGTGGGCACAAAAAGCCGTGCCCACCCTACCATGAATCTACAATCCCTGTCGGCAAAGCCGAACTTTGCGAGGTCCCATGGTATCCCTTTCCGATCCCCCGGAAGACCCCCGAACCATCGAAATCGACCCGGAAGTGTACGATTCCGTCCGAGAATTCTGCGACCGGCATGACCTTCGGTTTCTGGATTTCGTGGAAGAAGCCCTGGAAACCGCCATGTTTTTTCATGCGCAGGAAAATCAGGTGGAGGAAAACCAGGAGTTGTTGCGGCGCATCCGGCGGGACTACCAGAAGATCAAGAAAATCGGTTTCGACGAAGGCTTTTTCATCGCGGTTCGTCTTTTCGGCGGGAAACATTTGCCCTGGGAGTGGCGGGAATCGCTTCGGCAAAACGTGAAGGACACGCCCAAACTGATCGAGGGCGAGCAGATGAAACTGTTTTGACGGCCCCTCCGATGGACCGTGTTCACCCCAGCGCCACGTCCAGGGTCATCATCACCGCGAAGCCGAGCATGGTGCCGATGGTGGCGATGTCGGTGTTCTTCTCCAACTGGGCTTCGGGGATCAGCTCTTCCACCACCACGTAGATCATCGCCCCCGCCGCGAAGGCCAGCGCGTAGGGCAAAATCGGCCGCATGGCCAGCACCAACGCCGCCCCGATTACGCCCGCCACCGGCTCCACCACCCCCGAAAGCTGGCCGTACATGAAGCATTTCCCCCGAGAGAGTCCTTCCCGCCGCAAGGGGACCGAAACCGCCGTTCCCTCCGGAAAATTCTGAATGCCGATCCCTAACGCAAGGGCCATTGCCGCGCCCAGACCCGCTTCGGGGATCCCCGCGCCCACCGCGCCGAAGGCGACGCCCACCGCCAGCCCTTCGGGAATGTTGTGCAGGGTGATGGCCAGCACCAGCAACACGCTTCGGCGCAGGTTGGTCTCGATTCCTTCGGCCTCCTCCATGGGGAATCCCAGGTGGAGGTGGGGCATGATCCGGTCCACGATCCACAAAAAACCGCCCCCCATCAGAAACCCGGTCGTGGCGGGGACCCAGGCCGGAAGCGGGCCGCCCTCCGCCATGGCGATGGCCGGCGCCAGCAGGGACCAGTAGGATGCCGCGATCATCACGCCGGCCGCGAAGCCCAACATGCCGTCCAGGAGCTTGCGATTGATTTCCCGAAAGAAAAAGACCAACGCCGCCCCGGCGGCGGTGAGAAACCAGGTGAACAGGGTGGCCAGAAGGGCCTGGGATACGGGATGCATGTCGGCGAACCATGAAAAAAGCATGAAATCAAGTTTCCTTTCTGGGAAGCGACCCAAACCCGTCGAATTCGTAGCGCTGGAGCGTCCATATGCCAACAACCGATTCCCAAGGATTCCTCGCCGGGGCGCTGGAAGCCCACATCCGCCGGCCGGAAGGCGTCCGCCATGCCCGAACCGCGCCGGAAGCGCCGGGACGGGCCGCGGAATACATCGAAGAGCAATTTCGCGCGGCCGGTTGTGCATTGCCAGATTTTCAGGGCGTCTTATCTTGACGACTGCCGCAAAGACGGAACGGGCCGATTCCGGCCGGTCATCGCAACGCAAATTCTGGAGGCGCCATGTCCGACCCCTGCGAAAGCAAATGCAACACCACCGAATTTTTGGCCAATCTCAAATGCCCCAACTGCTTCAGCAAGGAAGTGGCCGTCTGCCGGGATGATTCCGGAGAGACGGAAACCGGCGAATGCAAGACCTGCGAATGCCGGTTTGAGCTGAATCCCGAGCTGAAAATCATCGGGATGGAGTAGTTTGGCCGGTTATTCCCCGCGAATTTCCTTCCGCAAGGCGGTTTGAAGCCGGCGGGTGAGGGGACCCGGCGTTCCTTCGCCCACCGGCTCGTCGTCCACCGCCACCACCGGCGTCACTTCGGTGGTGGTGCCCAGCAGCATGGCCTCCGAGGCCCCCGCCATCGCTTCCCGCGAAATCGGATATTCCCGCACCGGGATTTCCAGCCGCCCGCAAAGTTCCAGCACCGCCCGCCGGGTGATTCCCGGCAGGATGTATGGACATTCCGGATAGGTCCACAGCGCCCCGTCGAACACCGCCGCGAAGCTGGTGTGCGCGCCCTCGGTGATCATCCCGTCCCGCACGAACAACGCCTCCTGGGCTCCTTTTTCCGCCGCCCGCTGGCTGGCCAGCACGTTGGCCGTCAGGGATACCGTTTTTAAATCGCATCGTGTCCATCGGATGTCCGGGACCGTGATCACCGCGACGCCGTTTTTCCATCCCGATTCGTTGGGAAAGAAGCGGCTGGCCGAAGCGTAGACCGTCGGCGGCGTCGGCTTCTCGGGAAAACGATGTTTTCGCGGGGCGGCGCCGCGCGTCACCTGGATGTAGACGGTGGCCGTCCCCTCGGTCAGATCGTTTTTGGCCGGCAACGCCTCCGCGGCGGCATCCAGTTTCCGAAATTCCGCGTCGGGCAGCTCGATCCGCAGCCCCTCCAGGGAATTCCGCAGCCTTTCCATGTGCGCTTCCCGCCGGAAAAGGCGGTTGTCATGGGCCAGAATGACCTCGTAGACCCCGTCGGCGAAGAGGAATCCCCGGTCGTCCGGGGAAATTTGGATTTCGTTTTTGAACCGAATTTCTCCGTTGAAATAGACAAGCATTTACATTTCTCCGAAACATGAAAGTGGGGGG
>CAYFVR010000111.1:0-8351 GCA_964346545.1 uncultured Desulfobacterales bacterium | reverse complement strand
ACCCGAAACGCCCCAAAGGCCGGTTTGTTTCCTTTCGGTGAACGTCCGTGCCCCGGCGAAGGCAAACGCCGGAGATTCTTCCCGGGGAAATTTCCGGAACGCAACGCCTTCGGACCAGCGCAACGCCGCCCCGCCAAACCTGCAAAGGCGGCGCTTCGGCCATGGAATAGTTGGTTGGGCGACAAATTTTCGGGCGGGTGGAAAAAGGAACGTCTCGGAGAAGGCTTTTACGCCGGGCGGGAACAAAGGGCAAGTAAAAGGCGAGCGGGGCGAACCGTTGACAAGTTCGCCCCGGGTCGGTAACGATTACTGCACGTCTTCGGTTTCCAGCGTCGCGATTCGTTGCTCAATTTCCGCGAGCCGGTCGCGGGTCCATTCCGCCTCGGCGCGCAGGCCGGTCAGCGAATCTTCCGTACGCTCGGGAACCGCCGGGGACGAGGCGGGGGCGGCGTACGCGGCTCCCCAACCGAAGCGCGCGCCCCCGCCGAATCCTCTTCCTCTTCCGCCGCGTCCGCGACCTTGGCCGAAACCGGCCGCCGCGTCGTCGGCGCTCCGTCCGCACCGGCCGCGTCCGCCGCCGGTCATGGGCCCCATTCCTCTCGGTCCGGTTCGATCAAATCCAGGCATGTCGATCTCCTTTCGTTGTTATTCGTCCTCGGCGTTTTCTTTGCGGGGCGTAACGGGGACGGGATTGACATTTTGTCCCCCGTCGCCCCGACCTTGGCCGCGGCCCGCGCCGCCGCGCTTGCCGCCGCCGCCCTGGCCCATTCCGCGCCCTCCGGCGCCGCGACCGCCGCCTTGATTGCCCGCGCCGCCGCCACAGGGGCCGCGTCCGCGTCCGGCGGGACCTTTGCCGTTGGGTCCGCTTCCATCTCCTCTGGGCATATCTTCTCCTTCCGTTGGGTTGAAACGATGACCCGCGCCATGCCGGCCTCGCCCGCCGCGCTGTTCGCGCAGGGCGTAATGGCCGCCGCCGATGCGGATCCCTTTTCCCGCGACCAGCGCCTCGGCGACCCGACCTCGGGCCGCGGCGAGAATTCTTCCGTAAGTCTGGCGGGAAACGCCCATCAAACGCGCCGCCGCGTCCTGGTCCATCCGCTCGAAATCCGACAAGCGAACCGCCTCCATTTCTTCCACGGAAAGCGCCAGCTCTCCGTTCGCGGGAATGTCGGTGGGTCCGAAGCGAACCGTTCGCGGATGTTCGGACACCAGTCGTCGTTTTTTGGGTCTCGGCATGGGGTCTCGTTTCCGTTATGAGTATTTGAACGGTAATGTATGGGCTGGCGGGACGGCTGTCAAGAAAAATTTTGATCATATGACCGTTTCAAGGAGGCCGGGAAGATTTTTTCGAACCGGAAGGCGTCGTTTCGCCGCGAAACCGCGAACCGGCCAATGGGGCGCCGTCCGGCCGCCGTTTTCGGGAAAATCTCGCGGATTGCTGGCGCGTCGGCTTTTCCGGCATTATTCTGAATCTGCGCCCCATTCAATCCGCGCCCCCTCCCCCCAAAGAATCCCCGAAACTTTTACGAAATCTGTTGGGACCCAACGTTTATGGATAACCTCGATTCGAAAATGCCCGCCCCCCTCCACGTTCTGCTGATCGCCGCGGATGATACCGAGTCGGTTCGCGCGGCCGATCGGCTGGCGCGGGGCGTTCCCGCCGCCGCCTGGATCTGGGATCGCGTGGATTCTCTGGCCGAAGCCGGGAATCCCGATTTGGGGGCCGCATGGGACGCCTTTCTGGTGGCCGGCGGGGCGAAAGCGGGAGACAGCGCACGGTTTTTGACCGAACTTCGAAACGCCGGTGGCGACGCGCCGACCTTTCTGCTTTGGCGGAACGCGCCGGCGGAGGAAGCGCCGGCGGCCCGGGCGGCGGGCGCGGCCGGCTTTTTCGATACGGAAGGATTGACTTCCCTGGAGCTGGAGCGGCGAGTACGGGAGGCGGTGACGCGGGAGCGGCGGCGGAGGGAGGCGTCTCTCTCGCGGTTGCGCAACCTGGTCCATCGGCTGCTGATGGAATTTGAAATCGAGCGGAAAACCGTGGCGTTGGACATCCACGACGCCATCGGGGCGGAACTGTCGGCGCTGCGCTACAGCCTGGAACGCAAGCTCCCCCATCTCCCCGAAGCCCAGGCCGACGCGCTTCGGGTGGACATCGTCCGAATTGAACAACTTTCGGCGGAAATCCGGCGCATTCAGGGCGACCTCCGGCCCTGCGTGCTGGACGACATCGGAATCGGGGCGGCCTTTCGCTGGCACCTCAACCGGTTTCGGCGGGAGCATCCCCGGATTCGGGCGGCGATTGCGGTGGAGGTTTTCGAAGACCGCGTTCCGGAACCCCTCAAAATCGTTTTGTTCCGCATTTTTCAGGACGCCCTGGACAACGCGGTCCGCCATTCCGGCGGCGATCGGGTGGACGTTCGGCTGGAAATGTCCGGGGACGAGATTCGGCTGGAGGTGGCGGACGACGGAGCGGGAATGGAGGAGGAGGCGGAATTGGGGAACGAAAACGGCCTGGGGCTGGATCGAATGCGGGAGCGGGCGGCGCTTTCCGGCGGAAGGCTGCGGCTGGATTCCCCGGCGGAAGGCGGGTTGCGGGTGACGGCGGTCTGGCCCTTGGACGATAAACGGCCGGATTGACGGCGCCGCCTGGTTCCGCGCTTCCAAGGCCGTCGTCAAGGATCGCATCCGGGCGCCGGGGGGATTTTTTGGGGCCGGAAGACTCCGTTTCCACTTCCAAAGCCCCAACCCGCCAAAGTGGAATTAGGCGCTCTTCTCTCGAATCGCCCCGAGCCCTCCCGCCAAAAATTGATAAATCCGATCCGGATGGCCGGGCAGGTCCTCATGGCCGTAATCCGGGTAGAGGTCCATCCATTTTGGGGCCGCGATACGGTTGTAGGCGGCGAACTGGCTGGACGGCGGGCAGATTTCGTCCATCAGCCCGGTGGCGAACAGGACCTCCCCTCGAACCCGGGGGCAGAGGTGCTGAACGTCGATGTAGCCGAGCCGTTCGAAAATTTCCGCCTCCCGCAGGTGCCGGGGGTCCCGGCATCGAAACCAGTCCTGGAGTTCCCCGTAGGCGTCCCGGGCCAGATCGATGTCGTAGACGCGGCGATAATCGCAGAGATAGGGATAGACCGACGCCGCTCTGAATATCCTCGGTTCCAGCGCCGCGCAGGCCAGCGCCAACGCCCCGCCCTGACTCCTTCCGACGGAGGCCACTCTGGCTTCGTCCACGGCTTCTTCCGCCATCACGATCCGGGCGAGCTGGGCGGTATCCAGGAAAATATTGCGATAAAGCATCCGATCCGGTTCGTCCTCCACCCCCCGAACGATATGGCCGCGCAGGGTGGGCCCCCGCGCGCCGCCCGCGTCCTCGGAGCGTCCGCCCTGGCCCCGGCAGTCCATGGCCGCCACCGTAAATCCGGCCGCCACGTAGGGCAGCATTTGCACCCATTCCACCGCGCTTGAACCCAATCCATGAAACCAGAGGAGCGCCGGACCCGGCGGCGCGGCCTCCCGGGGTCTCGCCAGCCGGGCGTGAATTCGCGCGCCGCGCATGCCGGAAAAGGTCAGGTGTCCGCATTGGGCGTACGGCGTCCCAAAAGGGTCCGGCGCCCAATCGAAGTCGGTTCCCAATGCGGCCATTTCCGCGATTCCCCGATCCCAGAATTCGTCGAAATCCGCCGGTTTGGGGTTGGTTCCAGCGTAGGTCCAAAGCTCGTCCAGGGGCAGATCGAAGGTTGCGGGCATGGCTGGCCTTCCGATAAGGAGTTGGGATCAATGAAGCCAATTAGGGGAGGGGCGAATTGCATTCGCCCTTGGGGCCATCCGGCACATTCGCCCTCCAAATTCCCAAGGCGAACGGCATTGGTTTGATTTCAGACGCCGGAGAGCCCCGCCGCGAGAATTTCGGCCGCCGATTGGGCGTGGACGGCCGCGCCCAGCGCCAGGACCTCCTCGTTGAAATCGAACAGCGGGCTGTGGAGCGGGTGGACGAAGCCGGCCTCGGGGTTGCGCACCCCCAGAAACCAAAGGACGCCGGGGACCCGCCGATGGAAATGGGCCATGTCTTCCCCGCCCATGAAGGGCCGCGTGGCACGGATGGTCCGCTCCGGTCCCAGCACCCGGCCGGCGGCGGCGAGGAAGGTCTCGGTCAGTTGGGGATCGTTGTACACCGAAGGATATTCCAGGTTCACCGTCAGCTCGCAGGAGCCGCCGTGGAGGGCGGCCACGTGCTCCGCCACCCGCCGCAGCCGATCCGCCAGCCGCTCCCGTTGCTCCGGGGCGAGGGTGCGCAGGGTGCCGCTCAGGCGGACCCGATCCGGGATGATGTTGTTGGCCGTGCCGCCGTGGATCGCGCCGAACGCCAAAATCACCGGTTCCAGCGGATCGGTCTGGCGGCTGACGATGTGCTGGGCCTCCATGACCACCGAGGCGGCCATGGCCACCGGGTCCACCGAGCGATGGGGAAAGGCCGCGTGGCCGCCGCGCCCGATCATCTCCAGCTCGAACCCGGCGGAGGAAACCGTGGCGTAGCCCGGCGTGACGTGGGCGTGGCCCTCGTCCACGTCGGGATTCAGGTGCAGGGCCAGGATCGCCGAAACCGGCGGGTCCGCAAGCGCCCCGTCCCGGATCATGGCCAGGGCCCCGCCCGGCGGCTTTTCCTCGGCCGGCTGAAACAAAAAGCGGACCTCGCCGCCCAGCCGGTCGCGCACGTCGGCCAGAAGCCGGGCCGCGCCCAGCAGCATGGCGGCGTGGCCGTCATGCCCGCAGGCGTGGGCCGCGCCGGGCTCGGCCGAGGCGTATTCCACCGTCTTGGCGTCCGCCATGGGCAGGGCGTCCATGTCCGCCCGAAGCGCCACCGCCGGCCCTTCGCCCGCCCCCCGCAACGTCGCCATCACCCCGGTGCCGCCCACCCCGACCCGAACCGAAAGGCCGAGCGCTTTTAAATAATCGGCCACGATCCCGGCCGTCCTAAATTCCCGCATGCCGGTTTCCGGATGGCGGTGGATGTCCCGCCGGATTTCCCGGAGTTCCGGCAGCAGCGCCCGCGCGGCGTCGAGAAATCGATTCACCGGCGCCGCCTTCCGGTTGACCGGCGCCGCGGAGTTGGGGTAAGATAATTATTCTCTTTCCCGGTCTGAAATATTTCTATCATGTGGATTCCATCTTCGTTGACGGTCCCGGGCGGCCCGGCGGCCGCGCCGATTCGGGTCGTTCCGGGCGGAGGTCGGAGTTCATGCATTCGGAACCGCGCCCGTTCGCGCGCGGGCCTCTGGGGGGAGCCGGAATGAAACGTGCGTTGACCGAAATCCTGATCTGTCCCGCCTGTCTGCCCAGGGAAATCGCCCTGGATTGCGACCGCCGCCACACCGAAGGCGACGACATCGTGCTGGGAGAGCTGACCTGCGGGACGTGCCAACGGCGCTATCCGATCCGGGACGGGGTGGCGACCCTGCTGCCGGACTCCGATTCCGCGCCCGGCGGAGACGCCTACCTGGGGGACGCGGTGGTTTCGGCCTATTTGTGGAGCCATTTCGCCTACCTGATGGGAGACGCGGACGCCACCAACGCCTATCGGGTCTGGGCCGAGCAGCTTCGGGACGAAAACGGGCTGGCCCTGGACTTGGGCTGCGCCACGGGACGGTTCGCGTTTGAAATGAGCCTTTCCTGCGATCTGGCGGTGGGCGTGGACCGGTCGCCGGATTTGATTCGGTGGGCTCGGCGGCTCATGCGCGACAAGGAGCTGATCTTTTCCGTCCGGGTCGAGGGGGAGCTGACCGAGCGGCGACAAATCCAATTGCCGGGCCACTGGAAAACCGAACGGGTGGAATTCGTGGTGGCGGACGTGGCCGCGTTGCCCTTCCCCGCCAACCTGGTGGGCACCGTTTCCAGCCTCAACGTGCTGGACAAGGTGCCCCATCCCCTGGCTCACCTGACGGAAATGAATCGGGTTTCCCGGAAGCGGGACGCCCGGATCATTTTTTCCGATCCGTTTTCCTGGTCCGCGGAATTCACGCCGCCGGAACGCTGGCTGGGCGGACGGGAGGATGGACCGTTTCCGGGCCGGGGCATCGAAAACGTCCAGGCTCTGCTTCAGGGGAGGGATCGGATCATCCGGCCCTCCTGGTCGGTGGTCCAGCGGGGATACGCCTGGTGGCGCATCCGCAATCACCAAAATCATTTCGAACAGATTCGCAGCCACTTCCTCGCGGCGGTTCGGTGAGGCCGCCGCCGGTTCGGTTCGCCCGGCTTTTCGGCGGCGTTCCATTCGACCCCATGTCGGTCTCCGTCCCCGGCCGACGGGTCCATTCCGGCGGCGGCCTCACCGAAGTTTCCGCCGCCGCCGGTTTTCCCCCTCCGGCCCCGTCTCCATCAGCTTGGCCTGAACGGCGCAGCCCACCACCACGACGGTCAGAAAGGACCAGATTTTAAACTGGGGATCCATGGGCAGGGATTCCACCACCAGGGAGCCCCCGATGACGGTGGACAGAATGATCAGCGCCCAGTCGAACACGAAGACCAGCAGAACCGTTCCCAGAATGCCGCCCCCGAAGCAGACCAGCCAGGTGAACTGGCCGGGGGCGAACTGGGTGATCCGAAGGATTTCCAGGGCGATGAATCCGCCCGCCATGAATCCGGCCAGGCCCACGGCCAGCCCTTGCAGAAAAATGGCCAGCATCGCGCCGGCGACCCCCGCCACGATGGCGATGAGCACCACGATGTACTCGGGCTGTTGTCCGATAAACGCCTCGGCGTAGGAATATCCGGCCATGAATCCGAGGCCGCCCACGAACAGCCAAAACAGTTTTCGGCCCAGCAGGGCCAGAACGGCCCCGACAATCAGGTTCGGGTAATTCATCGCCTCTCCAGGGGCTTCCACCGGCCGGTTTCCGGGCCGGTTGTCCTTGTCAATCGAGGGGTTCAGGGCTATGATGGAATTTGTCCGGCCGGGAATTCTCCGCCGGACGAGACGGCCTATTGCATAGCAAAGCGCGGTTAAAAAATAAAGCGTAAGGGATGAACCCCGTGGATTTACCTTTGTATCGGCCCTCCCTCCGGATTCTTCTTCGTTGGACGGTCTGGACTCTTTGGGCGCTGGTTTTGGCGTCGTCGCCCGCGGCGGCGGAATCCGAGACGGCCACCGGAATTGCTCCGGAAGTCCGTCCGGAAACGTCTTCGGCCGCGGAAATCCGTCGGATGGCCCGGGCGGAAACCCTGTTGCCGGAACGAAACGAGGTTCACCGGGTCGCGGCCGAATGGGACGACCGCTCCGGCCTCGCTTCCGAGGCGGATGAAGACGAAATCGCTCCCGCCTCTTCGGAGGATTCTTCCGCCGAAGAGGCGCCGCGGGAAAGCGAGGCCGATCTCCCTCCGGAGTCCGCATCTCCGTCCCGGACTCCCGACGAGACCGGGGAGTTTGGGGATCCGGAGGAATTCGAAGACCTTGGCGTTCCCGAGGACGGGATCGTTCCGCTGGTGGAATACGCCGAGGGCCGGCTCACCGTTCGGGCGGACGGCGAGCCGCTGGGGGAGGTGCTCCACCAAATCCGGGAGGCCGGCGACATCCGGATTCAGGGATTGAACCATCGGATCGACGACCCGCTCTCCTTTCAGGTGGAAAACATGCCGGCGGAGGATGCGCTGAAGCGGCTCATGCGCCATCTGAAGGAAAACAATTACGCCTTCGAATACAGCCGCACTCGGCTTCGACGGCTTTCCGTCTTTCCGGCCGGCCAAATCGAAGTGGCCCGGCCGGCCCCGCCGCCCCGTCCCCGGGGCGACGAAGCGGAGGCGGGGCGGGAGCGGGTGGTCCGCGTGATCAACGTGCAGGAGGGCACCCAGGCGGAAAACCTGGACCTGCGGCAGGGGGACCTGATCGTCGAATACGACGGGGAAGCCATCAACAGCGCCCAGCAGCTGGTGAACGCCGTCAAGGGCCGTTCCGCCGAACAGGTCGTTCAAATGACCGTGGTCCGGGACGGCAACCGCTTTCCCCTCACCCTCAACGGGGGGCTGATCGGCATCAACATTCTGACGGTGAACGTGCCGCCGGAGGCGCTGGGGCGGTAGCGCCGAAATTCCATTTCTTCGCGCCATTTCCCGGAACCGGGAAGGGCGTCGTCTTTCCGCCTGCGAGCGGGTCCCCGCCCCGGACCCGCTTTTTCCCCCGCAAATCCTTTCCGCCCCATCTCTCCAAACCCGCTCCGCGTCGATTGGACATCCATCTTTCCGTCCTTTCCGTCGATTCTCTCTTGCAAAAGTCTCATTTCTTTGATTATGGTTTTTCCGATTCCGGGTTTTCGCGGGATCCCGATCTTCCCTCCGGGGAATGGTCCGACCTGAAA
>CAYFVR010000110.1:0-15022 GCA_964346545.1 uncultured Desulfobacterales bacterium | reverse complement strand
TTTTCTTTCATGGCGTCGCCGGGGATGAATCGTCGGAAATGGAATTTGGGCGTCGGGTTCATGGCCCCGTTTTACCAGAAAGCCGCCGGATGAAAACCGGTTTTTCCACCGGACTCCCGAATTCCGCGTACCGCCCGTACAAAGGAGGGCCGTCCACGACCGAAGCGGTCGTGGACGGCCCGGGGTCGGGCCGCCTCCCGTTCGCCGTGCGCCCGGGGGCGTCATCGGCGATGAATCGGCTTACTCGATGATGAAGCCGGCCCGATCGGCTTCGCGCCAGTTGGCCGGGTCCAGCGGGGATTCGCCGGGGCCGGTCAGGATGGCCCAGGCGGTGTATGCGCCGGCGGGAGTGCCGGGGAAGATGGCGGAGCTGAAAATCGGCGTCGGCCGCAGGAAACGGGCCTCCCAGGCCGGCGCGGCGGCCACCGGCTCCGCGCTGAAGCGCATGGTGGTGGTCTTGAAGAACATGAAGACCGGGGCGTAGTAGCGGTTGGGCCGATTCAGCCGATCCGCCGTGCCTTCGTGATGCAAAAAGGTGAGGTCGCCGTCCGGCTCCTCCAAGGCCACGTACAGGTCGTACACGCCGGCCAGTCCGGCCTCCACGCCCACCTTTACGGAGAGCGCGTCGCCGTAGGTCAGCATCGGATCGGGCGTCACGCCGTCCTTGCCGGCCGTCACCCGCAGGCTGCCGGTTCCGATCAGCGCCTCGGCCTCGGGGAAATCGGCCAGGGCGAAAGGATCGGCGGGGACCATGTCCCCCGCGCCTTCGGGATACAGGATTTCACCGGTTTCGGGGTCCACGTAGGGCTCCAGGGCGATGTCGCCGCCGTCGGGATTCGGGGAAATGGCCGGTTCCTCCACCGCCGCGCCGGCGGGCGGCTCGAACGCGGTGGACCAGCCTTCGGGCACGTCGCAGGGAGTGGGGAACATTCGCCAGGCGCCCGTGTCCGGATTTTCCGCCCAGGTGATCAACTGAATGCAGGGCGGGCCGGCCCCGTCGCCGATGCCGCCGTCGGGCTCCACCGGAATCGGCCGATCCAGATCGACCGGCAAGGCCAGGGAGGTTTCCCAGCCCTCGGGCACGTCGCAGGGGGTCGGGAAGGTCTCCCATTCCCCGGTGTCCGGATTCTGGCCGTAGGTGATCACTTGGGCGCAAAAATCATCGGATCCGTCGGAGGGTTCCCTCGGTTCCGGGGGCGGCATCGGCGCGTCGATGACCACCCATCCCTCGGGCACGTCGGCGGGGGTGGGGAAAAAGCGCACTTCGCCGGTTTCGAGGTTTTCCGCCGGGGTCATCACCTGGGCGGAAATGGGCTCGACGTCATGCATTCCTTGGGCCAGGGCGATCTCGCCGGCCGCGAACATCAGGGCGAAACCCATCATCAGCAACGTCAACTGTCTCATGAAAGCGACTCCTTTTTTCGATGGATCGGGGTTTTCGTCCGGGAACTCGGTCCCGGTTTCCATTTGAAATCCCTGCCGGGCCCGGCGGGGCGGGCGGCGAAGCCGTCCGTGCGGCCTTCTTCATCGCGGAATGGAAGGGGAAAAGCAATGGTTTGTCTGGCGAGTTTTGGGAAAAACTGGAAAAATTTCGGAAGAATGGGGTTTCCGGCCCGGATTTTGCTTTCGAGATGGAAATCGCACGGGTGAAAAGGATGGCGGTTCCTTCGGAAATGGCGTCGCCCCCGAGCGACGATTCTCCGTAACATTTCGGGTCTGAACGCCCTCCCCGATTTGTTGCCGTTTCGCATCGGGGTGCGGCGGGGAATCTTTTACGAAAGCCTTCTGCGGGAGCGGCCGCCCGGCGCCGGCCTGGCCTCCTTCGCCACGGCGGACGAATTGATTCTGGCGCTGGAACGGCTGCTCCAGGAGCCAGGCGCCGATCCGTCGAATGCGCTGGCGAACGCCTTGGCCGGGTTGGAGCGGGCCCTTTCCGCCGTGACCGGGGGCATTCGGGCCGCCGGATTGGCGGGCCCGGAGTCCGACGACGCCTGCGCCCGGGTGACGCCCCTCTCCGCCGCGGAGCTGGCTTCGGCATTGGAACGGCTGGGGGGCGGCGATTTGGGCCTTCGATTATGACGATGCCGGGGAGGATTTGCTGTGCTACGCCATGCTGTCCAACCTGATCGGGAACGCGCTGGAGGCCTCGCCGAAGGGGCGGAGGATTTCGTGGAAGAAAAGGGGGGTGCGGGGTAAGACCCATGCGGTTTTTCACCGAAACCGAAAATGCCGTTCGAACAAATGGGGATCGTCGAAATGGTCCCGCCCCACGAAGGCGATGGCGTGGTGGCCGCGTTGGCGCATGGCGCCCACGTCCGGCACGCCCATGGGGAAAAAGATCAGCGGTTCCACCCGTTCCGACCCCTTGGCGATGCCGCCCGGCCGGAAAAGGCTCTCCCGACGCCCGTTCGGGCGCGGCATGGATTCCAACGCCCGATACGGCAAAAGGGCGTAGGTCTTTCCCGCCCGATCCCCCTCCTCCGTTGAAATCCGGTAGACTTGATGCCAGCTCGACATCACGTCCAGCACGAGCCGTTTGCCCGGAAAGCCGTCCGGCAAGGTCGTCGGCGCGAACGGATCGAGCCGCAACGGCCGGGTGATCGTCTCCGCCAGCCGCTCGCCGTCCGGCACGTAAAAATGGTAGCAGCCGCAGTTGTTCATCACGTCCATCATGAACGGCCGCCCCGCCGGGTCCAGGTTCACCCGCGCCGTCAATCCGTCCAGATGGCCGCGTTCGTACGGCGCGGGAACGGGACCGTCCCGGGCGGGAAACCAGAGCACGTAGTGGAGCCGCGCCGCCGTTTTCCCCCGAAAAAACCCGTGGGTCCGGTAGGTGTAGACGGTTGGAAACCGAGGATCCACGGCCGCCGCCGGTCCATTCCAGACCACTTTCCCGGGCCGGTCGTAGGCGGCGGCGACGTCCACCGCGAAAACTGGCGCGAAATGGCGGAACAACGACGCTTCCTCCGCTTCGGTCAACACCGGCCGCCCCAGCGGGTCCCGGTTTTCCGGCGCGAACAGCCGGGCCATCTCCGGGGCCGACATCCGTTCCGAATTCCCCGGGCCAAACACCACCCGTTCCCCCCGAAGCGCCGGCGCGGTTTCCGGTTTTTGGCGCCAGCCCGCGAACCGCTGGTTCACCCGGTGGGTGACCCAGGCCACCGGCAGCACCGTCAGCGGATAAACGCCCGCCGTCCGCAAAAACAGGCTGTATTCGGAGGGAACCTTGGCGTTTTGAACGATCCGGGCGAATGTGCCGGGATCGTTCCCCTCTTTTTCCAGCAGCCGGTCTCCCGCCCGGATGGCCGCCGTCAGAAGCGTCCCCCGTCCCGCCGCGATTCCCAACCGTTCACCCAGTGCGATCAGCGTCGTCTTGGGCAGATTGGCGATCTCCCGGGCGCGGGCCTCGCGGTCCAGTTGGCGGAGGGCTTGGAGCCAGGTGCCGGAGGGGGGTTCATTGCCCCAAAATCCCCCTAAATCCCCCTTTGAAAAAGGGGGACTTTTTGTTTCCCCCCCCTTTTCCAAAGGGGGGCCGGGGGGGATTTCGGCGCGGGCCAAAGCCCCATCGTCCGTTTTTTCTTCCAAATTGACTGTTTGGATAGATTCGCCGCCGAAAAATCCCCCTAAATCCCTATTTGAAAAAGGGGGACTTCCTGTGCGGGGGGCGATTTCTTCCCCCGCCGCCGCCAAAAACCGATTCACCCGCAGATAGGGAAAACCCGGCACCCGGGCATAGGCCGCGTCCCCGGCTCCGGCGCGGGCGACGGCCCGGTCCACCAGGGAAAGCGTACGCCGGTCGGGCTCGGCGGGGATTGGGACGAAAGTGGCGCAGCCGGCCAGGAGCGCGGCCAGAAGGAAGAATATCCAACATCGTGGGACCGGACGGGTTGGAACCGCCTGCCGTAGATACGCCATCAGCAGGCCGCGGGAAGCGTCAGGCAGGCGACCCGTCTGAACAGTTCCATCTGGTTCGCCGCCAGGCCGGCGAGGTATCGGCCGCCGCGATCCCCGACTTCCAACATCAGCCGGCCGGCGAACCAGGCCAGATCTCGGTTGGAAAGCAGGGTCGCGTACTGGTCCGCGCGGTCCAGCCGGGGAATCAGGCCCGCGCACCAGCGGCGGGGAATTTCCCGGGAAAACGCATCGGCCGCCAGTTCCGCCGCGGCCGCGTCCATTTCGAAATCCGGGTCCAGGTCGTGAAGCACGCCGTCCAGGGTAAAAAACGCCTTCCGAAACAACAGCAGTTCGCCGGGAAAGCGAATCCCCGCCATCGCCGTGCGGTCGATGACGTCGAAGGCCCGGGCCAGATGGCCGGCCGGTTTCCCCAATCGGCCCGGCCGGGGCGCCGCCAGCGCTTCTCCCACGATCCGATGGATGTCTGAACGATCCGTATCGATCGACAAGCCCGACAGCGTTTCCGCCACCGCCTCGGCGTCGCCCAGCAGGACGTTCATCACCAGCCGAACCATCCCGATCCGTTGTGACCGGGCCAGGGTGTCCGACAGGCTCCAGTCCAGCAGCACCGGCAGCACTTCGTCTCGGGGACCGCGAAACGCGTACAGATTTCCGGCGTGGGGATCGCCGTGGAACGGCGTCTCCTCCGCCAGGGAAAACAGCGGCCGCCAGATCAGCGCCCGGAACAGGGCCCGGGCCGCGGCCCGTCGTTCCTCGGCGTTCATGGGAAGGTCCAGCAGCTTGCCGCCGGGCATCCGTTCCATGGCGGTGACGTTGTCGGTGCAGAAAGGCAGGAGGGACGGCACCCGAACCCGGTCGTCCTCGGCGTAGAATCGATCGGCCCGGCGCAGATGATCCTGCTCGCCCCGCAGCCGGATTTCCTCCTCCAGCGCCGTCCGCACGTCCCGGAAGGTTTCCCGAAAGCGAAACGACCGCAGCGGATACCGATCCCGCCGTTCTTCGAAGTGCTCCGCCAGGTCGTCCAGAATGCGAAACTCCTCGGCCAGATGGCCGCGCACGCCGGGTTTGAGCACTTTGAACACGCCCTCCCCTCTTTGGCCGGTGTTCGGCGCGGCCCAGGAAAAGCCGATGACCGCGCCCACGCTGGCTTCGTAGAGCAGTTCCCGTTCCATTCGGATTTGATAGGGGGCGCGATAGTTGGCGATTTCCCGGTCTACCCGTTCCCGCACCGTTTCCGGATCGTCGCCGCCGGCCGAACTTTCCAGCGAGGACAGCAGCGAACGAAGCGACGGGTCCAGATTCCGGTTCCGGGCGATGATCTGCCCCAGCTTCTGAAGCGTGGGCACGGATCGCGCCAGCGCCACCAATCGCTCTCGCGCCGGGGTGGCCGGGTCCAAACAAATCTGTTCCGCCGCCAGGGACACCGCTCGGGGCAGGGAAAGCCGGGCAAAGAAAAGCTCGATGCCGTCGGAGACGATGGCGCGATGGTCGGCATAGGTTTCCGGCAGTATGTCGCCGGGGCGCAGGGCTTGGACCAGCGCCCGGGAGGCTCTTTCCCGGAAGGCGTTC
The DNA here is from genome assembly GCA_964346545.1 of uncultured Desulfobacterales bacterium. Classification (GTDB taxonomy): domain Bacteria; phylum Desulfobacterota; class Desulfobacteria; order Desulfobacterales; family Desulfococcaceae; genus CAYFVR01. The sequence goes on along the minus strand of CAYFVR010000110.1, from coordinate 9,538 downwards.
GGCCCCATGCGGCGGGCCGCTTCCAGCAGCTTTTCCACGATCTCGCGGCGATCCGGGGTCTTTCCGACCGGAATCAGCAGCGAGCGGGCTTTTTCGATGGTAAAATCGGATATGGGCAAAAACATGGTTTTCTCTCGCGCATCGGGGCCATCGAAATGATTCGGATGAACCGCAATGCCGTTTGCTTTGCTATTTCAATCAGTTTTTCCGTTCCAAATCCACGTTTTCCAGGTGGATGGCGAATTTTTTCAAATCCAGCCCCTTTTCCATGCAATACCGGCGAAGCGCTTCCACCCGTTCCGGGGGCGCGCTTCCGTTGAAGGAGACCAGCACCCCCCGAACCCCGTGGCGCGCCAGCAGCCGATCCATCTCCTGGAACGTGCCCAGGATCGGATAGCCCAGCAGCTTCTTTCCGGTTTTGAGCGCGTCGTCGTCCACGAAGCCCACCGGACGCAGATGATGGCGGTCGTTTTGAAGCAGCTCCCGCAGCAGGATTTCCCCGCCTCGGCCCGCGCCGTAGATCACCACCCGCTCCCCGCGCTTCCGCCGGCGGTTGAGCGCGTCCTGGGCGATCCGGAACGAGCCCCGGGTGCCCAGCAGCAGGGCGGTGGTGATCAGCCAGTCGATCAGGAAAATGCCTTTGGAAAAATCCTGAAAGCGGTAGAGAAACGTGACGGCGGCGATGGAGAGCAGCGAGCCCAATGTGGAGGCTTTCAGGTAGACGTAGACGTCGTTGCTGCTCATGTAGCGCCAGATGCCCCGGTAGACGCCCATGACGAAAAAGGCCAGCAGCTTGCAGGCGATGATGGCGGGCAGGGAGTGGAGAAAAAGCTGAAAATAGAAATAAAGATCGTCCCCGCCGAAGCGCAGCCGATAGGACAAGTAATAGGCGAACGCCACCATCCCGAAGTCCAGAAGCACCAGCAGGATCTGGCGCTTGTAGGTCAACTCCAGCAGGATCGGCGTATAGGCCTTGCCCCGCAACATGCAGAAGTCGCCTTCGGGGTAGACCCGAATCTGGGCCAGGTACACCGCCATCAGCAGCGCCGACACCGCCAGCGGCACCATGACCGCCGGGGAGGTGATGCTGTCGTGGCTGCCGACGAAAAGCGCCGCCACGCCGGAGACGGCGCCCACCCCGTAGAGCAGCGTCACGGCGTCCCGTTCGCTCAAGCCCATCAGCACCAGCCGGTGGGAGGTGTGATCCCGTCCGCCCATGGCGGCGCTGCGGCCGCTGAGCAGCCGGATCAGGGTGACCAGGCTGGTGTCCAGCAATGGCACCATCAGCACCATGATGGGCACGGCGAAGGCGGCCAGCCGGGTTTCGGCCGCGCTTCCGGCGAAGACCAGCCCCGACGTCGCCAGCACGAAACCGATGGGCAGGCTGCCGCAGTCGCCCATGAAGATGGACGCCGGATTGAAATTGAACACCAGAAAGCCGGCCAGGGCTCCGGCCAGCAGAAACGGCGCCGCCATTCCGGCGATCGATCCGGCGGAAAGCAGCAGTCCCAGATAGAGGGAGGCGATCATCGCCACGCCCGCGCACAGGCCGTCCATGTTGTCGATCAGGTTGAAGGCGTTGGTCACCCCCACGATCCAGACGATGGTGATCACCGTGTCCAGGGTGAGGGAGTCGAACCAGTGCAGGCGAAATCCCAGGAAGGTGACCAGCGAGGCGACCAGGATCTGTCCCAGCAGCTTGCTTTGGGGTTTGATCCGGATGAAATCGTCCACCAGGCCGAGGCCGAACAGCAGCGTGGCCCCCAGCCAGACCGCGGCGTCCGGATCGGGCAACGGCCGAAAGCCAACCCCGGCGTCCAGACGGGGGATCAAGGAGAAAAAATCGGCCAGGAAGAAGAGCGGCAGGGCGAAACCGGCGTAGATGGCCATGCCGCCCATCAGGGCGGTGGGGCGGCTGTGCCAGCGGTCCTTGACGGGATGGGCCACCCAGTTGCGGCGGATGGCCAGCCGTCGGACCAGCGGCGTCAGGGCGACGGAGAGCCCGGCGGAAAGAAAGGCGATGGCGGGTATCATGGCGGGTTGACGGGTGGAAACGCGATCGGGGTTAGTCGATCCAACGGACCCGGGAATCGGAACCTTTCCGGGCGGCGATTTCGCCGATGACGGCGGCGTCTTCGTTCATGGCCCGCAGCCGGCCCTCCACCTCCGCGGCATGGGTTTCGGGCGTCACGACCACCATGCCCACGCCGCAGTTGAACGTGCGAAACATCTCTTCCTCGGAGATCTTGCCGGCCTCTTGCAGGAAGCGGAACACGGGAGGAACCGACCAGCTGTTCCGGCGGATGCGCACGTCGCAGGCCGGCGGCACCACCCGGACGATGTTTTCCGGCATGCCCCCGCCGGTGATGTGGGCCAGCCCGTGAACCGGCAGATCCCGCAGCAGCTTCTGGACCGTCTCGCTGTAGATTTTGGTGGGGGTCAGCAGCTCTTCGCCCAACGTCCGGCCCAGCTCGGGAACGTGGCTGTCCACCGTCAGGCCCAGCCGCTCGAAGCAGATGGCCCGGACCAGGGAAAAGCCGTTGCTGTGCAGCCCGCTGGAACCGATGGACACGACCTGGTCGCCCACTCGGATGTCCGACCCGTCGATGATCTTGTCGTTGTCCACCAGCCCCACCGAAAAGCCGGCCAAGTCGTATTCCCCGTTTCCGTAAAAGCCGGGCATCTCCGCCGTTTCGCCGCCGATGAGGGCGCAGTTGGCCCGGTTGCAGCCCTCGCCCACGCCTTTGATGACGTCGGTGGCCACCCGGTCGTCCAGGGTTCCCATGGAAAGATAGTCGAGAAAGAACAGCGGACGGGCCCCCTGCACGGCGATGTCGTTGACGCACATGGCCACCAGGTCGATGCCCACCGTGTCGTGTTTCCCGGCGAGAAAGGCGATCTTGAGCTTGGTGCCCACGCCGTCGGTGGCGCTGACCAGCACCGGACGTTCGATATTGGCCAGGTTCAGGGAAAACAGGCCGCCGAATCCGCCGATTTCCCCCATCACGCCGTGGCGGGGCGTCCGGCGGGCGATGTCCTTGATCTTTCCGACCAGTTTGTTGGCTTTGTCGATGTCCACGCCGGCGTCGGCGTAGGTGAGCGAATCGGTCATGTCCCCCCAAGTGGGCTTGCGAATGCAAACGGGATAAGGCGATAAAATTTCTTGGAAAACTAAACTGGTTCGGGTAAAAAGTCAAAACAAATTTTTGACAGCGCCGCGGCCGTTATTGTAAGTGGGTGGAAAAACGAAAGATGGCCCGAGCCAACCCCCTGGAGGGAAACGACATGCAAAAATTCGCGCGGCTGGACCGACTGCCGCCCTATGTGTTCGCCACCGTCAACGAAATCAAGATGGAAGCCCGCCGCGCCGGCGAGGACATCATCGACCTGGGGATGGGCAATCCCGACCTGCCCACCCCCGACCATATCGTGGACAAGCTGGCCGAGGCGGCCCGCAAGGGGCACAACCACCGCTATTCCGCCTCCATGGGCATCCGCAAGCTGCGCCTGTCCATTTCGGACTGGTACAAGCGCCGCTACGACGTGGACATCGATCCGGAATCCGAGGCCATCGTCACCATCGGCGTCAAGGAGGGGCTGTCCCACCTGATTCTGGTGTCCATCCGGCCGGGGGACGTGGTCTTCACGCCCAACCCCACCTATCCCATCCATCCCTACTCGGCCATCATCGCCGGCGGGGACGTGCGGGGCGTGCCCCTGGGGCCGGGGCAGAATTTTTTCGACAACCTCATGCACGCCACCAAGCAGACCTGGCCCCGGCCCAAGATTCTGATCCTGAGCCACCCCCACAACCCCACCACCGAGACCGTGGACTTGGCCTTCTTCGAGAAGATCGTCGATTTCGCCCGGGAACACGGGATCATGGTGATCCACGACTTCGCCTACGCCGATCTGACCTACGACGGCTACAAGGCCCCCAGTTTTCTCCAGGCCAAGGGCGCCAAGGAGGTGGGGGTGGAGTTCTTCTCCATGTCCAAAAGCTACAGCATGGCCGGCTGGCGGGTCGGCTTCTGCGTGGGGAACCCGGAGACCATCTTCGCCCTGCGGCGAATCAAGAGCTATCTGGACTACGGCATTTTTCAGCCCATCCAGATCGCCGCCATCATCGCCCTGGACGGCGACCAATCCTGCGTGGAGGACATCCGCCAGACCTACAAGTCCCGGCGCGACGCCCTCATCAACGGCCTGGCCCGGGTGGGATGGGAGATTCCCAGCCCCAAGGGCACCATGTTCGTCTGGGCCCGGATTCCGGAGCAATTTCGCTCCATGGGCTCGGTGGAATTCTCCAAGTTCCTGATCCGGAAAGCGGGCGTGGCGGTTTCCCCCGGGCTGGGTTTCGGCGAATACGGCGACGAGTTCGTCCGCTTCGCCCTGATCGAAAACAACATGCGCATCAACCAGGCGGTCCGGGGCATCCGGAAGGTGATGTAACCACCCAATATCCCCCGTTTCCGGCGGGATGGCATCATGAGGAGAGAAACAATGAAGGCGATCCAAGTGGGTCTTCTCGGCTGCGGCACCGTGGGAACGGGGGTCGCCCGGCTGCTGCTGGAAAACCGCGACGTGATCCGCGCCCGGCTCGGCGCGGAGCTGAATCTGAAATACGTGGCCGATCTGGACACGGAAACCGACCGGGGCATTTCTTTTCCGCCCGGCGTGTTCATCTCCGACGCCAGCCGGGTGCTCACCGACCCGGACGTGGACATCGTGGTGGAGATGATCGGCGGCAAGACGGTGGCCCGGGAGATGATCCAGGCCGCCATCGCCGGCGGCAAGCATGTGGTGACGGCCAACAAGGCGCTGCTGGCCGACGGCGGCAACGAGCTGGTGGACCAGGCCCGACGGGAAGGCGTGGACTTGGCCTACGAGGCCAGCGTGGGCGGCTGCATGCCGATCATCAAATCGGTGCGGGAGTCGCTGGTGGGCAACCGGATTTCGGCCATGACCGGGATTCTGAACGGCACCTGCAACTACATCCTCACCCGGATCACCGAGGAGGGCGCCACCTACGAGGGGGCCTTGGCCGACGCCCAGGCCGAAGGCTTCGCCGAGGCCGACCCGACCCTGGACGTGGAGGGAATGGATACGGCCCACAAGCTGGCCATCCTCAATTCATTGGCCTACGGCATGGAGATCAACCTCGACGACATCTTCGTGGAAGGCATCACCCGGATCACGCCGGAGGACATCGCCTTCGCCGCCGAATTCGGCTACAAGGTGAAGCTGCTGGCCATCGGCAAGGACCGGGGCGACGCCGTGGAGGCCCGCATTCACCCGACCATGATCCCGCTGGACAATCCCCTGTCCAACGTGGGCGGCAGCCTCAACGCCGTGGTGATCAGCGCCGACGCCGTGGGCGACATGATGCTTTACGGCCACGGCGCGGGCATGATGCCCACCGCCAGCGCGGTGGTCGGCGACCTGGTGGACATCGCCCGGAACCAGCTGACCGGCGCGAAACGGCGGATGCCGATCCTTTCCTATCAGCCGGACGCCATCCGGCGGCGGCCGGTGATGCCCATGGACGCCGTGGAAACCCACTACTATTTCCGCTTCGCCGCGGCGGACAAGCCCGGCGTCCTGTCGAAAATTGCGGGGATCCTCGGCGAGCGAGGCATCAGCATTTCTTCGGTACAGCAGAAGGGGCGGGAGTCCGACGGCCCCGTGTCCATCGTCATGCTCACCCACAAGGCCCGGGAGGCCGACGTCAAGGCCGCCTTCACGGAAATCCGCCGGCTGGACGTGGTGCGGGACGATCCGGCGCTGATCCGCATCGAAGAGAACGAGTAAGACAACGCCGGCCCGTTCCGGCCAAGCGAGGAAACATGAACATCGTCTGTTCCGACCTGGAAGGGGTCTTCGTCCCCGAAATCTGGATCAACGTCGCCGAGCGCACCGGCATCGACGCCCTGCGCATGACCACCCGCGACGAGCCCGACTACGACGTGCTGATGACCAAGCGGCTGGACATCCTGAAGGAGCACGGTCTCAAGCTTTCGGACATCGCCGACGTCATCGCCGGCATGTCGCCCCTGCCCGGCGCGCTGGAATTTCTGGACTGGATGCGGTCCCAGGCCCCGGTGATCGTGGTCTCGGACACCTTCACCCAGTTCGCCGGTCCGCTCATGCGCCGGCTCGGCTGGCCCACCCTCTTTTGCAACACTCTGGAAATCGCCCCGGACGGTTCCGTGGCCGGCTACCGATTGCGGCAGAACGACGGCAAGCGGCATGTGGTGGAGGCCCTCCGGACCCTGAACTACCGCATCGTGGCCATGGGCGACAGCTACAACGACATCGCCATGCTCCAGAGCGCGGACGCCGGCATCCTCTTCCGGCCGCCGGGGAACGTGGTGGCCGAGTTTCCGGAACTTCCGGTGGTTCGGGATTACGAGGAACTCCGGCCCTTGATGGAAAAGGCGCTGGCGGACGGATAAATCCATGTTGCGATATCGAACCGCCTATCGGGTCATCTACGGCGACACCGACCAGATGGGGGTGGCCTACTACGCCAACTATCTGCGCTGGTTCGAGATGGGCCGCACCGAGATGTTCCGCCGCCTGGGGGTGACCTACGGCGAAATCGAGGCCCAGGGGATCGCCCTGCCGGTGCTGGAGGCCTTCTGCAAATATCATCAACCGGCCCGATACGACGACGTGATCGTGGTGGAGACGATCTTGGACCCGGCGGTTCGGGCCGGGATGAAGTTTGACTATCGGGTCTTCCGGGAGTCCGACGGCGGTTCCGACAAGGGAGAAACCGGCGGCGACCGGCCTTTCCCCCCTCTTCAATCGGGTCAATCCGTTCAAAAAGACGGGCGGGTCGCCGGGGAGCCGCTGTTGGCCGAAGGATACACCCGCCACGCCTGCCTGAACCGGAAAGGCCGGGTGGTTCGTCCGCCCGGCTTTCTGACCGACGCCATCGCGGTCGCGAAAGCCCGACACGCGGCGGCGGCCGGTTCGGCCGAGGAGGAATCCAGTTCCACAAAGCGCCGCCGCTCCGCACCGTCCAAGGCCAAATCGTGAGCCGCTTCGACGTGGAGCGCCTCCGGGGCCGCCGGGCCCTGGTGGTGGGCGACCTGATGCTGGACGAATACGTGGTCGGCGCCGTGGACCGAATCAGCCCCGAGGCCCCGGTGCCGGTGGTTCACGTGGAAAGCGAGTCGTTCACCCTGGGCGGCGCCGGCAACGTGGCGGCCAATTTGGCGGCCCTGGGCGCGGCGGTTTCCGTGGCGGGCGTCATCGGCACGGCGGCGGACGGCGACCGGGTGCTGGAACGGTTCGCGGCCCTGGGCGTGGACGCCGCCGGGGTGGTTCGGGACCCGAATCGGCCCACCACCCGCAAAACCCGGGTGCTGGCCGGTTCCCAGCAGGTGCTGCGGGTGGACCGGGAAACCCGCCGGGAGATCGCCGACGCGCCGTTCGAGGCGTTGATCCGTTTTGTGGCGGATCGGGCGCCGGAGGTGGAGGTCATTTTGATCTCCGACTACGGCAAGGGCGTGGTGACCCGGCCGCTGCTGTCCGCCGTTCTTTCCGCCGCGGAAACGCGGAACGTGCCGGTGATCGCCGATCCCAAGGGGCGCGACTTTTCCCGGTACGCCGGGGTGACGCTGCTGACGCCCAATCGCAAGGAGGCGGGCGAGGCCGTCGGCGCGGACGTGTCCGAAATGCCCGATTTGCTGGCGACGGGACGGACGTTGCTGGAAACCTCCGGCGTGAAAAACCTGCTGGTCACCTGCGGGCCCGAGGGGATGGTCCTGTTCGAGCGGGACCGGGAACCCCATTTGATTTCCGCCGAGGCCCGGGCGGTCTTCGACGTGTCCGGCGCGGGGGACACCGTGGCCGCCGTGCTGGGTCTGGGGGTGGCCGCCGGGCTGCATCTGCCCGAGGCGGCCGCGCTGGCGAACACCGCCGCCGGGATTGTGGTGGGCAAAGTCGGAACGGCCACCCTGACCCGGCGGGAATTGTCCGACGCGCTGCGGCCGTCCGGCGATCCCCTGGCCGCCAAGCTGCGGACCCTGGACGAGATCGGCGAGGCGGTTCGGTCCCTGCGCCAGGCCGGAAAAAAGGTGGTCCTCACCAACGGCTGCTTCGACCTGCTCCACGCCGGCCACATCCGGCTATTTTTCGCCTCCCGGGCCCTGGGCGACGCGCTGATCGTGGCGCTGGACGACGACGAATCGGTGCGCCGGGTCAAGGGCGACGGGCGTCCCGTGCTGCGGGCCGAGGAGCGCGTCCGGGTGCTGGGGGCCCTGGACAGCGTGGACTTTCTGGTGGTGTTCGCCTCCGACGACCTGGAGCGGTTGATCGAGACGGTGCGCCCGGACGTGTTGACCAAGGGCGGGAACTACGCGCCGGAAGCGGTTCGCGGTCATGCGCTCGTGGAAGAACTCGGCGGCCGCGTGGAGCGGATTTCCGTCGTGGAAGCGGTTTCCGCCACGGAGATCATCAACGCCATCCGCAAGGGGTAGAGATTCCCATGCTTTCCATCGCCGAACGCGGCGACGGCCTGGCCTTCAAGGTGCGGGTCCAGCCCAAATCCGCCCGCAACCAGATCGTTGGCCTCCACGAAGACGCGCTCAAGGTGAAGCTCACCGCCCCGCCCGTGGACGGCGCGGCCAACAAAGCCTGCGTGGCCTTTTTGGCCAAGACCCTGGGCGTGTCGAAATCTTCGGTGGAGATTGTCTCCGGCCACAAAGATCGGAACAAGGTGGTGGCGGTAAGGGTGCCGGAGGGGGATGGGAAGGCGGCGTGGGCGAAGAAATTGCGGGAATTGAGTGGTTGAAAGAATAGAGGACACAAAGATTGGCGCTTGTTTCGAAACGGTATGGACCTTATGTTTATACAACCACGAAACAATCTTTGAAAGTTTTCTTTTTGAAAATTGGCCGAACGGCAAGCCGCTCTCGTCCTCAGACGCTTTGGGATTAAGATTTTATCGCTCCTGGGAGAACGACGAAATGACACACATGCTGAAAAAGGCATTTGAACGGGCGAAGGGCCTCCCCGAGGAACAGCAGGACGCCATCGCCGCGCTGATTTTGGAGGAAATTGAAGACGAGGCCCGTTGGGATGCGGCATTTGCGGCCTCTCCGGACCTTTTGGAAGAACTGGCTCAGGAAGCCGAGGAAGAAGATAAGAAGGGGCTCACTCAAGAACTGAATCCCGACGAGTTGTGAAATCCCGAACGACAGCCCAATTTCGGAAACTTCTTTCCGGGTTGCCCGAGGACAGCAACAAGCAAGGATGGCTTACCGTCAATTTGCACATGATCCTTGGTATTCCAGCCTTCATTTCAAGCCGGTTCATCCGAACCTACCGGTGTATTCGGTTCGGATTACAAAGGGCTACCGTGCCTTGGGGAAGCGTGACAAAAAAGGGATGTTGTGGTTTTGGGTGGGTAGCCATTCGGATTATGATAAGCTTTTGAAGCGACAATAATAACCAAGCCTCCATCGAAGATGGAATTTCAAAAAAACCGCTTGACATCCCGAACCAAAATCTGTAGGGTTGCTAATTG
>CAYFVR010000109.1:0-15086 GCA_964346545.1 uncultured Desulfobacterales bacterium | reverse complement strand
ATTCCCGAAGCCGAGGCGGAACGGATTCCCGCGCTGCTGACCCGGCTGGGACTCCCGATTCATTGCGGGGTCGATCCCGAGGCGGCGGTGGCGGCCCTGCGCCACGACAAAAAACGGACGGGCGACCAGATTCGGTTCGTCCTGTTGAACCGGATCGGGGAGGCGGTGGTGACGCCGATTTCCCTGGCCGAACTGGAGGCGGTGATTCATGGGACGAATTGATACGGTAGCAACGGACGGCGCCGGTTCCCGGCCGGTTTCCCGAGCGGAACGGGAGGCGGAGCCGGTTTTGGCGAAAGGTCGCGGAGCGAAAAGGGGGCGCGCCGCCTCTCGGACGACGGCGCCCCTGGCGACGCCGATGGAACTCCGGGCGGCGGTTCCCGGAACCGATACGGCCCGCCGGACGGTGGCCGCCGGCCGGGGGGCGGTTCGACGAATTCTGGCCGGGAAGGACGACCGGCCGATGGTGCTGGTGGGCCCCTGCTCCGTCCACGACGAGGTGGCGGCGCTGGACTACGCCGGTCGGCTGCGGGAACTCTCGGATCGGGTTTCGGACGCCCTGCTGCTGGTCATGCGGGTCTACGTGGAAAAACCCCGGACCCATCTTGGCTGGAAGGGGCTCGCCCTGGACCCGCGGCTGGACGGAAGCGACGCCCTGGGCGAAGGGCTGCTGCGGTCCCGGCGTCTTTTCACCGCCATCAACGCCATGGGCCTGCCGGTGGCCACCGAGTTCGTCGGTCCCGCCACGCCGGCCTACCTGGGCGATCTGGTTTCCTGGGCCGCCATCGGCGCTCGGACCACCGAATCCCAGACCCACCGAGAAATGGCCAGCGGGCTCGCCTGTCCCGCGGGTTTCAAGAACGCGACGGATGGACGGCTGTCCCCGGCGATCAACGGCATCCGTTCCGCCCGTTCGCGCCATCAGTTTCCGGGTTTGACGCCGGAGGGCCGGGTCGGCCTGATCCGAACCGGGGGGAATTTTGGCGCCCACCTGGTGCTGCGGGGCGGCCGTCGGCCCAATCATGACCTGGAAGGCGTGGAAGCGGCCCGCGCGGCCCTTTCCGCCGCGAACTTGCCCACCCGGCTGGTGGTGGACTGCTCCCACGGCAATTCCGGAAAAGATTTCCGGCGACAGCCCGGCGTTTTCCGGGAGCTGATCGGCCGACGCGCCGGCGGAGAACGGGGGATCGCCGGCCTCATGCTGGAAAGTTTTCTGGCCTCCGGGAAGCAGGCGCTGTTGCCCAATTTGGCCGATTTGCGATATGGCCAGTCGGTGACCGACGGCTGCATCGGGTGGACGGAAACCGAAAACCTGTTGCTGGAAGCCCGGGAACGGCTTTGCACGGCGGGCAAGGTCATTCCTTTTTCCCAGCGGGAAGTTGGGGAATGTCTGTTGTGGACGGGATCATGAGCGAGAAAAACGGAAAGACGCCTCCCATGTCTTCGGAACGCGGCGGAGAGGCCGTGAACGGAACCCCTCCGGCGGAGGCCAACCCGTCCAGCGGAAAGCTGCTGGAACTGCGCGGGGCCATCGACGAGATCGACAACCGGCTCCTGGAGCTGATCAACCGTCGTCTGGAGCTGGTGGTGGAGGTGGGCCGGCTCAAGGCGGACGCCGGGCGGCAGGTGCTGGACAGCGCCCGGGAGAGCGCCATTTTCAACCGGTTGATCGAGCGAAACCGGGGGCCGCTCAACGAGCGGGTGCTTCGCCACCTGTTCACCCAGATCATGGCCGCCTCCCGTCAGTTGCAAAGCCCCCAGCGGGTCACCTTCCTCGGGCCGGAGGCCACCTTCACCCACTTGGCCGCCATGAATCATTTCGGCCAGTCGGTGGAGTACGTGCCCCAGCCCAGCATTCAGGACGTCTTCACCGAGGTGGAAAAGGGAACCTGCCACTACGGCGTCGTTCCGGTGGAAAACTCCATCGAGGGCGCGGTCAATCACACCCTGGATCTTTTTTTCGAATCCGAACTCAAAATTTGCGCCGAACGGTATCAGGCCATTTCCCACGATCTGCTGGCGAAGGAAGGAACCCTGCGGGATATCCGGACGGTTTATTCCCACCCCCAGGCGTTCGCCCAGTGCCGGAAATGGCTTCAGAAATACCTGCCCGGCGCGGCGCTGGTGGAAAGCCGGAGCACCGCCCACGCCGCCCGAAAAGCCGCCGACGAACCCGGCGCGGCGGCGGTGGCCAGCAGCGAGGCGGCCCACATTTACGATCTCAGCGTGGTGGCCTCCCGCATCGAGGACATGGCCCGGAACACCACCCGGTTTCTGGTCATCGGCCGGGACGAGATTCACCGAACCGGCGAGGACAAGACCTCCCTCATGTTCGTCACCAGCCACATTCCGGGCGCCCTTTACCGGGTGCTTCAGCCCATCGCCGATTCCGGCCTCAACATGGTGAAGCTGGAATCCCGCCCCACCAAGCACCAGAACTGGAGCTATTTTTTCTTCGTGGACGTGGAGGGTCACATCGAGGACGCCGCCATCTCCGAAACCGTGGAGCGCATGGCGGGCCTCTCCCTTTACCTGAAAATTTTGGGCTCCTACCCCAAGGCGGGCGAACGATGACCGGCGGCGAAACCGCGCCCATGGCTTTGAACGCCCGCACCGCGTTGTACGGCGTCTTCGGCGACCCGGTGGGCCACAGCCTCGGCCCCGTCATGCACAACGCGGCCTTCCGGTACGCCGGAGTCAACGCGGCCTATCTGGCCTTTCGGGTGACGGACATCCGCGCGGCGGTGGACGCCGTTCGCGCGTTGGGCATCCGAGGCGTCAGCGTCACCATCCCCCACAAGGTTTCCGTGATGGATCATCTGGACGAAATCGCGCCCATGGCCCGGGAGGTCGGAGCGGTCAACACCCTCATCAACCGGGACGGGAAGCTGGCCGGCTACAACTCCGACAGCCTGGGCGCGGTGGCGGCGCTCACCGAAAAGCTGAATCTGAGCGGAAGATCGGTGGCGGTGCTCGGCGCCGGCGGCGCGGCCCGCGCGGTGGGTTTCGGCGTGCGGGCGGAGGGGGCCGCCGTGACGGTGGTCAACCGATCCGCCGATCGGGGCGAGGCGCTGGCCCGGGACATCGGCGCGGATTTCCGGCCGTTGAAGGATTTCGATCCCGCCGCCTGCCAGGTGCTGGTGAACACGACGCCGCTGGGGATGTCCCCCAATTTCAACGACACGCCGGTCCCGTCCGAGGCGTTGAAGCCGGGAATGCTGGTCATGGACACCGTCTATAATCCCCGCGAAACCCGATTGCTCTGGGAGGCGAAACAACGGGGTTGCGTCACCATTGACGGGCTGGCCATGTTCGTCAATCAGGGGGCGTTTCAGTTTGAATTGTGGACCGGGGAAAAAGCGCCGTTGTCGGTCATGCGGGCCGCCGCGGTGGCGGCCCTGGGAGACGGGGAATGATCGAAATCCAACCGCTGGAAACGGTATCCGCCGCCGTTCGCGTGGCCGGTTCCAAAAGCCACACCCACCGCCTGCTCATCGCCGCCGGCCTTTCCGACGGCCAATGTTCCGTTCTCAATCCCTTGCGCAGCCAAGACACCGAGTTGACCCTCAACGCCCTCAAGCAGTTTGGGGTGAAGGTCCGGGAAGGGGACGGCGCCCTTCATCTGACGGGAACGGGGGGGCGGCTTCGGGCCGGCGGGGAAATTTTTCTGGGGAATTCCGGAACGTCCATGCGGCTGTTGACCGCCGTGGCGGCGCTGGCCGACGGTCCCACGGTGCTGGACGGGACTCCGCGAATGCGGGAGCGTCCCGTGGGAGAGCTGCTGGAGGCGCTGGCGGAACTCGGCGTCGGCGCCCGGTCGGTCCACGACAACCAATGTCCGCCGGTGGCCCTGGACGGCGGCGCGCCGGCCGGCGGTTTGGTCCACGTCCGATGCGGGGTCAGCAGTCAATACCTGTCCGGCCTGCTGCTCATGGCGCCTTGTCTTCCCGACGGGCTGGACATCCGGGTGACCGAAGGACCCGTCTCCCGGCCGTACATCGACATGACCGTGGCCATCATGGAAGGGTTCGGCGTTCGGGTGGAGCGCGACGGCCATTCCCGGTTCGTGGTCCCCGGAGGGCAGCGCTACCATCCCGGCGTCTACCGGGTCGCGCCGGACGTCTCCAACGCCGGCTATTTTTGGGCCGCCGCCGCGGTGACCGGCGGAACCGTGACCGTTCGGGACACCGCCGCCGACACTCTCCAGGGCGACATTCGGCTGCTGGACCGGTTCCAGGCCATGGGCTGTCGGGTGGAGCGGACCGACGCGGGGATCGCCGTCGCCGGCGGGCCGCTTCGCGCCGTGGACGTGGACATGGGCGACATCCCGGACATGGCGCCGACGTTGGCGGTGGTGGCCGCCTTCGCCGAGGGAACCACGGTCATCCGGAACGTGGCCCACCTCCGGGCCAAGGAATGCGATCGGCTGGACGCCGTGGCGACGGAGCTGGGCAAGATGGGGATTCGGGCCGAAACCGGTTCGGACAGTCTGCGGATCACCGGCGGCCCGGCCCGCGGCGCCGAAATCCACACCTACGACGACCACCGGATCGCCATGAGCTTCGCCGTGGCCGGTCTCCGGGTTCCCGGCGTCCGCATTCTGGACGAGCACTGCGTGGCCAAATCCTTCCCCGGCTTCTGGGACGTGTTCCGGGAATTGTATCCGGCATGAATCTTTGGCTGATCGGCTACCGCTGCACCGGGAAGACCACGGTGGGACGCATTCTGGCGGAAGCCGTTGGTTTCCGGTTCATCGACGCGGACGTGGCGCTGACCCGGGAGATCGGGCAATCCATTTCGCAGTTTGTCTCCGAGCGGGGATGGCCGGCGTTTCGCCGGGAAGAATCGCGGATTCTTCGAATTTTGTCCCGGGAGGACGGCCAAATCGTCGCCACCGGCGGCGGGGTGGTCCTCGATCCCGAGAATCTCCGAACCCTGCGCGAAACCGGAACGGTGATTTGGCTGACGGCCCGCCCGGACACCATCCTTTCCCGGCTGGGGGATGATCCCGGAACGGCGGAAAACCGGCCGGCGTTGACGGACGAGGGGCTGGCGGCGGAGGTCCGAACGACGCTGGCCGAACGGGAGCCGTTGTACGCGAAGGCGGCCCATCATTCCGTGGAAACGGACGGGGGAGGGCCGGCGGAAATTGCGGGGCGGATTCGGGCGTTGGTGAATTTGGGCGCTTGAACCGATCATCCCTTTCCATGGCTCCGCGATTATTTTTCAAAACCGAAATTCCCCGGTCGCGATGACCGCCTGAAATGGAAGAAAACGACCATGTCCAGCACGTTCGGTACCCTGTTTCGAATTACGACCTTTGGCGAATCCCATTGCCCGGCCGTGGGCGTGGTGGTGGACGGCTGCCCGCCGCGCATGGAACTTTCCGAGGCGGACATTCAGCGGCAACTGGATCGCCGTCGTCCCGGCCAGAGCAAATTAACCACGGAACGGGACGAGGCCGACCGGGTCCACATCCTTTCCGGCGTGGAAAACGGCCGGACCCTGGGTACGCCCATCGGCCTGATGGTGCGGAACAAGGATCAGCGGCCGGGCGACTACGCCGCCATGCGGACGGCCCCGCGCCCTTCCCACGCAGATTACACCTATCAGGCCAAGTACGGCATCCACGCCGCCAGCGGGGGCGGGCGCTCCTCGGCCCGGGAAACCATCGGCCGCGTGGCCGCCGGGGCCATCGCGGAGCGGGTCCTTCGCCAGACCTGCGGCGCGGAGATCGTGGCCTGGGTCGGCCAGGTGGGGTCGGTGGATTCCACCCCGCCGGAGCTGGAATCCGTGTCGAGAGCGGATGTGGACGCGAATCTGGTGCGGTGTCCCGACCCGGCGGCGGCCCGGCGGATGGAAGCCGAAATTTCGGCGGCCAAGGAGGAAGGAGATTCCCTGGGCGGCGTCCTTTCCTGCGTAATTCGGGGGTTGCCGCCGGGGCTGGGGGAGCCGGTGTTTGAAAAAATGGAGGCCCTGCTGGCCCAGGCCATGCTGTCCATTCCGGCCACCAAAGGCTTCGAAATCGGTTCGGGCTTCGGCGGAACGCGGCTTCGGGGTTCCCAACACAACGATCCCTTCGTGACCAAGGGGAACCGGCTGGGCACGATCACCAACAACAGCGGCGGGGTCCAGGGCGGGATTTCCAACGGGGAGCCGGTGGTGTTTCGGGTCGCCTTCAAGCCGGTGGCCACCATCGGGAAGGCCCAGGAAACGGCGGATTTCGAAGGAAATCCCGTGACGCTGGAGGCCAAGGGGCGACACGATCCCTGCGTGGTGCCCCGGGCGGTGCCCATCGTGGAGGCCATGGCGGCCCTGGTGACCACCGATTTATTGCTGAGACAGCGGATGCGCGGGGAGGTCTCATGAGGTTCGCGGAGCGGATGGGCCGGGTGGCGGCCTCCCGGACGGTTCGGCTGACGGAGCGGATTCACCAGCTTCGGCGCGAAGGGCGGGAAATTCTCGACCTGGCCGTGGGAGAACCCCATTTTCCGCCGCCGCCGGAAGTGATTCGGGCAACGGCCGATGCGTTGTCCGCGGGCCACACCCGATACGGGCCGGTGGGCGGGCTCCCGGAGCTTCGATCCGCCGTCGCCGAGCAATTCGAGGGCTGCGGCCCCGAGAACATCCTGGTGACCAACGGCGCGAAACAGGCGCTTTTCGCACTATTTCAGGTGATCTGCCAACCCGGGGACGAGGTGATTCTTTCCGCGCCCTGCTGGGTCAGCTTCGCGGAGCAGATTCGGCTGGCCGGCGGGGAACCGGTTTTGGTTCCCGCCAAAAACGGCCCGGTGGACCCCTCGGCCGTATCCGCCGCCGTCTCCGACCGGACCGTCGCGGTGCTGGTCAATTCCCCGAGCAATCCCACCGGGGCCGTGGTGGATCGCAAGACCTGGGAAGCGCTGGCCGGTCTGGTGCGTGAAAAGAATCTGTTGCTGATTTCCGACGAGGCGTACGCCGATTTCGTCTTTACCGATCCCGGGTTGAAAAGCGCCAGGGAACTGGCCGAGGTCCGGGACCGATTGGTGGTGGTTCGAAGCTTTTCCAAAAGTTTCAGCATGACCGGTTTCCGGGTGGGATACGTCGTCGCGTCGCCGGAACTGATCCGGGAGTTGGCCAAGCACCAAAGCCACGCCACCGGCAACGTCTGCACCTTTGCTCAGTACGGGGCCCTGGCCGCCCTCTCTCTGCCGCCGGAGACGGTGACGGCGCGCCGGGACGCGCTTCGGAAATTGGGATGGGATGCCCATGCCCGGCTGTCTCGATGGTTCGCGGTTTCTCCCCCGGAAGGGGCGTTTTATCTCTTTCCGAACATCTCCGAGCGGCTCCGATCCGGAGAATCTGCGGAGGATTTCGTCGCGGATCTGCTGGAAGAAACCGGCGTGGCGGTTGCGCCCGGGGAGGCCTTCGGCGGCCCCGGCCATCTGCGGATTTCCTTCGCCGTGACCCGGGAGGTGCTGGACGGGGGGCTGGCCCGGTTGGAGGACTTCATGGAGTCTCGGTCATGATCGGGATCGTCGGCTTTGGACGTTTTGGGGCGCTCATGGCCCGCTATCTGGCGGCCGATCTGCCGGTCACCGTTTACAACCGGAGCGACAAGGCCGAGGCCATCCGCGCCGTCGGGGCGGTCCCCGGGTCGCTCGCGGAAGCCTGCGGCCGGCGGATCGTGATTCTGAGCGTGCCCATCTCCAGCATGCGGGAAAATCTGGAACGGATCGCGCCGCTGCTTCGGCCCGACGCCCTGGTCTGCGACGTGGCCTCGGTCAAAGTTTATCCCGTGCAATGGATGCGGGCGCTGCTGCCCGAAACCGTCTTCCTCCTTCCGACCCATCCCATGTTCGGTCCCGACAGCGCGGCCGAGTCGTTGTTGGACCGGAAAATCGTCCTCTGCCGCGAGCGGATTTCCGACGCCCGCTTCCGGCGGGTCCGTCGGTATCTGACGGGAAAGGGCCTGATCACCATCGACACCACCCCCGAGGAACACGACCGGCAGATCGCCGTCAGTCTTTCCCTGACCCATTTCATCGGGCGCGGCTTGGCGGAATACGGCGCCAGGGAGCTGATCATCGACACCGAAGGGTACAAGCGGCTGCTGCACATTCTGGGCGTGGTGACCCACGACACTTGGCGGCTCTTCGTGGACATGAACCGATACAATCCCTACGCCGCCGAAAACCGTCGAGAATTTCTCGCGGCCTTGGGCGGACTGGAGGATCGACTGGAAGCGGAGACGAACGATCCGGGCGAATGATCCAACGGCCGGATGAAAAGTTTGGAAGGATTTATTTTCCTTGAAAAAAGTTTCACGGCCCGAAAAAGGTTGACAGACGCGAGCCGCCCCCCTATGATGGCCAACTATCAGGATATAATCGTAATTATTGCCGATCTTCCACCGGCCCACAAGGGGGAAAACACCCATGGCGGATTGCAACGCCCTCAGCTCCAGCATGGAAGATTATCTGGAGGCCATTTTCCACATCGTTTCGGAAAAGCAGGCGGCCCGCGCCAAGGACATCGCCAAACGGCTCAACGTGAACAATTCTTCGGTGACCGGAGCCCTGCGATCCCTTTCCGAAAAAGGGTTCATCAACTACGCGCCCTACGACCTGATCACCCTGACCAAAAAGGGGAAGGAGCACGCCAAGAACGTGGTCCGGCGTCACAAGGCGCTGAACGTCTTTTTCGTGGATGTGCTGGGAGCGAATCCGGAAGAGGCCGAAGAAACCGCCTGCAAGATGGAACACGCCATTTCGCCCGACATTCTGGAACGGCTCATCCGGTTCGTGGCCTTTTTCCAGACCTTTCCCCAGGGCGGCCAGGAGTGGAAGGAGATGTTCGACAAGCTCTGCACCGGGAGGCGGCCGCCGGCGGCGGTGGCCGATTGTTTTTCCAAGTGCCTGGAGATGGCGGCCGCGGCCGCGCCCCGGGATTGCGAGGAGGAAGACGGCGCCCACGAATAGGGGGCGCGTCCGGCGAAGCGAATTGCGGGGAGGGAATGGAAAGTTTTCTCGCGGCCATCAAGGCCGTTTCGGCGTTGATGGCGGCCATGATTCTGGGGAACTGGTTTCTGGCGGAGGTCAAACGGGCAAAGGCCGAGGGGGCGCCTTGGTATCAACCCTATCTGACGGCCCCCGGGGTGATGATTCTGGTGCTCGTGTTCTGCCTTCCGATCCTCTGGTGGCTGGCGAGTTCCTGATCCACGCAAGGAAGAGAAAATGGCGGAAGTGCATGGGAATCGAACCCACCCGGGACGGTATTAGCGCCCCACACCGGATTTGAAGTCCGGGAGCTTCACCAGAAAGCTGCGCACTTCCGCACTCTACCTATCACAGGCGTTCCTGGCCGTTCAAGCCTTTTTCCAAAAGGAAAGGTCGCATGGCTCGTCTTGACAATTCCCCGGCCGACCGGTAGAAACAATCCGGCTCTGTTCGACTATTCCCAAATCTCCTTTTGGAAATCCTTTTGAATTCGAAATCGACCCCCATGGCGACGGACAAGCAGGACGAAAACCAGAACGAACCGGCCAAAAAAGGCGCGCTCCGCGAAAATTTCGAGGCGATCCTGATCGCCATCGTTTTGGCCCTGTTCATTCGGACCTTCGTGGTGCAGGCGTTCAAGATTCCTTCCGGGTCCATGAAGGAGACGCTCCAGATCGGGGACCATATTCTGGTCAACAAGTTCATCTACGGCGTCAAGGTGCCGTTTACCCGAATCACCGCCGTCCCCCTGAAAGATCCCAAACGGGGGGACGTCATCGTGTTCAAATTTCCGGAAGAACCGGAAAAGGATTTCATCAAGCGGGTGGTCGCCGTCGCGGGAGACCAGGTGGAAATCCGGGACAAGGTTTTGTATGTCAACGACCGACGGGCCGACTACGAGCAGGCCGTTTTCAAGGACCCCCGGGTCATCCCCGGGTCGGTGCAGCCCCGGGACAATTTCGGCCCGTTCACCGTTCCGGAGGAAACGGTCTTTGTCATGGGAGACAACCGGGACCACAGCTACGACAGCCGTTTTTGGGGGCCGGTCGAGCTGGACTCGGTCAAGGGAAAGGCCTTTATTATTTACTGGTCCTGGAACCGGGAAGAATTTGACGTCCGCTGGGGACGAATTGGCCATCTGCTGGAATAGTCGGGGGGAAGATGGAGTTCACCAAAAAGGACATTCTGGACATGGCCTCGCTCTCGGTCGACGAGATCGGGCTCATCCTGGACACGTCGGAGCGGATGCTGGAAATTTCCCGGCGTCCGGTCAAAAAAGTGCCCACCCTGAGAGGACAGACCATCGTCCTCTTTTTTTACGAGCCGAGCACCCGGACGCGCACCTCCTTCGACCTGGCCGCCAAGCGGCTTTCGGCGGACGCCCTGTCCATTTCCGCCGGCGGAAGCAGTTTGGTGAAGGGGGAGACGCTGCTGGACACCGCCCGAAATCTGGAGGCCATGAACGCCGACGTGGTGGTGCTTCGCCATTCCTCCTCCGGCGCCCCCCATCTGCTGGCCCGCCATCTCAAGGCCGGGGTCATCAACGCCGGCGACGGCGCCCACGCCCATCCCACCCAGTCTTTGCTGGACCTGCTCACCGTGCGGCAGGCCAAGGGGAGGATCGCCGGGTTGCGGGTGGCCATCGTGGGGGATATCGCCCACAGCCGGGTGGCCCGATCCAACGTAACCGGATTTGCCAAAATGGGGGCGGAGGTGACGGTGGCGGGTCCGCCCACCATGATGCCGGTGGGAATCGAACGGCTGGGGGCCCGGGTGACCCATCGGCTGGAAGCGGCGCTGGAGGGGGCCGACGTGGTGATGATGCTGCGTATTCAGCGGGAACGGCAGGAGGGGCGTTTGTTCTCCACCGAGCGGGAGTACGCGGAGACCTTCGGACTTTCGGAGAAACGGCTTCGGCTGGCCCATCCCGAGGCCATCGTCATGCATCCCGGACCGATCAACCGGGGGGTGGAAATCGATTCGGCGCTGGCCGACGGGGAGCGGTCGGTGATTCTGGAACAGGTGGCCAACGGGGTGGCGGTTCGGATGGCCCTTTTATATCTCGTTGCGGGGGGAGCGCGAAATGCGAACGCTGATTAAGGGCGGCCATGTGCTGGATCCGGGCAAGTTGGACGGAAAATTCGATCTGCTGCTGGAAGACGGCAAAATTCGGGACGTTCGCCCCGACATTCTGGCCGACGACGTGGATCGGACGGTGAACGCCGCCGGTTTGCTGGTGGTTCCCGGCTTGATCGACCTGCATGTCCACTTTCGGGAGCCCGGCCAGGAGTACAAGGAAACCATCCAAACCGGCTGCGAAGCGGCGGCCCGAGGCGGATTTACGGCCGTCTGCGTCATGCCGAACACCGTCCCGGCCAACGACGGCCCGGAGGTCACCGCCTACATTCTGGAAAAGGCCGGTCTGGCCAACGGCGTTCGCGTCTATCCGGTGGCCGCAATTTCCCGGGGGCTTCGGGGCGAGGAACTATGCGAGTTCGCGGCGTTGAAGGCGGCGGGGGCCGTGGCGGTTTCCGACGACGGCATGCCGGTGCGGGATCCCCGGATGATGCGCCGGGCCCTGGAATACGCCAAGGGGTTCGATCTGCTGGTGATGTCCCATTCCGAGGAATTGTCCCTTTCCGCCGGCGGCGCCATGAACGAGGGGGAAACGGCCACTCGGCTGGGACTCCCCGGGATTCCCAACGCCGCCGAAAGCGTCGCGGTGATGCGGGATATCGCGTTGGCGGAGCTGACCGGCGCCCGGCTGCACATCGCCCATGTGAGCGCGGCGGAATCGGTGCGAGCCATCCGGGAGGCCAAGGTCCTGCGGGGCGCCCGGATTACGGCGGAAACGGCGCCCCATTATTTCAGCCTCACCGACCGGGCGGTGGAAAACTACGACACCCACGCCAAAATGAATCCGCCCCTGCGAACCGAACGGGATCGAGAAGCCATACGAGAGGCGCTGGCCGACGGCACCCTGGACGCCATCGCCACCGATCACGCGCCCCATGCGCCGCTGGAAAAGGAGGTCGAGTTCGACCGGGCCGCCAACGGCGTGATCGGCCTGGAGACCTCCCTGCCGGTCAGTCTGGGGCTGGTCGCCGACGGCCTGCTGTCCATGGAGAAGCTGGTCACCCGAATGTCCATTGCGCCGGCCCGGATTTTGGGGATCGACAACCGGTTGACCGTCGGAAATCCGGCCGATATTACGATGATCGACCCCGAAATGCGCTGGACGGTCGATGCCCGGCAATTCGCGTCCAAGGGACGGAACACCCCCTTCGACGGATGGCCGGTGCGCGGCCGGGCCGTGGCCACCATCGTGGAAAGCCGTTTCGTCTGGGACATGCTTTCCAATAAATAAGGTTTTCGCTCGATCCTCCGGGATTTTTGCTCGAATCCCCCCACTTCTTCGGGCGTCCACCCTGATAAGAGAGCGGAAGGTTCCGTTCTCGGATACGTTCTCCGATGTCGGGAACTGATCCGGCTCGCCCGATCCGTCCCGCGCGGTGGATTTTGTTCATTCATGGAAACCACATCGCTTTTCCTCGCCGGCTTTGGCCTGTATTCCCTCCGTAATCTATGATATGAAAATTTCTCGTTTGGATTCAGAAAAAAGAGCGGAACCCGCACGTTTTTGAGACCATTGGTCGGTTCAAATTCGGGCTTTTGGCGAAGGGAGACGATTTCATGGCGCACCAGGCTCCCCATTTGCTGGTGGTGGACGACGAGTTGAGCATGCGGGAATTTTTGGAATTCATGCTGCAACGGGAGGGCTATCGCGTCACCACGGCCGGCAGCGGACGGGAGGCGATCGAAAAGGTGAAAAACGGCCGGTTCGATCTGCTGCTTTGCGACATCCGGCTGGGGGACATTACCGGCCTGGACGTGTTGCGGGCCGCCAAGCAAAAAAATCCCGCCACGGTGGTCATCATGATCTCCGCCTACGCCTCCGCGGAAACCGCCGTGGAGGCCATGAACGACGGCGCCTACGACTACCTGCCCAAGCCCTTTGACAATAAAGAGCTGAAGCAGGCCATCGCCAAGGCGCTGGAGATGCGCACCCTGGAGCGGGAGAAGGAGCGGCTGGACGATGACCTGAAAAAAAACATGCACTTCGGGCTCATCATCGGCAACCACCCCAAGATGCTCCGCATTTACGAAATGATTCGTCAGGTGGCCCGGACCAAGACCAACGTCCTGGTCACCGGAGAAAGCGGGACGGGGAAAGAGCTGATCGCCCGGGCCATCCACCAGGAAAGCGAACGGCGGGACGCGCCCTTCGTGGCGGTGAACTGCGGCGGCATTCCCGAGACCTTGATGGAAAGCGAGTTCTTCGGCCATAAAAAAGGATCCTTTACCGGAGCCAGCAGCGACAAAAAAGGGCTGTTCGAGCTGGCCCACGGGGGAACCCTGTTTCTGGACGAGATCGGAGAGGTGAGCCTTCCCATTCAGGTGAAGATGCTCCGGGCCGTTCAGGACAAGGTCTTCAAGGCGGTGGGCGGCGGCGACGACATCGTGGTGGACGTCCGAATTTTGTCCGCGACGAACCGAAATTTGGAAGAGGAGGTCATCGAGGGGCGATTTCGGGAAGACCTTTTTTATCGACTCAACGTGATCGAAATCAAAGTGCCGCCCCTGCGGGACCGGAAAAGCGATCTGCGGGCGCTCTGCCAGCATTTTCTGGAAAAGTTTTCCAAGGAAAACCAAAAGGAAATCAGCAAGATATCTTCCTACGCCATTGATTTGCTCACCAAGTACGATTTTCCGGGCAACATCCGGGAGCTGGAGAACCTTTTGGAGCGCAGCGTGGCGCTGACCAGCACCAATATTATTCTGCCGGACAGTCTGGCCCTTTCCATTCACAAGCGCCGCTGGAACGAAGGGGAAAAGGAGGCCGCCGGCGGATCGGAGCTGGAGGAGGTGGCCAGGGGGGTCGATCTGGACGGCGTTTTGGGGGAGGTGGAGCGGGCCTACATCCAGAAGGCGCTGGAAATCGCCGACGGGAAAAAGACCAAGGCTTCGGAATTGTTGGGAATCAACCTTCGATCCCTGCGGTATCGTTTAAGCAAGCTGGGGATTGAGGGGTAAGGGACGTTCGGTTTTTCGGGGGCGATCCGCAAAAGTTGTCACGAAAGCGACAAAATTTGGAACGTTTTGGGTCCGGAAGAGGCGGGAAATGGGGGAAAAAATGGGGGTGCGACCGGGTTCGAAATTTTATAGCATGTTATTTTAGTGGGTTAGATTAATATCCTCAAGATTGGCACGCCGACTGCAATAGGTCAAGTCAAACGCAAGGGACGAACCGGGGGCCAAACAACGGCAACCGGGAAATCCAAAACAGACGGAAAGTCGGAAGTTTTACACACCCCATTTTTTTTGAAAGGAGTTTCACCATGATGACCAAGATTCGTAACACCAAGGGTTTCACGCTGATCGAACTCATGATCGTTGTCGCCATCATCGGCATCCTGGCCGCGATCGCCATCCCCAACTTCATGAACTATCAGTGCAAGTCCAAGCAGTCCGAGGTGAAGCAGGGTCTGGGTACCATTGCCAAGAACCAGGAGGCCTATCTGGCGGAGCATGATGTGTACGGCGCGGCCGCCGACGACGCCGCGATCGTTGCTAAGCTGGGTTTCGCGTCCAAGGGGACCCCGCGTTATACCTACAGCATTACTACAAACGGTGCCGCCAGCTTCACGGCCACTGGGACTACCGTAGACCCGGGAATCAAGGGTGGTGGCGCGGGGGATGATGTCTGGACCATCGATGCGAGCTTGGATCTCCAGAATACCACCAACGCCTGTCAGTAAGCCGAACTGGTAAGTTTCAACCGAGTTTAATCGGCTCCTCCGGGATGAACTTCCCGGGGGAGCTTTTTTGGTTTCGACGTTCTGCACCGATTCACTCGCAGCTTTTCACCCGATGAAAAAATGGATTTGGACAGCTCCAAAAAAAGACGTTGTTTTCTGATCGTTTTGGCGATAAAAAGCGGGAGCCATAGATCGAATCTGGAGTTCCCGGTTTGATCTATGGTGCCATTTTTCTTTTCGGCATTCGCGAGGAACCTCATGCCGTACCATTCTCAATTTCCGCCAACCA
>CAYFVR010000108.1:0-15086 GCA_964346545.1 uncultured Desulfobacterales bacterium | reverse complement strand
GCCGTGGACGAATCCATGCTCACCGGCGAGCCGCTGCCGGTGGACAAGGCGCCCGGCGACGCCGTCACCGGCGGCACCCTGAACCGGGACGGCGTGCTGACCTTCACGGCCGAAAAGGTGGGCAAGGACACGGCCTTGGCCGGGATCGTCCGGCTGGTCCGGGAGGCCCAGGGCACCAAGGCGCCCATCCAGGCCACGGCCGACCGGGTGGCGGCGGTGTTCGTGCCGGCCGTCATCGGGATCGCGCTGGTCACCTTCGCGATCTGGTGGGCCGTGGGCGGCGAATTCGTCCCGGCCATGATTCGGCTGGTGGCGGTGCTGGTGATCGCCTGCCCCTGCTCTTTGGGGCTGGCCACGCCCACGGCGCTGATGGCCGGAACCGGGAAGGGCGCGGAGGCGGGCGTGCTGTTCCGCAGCGGGGAGGCCCTGGAACGGCTCTCCCGGGCCGACACCGTGGTGTTGGACAAAACCGGCACCCTCACCGAAGGCAAACCGGCCGTCACCGACACGATCCGTCTGCCCGACGCGGGAGAGGCGGTTCCGGATGAAAGCGCCCTCCTCGCGCTTGCCGCCGCCGCCGAGGCCGGTTCGGAACATCCCCTGGGCCGGGCCATCGTTCGCGGCGCGGAAGCCGAAAACATCTCGATCCCGACGGCCGAGGATTTCCAGGCCGCCGGCGGACGGGGAGTGACGGCCACCGTGGACGGAAAAACCGTGCGGGTGGGCAAGCCCGAATGGTTCCGGGACGGCGAGGTCAACCTGGATAGCGCCCGGGAACCGCTGGAATCCATGCGGGAAAAGGGCTGGACCGTCATGATCGTTACGGTGGACGGAACGGCCGCCGGGCTCGTCGCCGTGGCCGACACCCTCCGGGAGGAATCGGCCGACGCGGTGGCGGCCCTCCACGACCAAGACATTCGGACGGTCATCCTCACCGGCGACCACCGGGTCACCGCCCGGGCCATCGCCGACGCCGTGGGCATCGACGAAGTGGAGGCGGAGGTCTCCCCGGACGACAAGGCCAACCGGGTCCGGTCGCTCCAGTCCGAAGGCCGCAAAGTGGCCATGGTCGGCGACGGCATCAACGACGCCCCGGCCCTGGCCGCGGCCGACGTGGGGATCGCCATCGGCACCGGCACCGACATCGCCATCGAGACGGCCGACGTGATCCTTTCGGCCGACTCGCTCCACGGGGTGCCCCGGGCGGTGGGATTGAGCCGCGCCACCCTGCGGACCATCCGACAGAATCTGTTCTGGGCCTTTTTCTACAACGTGGTCCTTATTCCCGTCGCGGCGGGGGTCCTCTATCCGTTCGAGGATCTTCCCGGGATGCTCCGACAGCTTCATCCCATTCTGGCCGCCTTGGCCATGTCGCTGTCGTCGGTCACCGTGGTCTCCAACAGCCTTCGGCTCTACCGGTCCTCCGGAGGGGGTTCCCTTCCGCCGTCATGAAACTCCGCGCAATCCTTTCCGTGCTGGCCGCGCTGGCCCTGGTTTCCGCCTTGCTGGGGGCGGGGGCCTATTACGCCTCCCTGCGCGAAACCCAGAACCAGAGCGCCCGGCGGCGGGTGGAATCCCGCGCGGAATCGGTTCGCCTGCGAATCGATTCCATCGTCGCCGGACATCTGGACGCGGCCGAGGCGTTGGCGGGTCTTCCGGCGATCCGGCGAGGACTCGTCTCGGGCGATCCTTCGGCGCTCGCGGAGGCCAACGCCGTGCTGGATACCTTCGCGGCCGCCCTCGATGCCGATGTGTGTTATTTGATGAACCGGGAGGGAACCACCCTGGCCGCCAGCAACCGGGCGCGGCCGGACAGCTTCGTCGACCAGGTTTATGAATTCCGCCCCTATTTTCAGCGGGCCGTTCGGGGCGATCCGTCGGTGTACATGGCCCTGGGCGTCACCTCCGGTCGGCGGGGACTCTATTTCGGCCAGCCGGTCTCGGACGACGGAAAGGTTTTGGGCGTGGCGGTGGTCAAAATCCCGGCCGAACGAATGGAGCGGGAGGTGGGTCCGGACACGGGCATCTGGCTGCTGACCGATCCCAACGGGCTCATTTTTTCCGGCAACCGGTCGAACTGGCATCTCCGGTTTCTTTGGCCCGCGGGGATCGAAGCGCGGCGGGCCCTGGCCGCTTCCCGCCAGTTCGGCGCCGGGCCCTGGGCCGACGCCGGCTTCCGCCGGGAGTCGCCGGAAATCGCCGTGGATCCCCGCAACCAACGGTATCGCTTCCATTCCGTTCCGCTGAAACGGCAGGCCGGCTGGCGGGTGGTCTACCTGAGCCCCCAAACCGACGGCGGGCTTCCGCTCCGGTGGGGCCGGTTGACCTTTGGCTCCGAGGGTCTGGCGCTGCTTCTTTTTTTGCTGGTGGGTTTGTCCGTCATTGTGCTCTACCGGCAGGCCAGCCGCGAGATCAGCCGCCGACGGGACGCCGAAAGCGCCCTTTTTGAAAGCGAGCGGCGTTACCGAAGCGTCTTTGAAAACACCGGAACCGGCACGGTGCTCAGCGAATCGGACATGACCCTTTCCATGGTCAACGCCGAATTCGCCCGGATGACCGGCTACGACCGGTCGGAAATCGAGGGAAAACTGCCCTGGACGGCGTTCGTTCATCCCGAAGACCACGACCGAATGCGGGATTATCATTACCGCCGCCGCAGGGACGAGCGAAACGTGCCCACCCAGTGGGAATGCCGATTGTTGGACCGGGCCGGAAGCATCCACCAAGTGGTGGTGCAGGCCGGGCTGATACCCGGAACCGACACCAGCGTGGGCTCCTTTATCGACGTGACCGAACATCGGCGGGCCAAGGCGGCGTTCAAAGAAAGCGAGGAGCGGTACCGGCAATTTTTCGAAAGCGATTTTTCCGGGGCCTACATCTCTTCGCCCCGGGGAAAACTGGTGGCCTGCAACCCGGCCTTCGCCGGGATTTTCGGCTATGAAACCCCGGAGGACGCCATTTCCGTCGATCTTCGAGAATTCTACTGCCGCGCGTCGGATCGGGTGGCCTTTCTGGACCGGCTGCGCCGGGAGGGCCGGGTGGCCGACCACGAAACCGAGATGGTCCGCCGGGACGGCACGGTGATCCAGGCGGTGGAAAACGCCGTGGGCGTCTTCGACGCGGAGGGACGACTGACCGAGGTTCGGGGCTACCTGCTCGACGTCACCGAGAAAAAGAACCTGGAAGCCCAGCTCCGCCAAGCCCTGAAAATGGAAGCGGTGGGGACCCTGGCCGGCGGCGTGGCCCACGATTTCAACAACCTGCTCATGGCCATCCAGGGCTCCACCGACCTGATGCTGCGAGACCTTCCGGCGGATCATCCCCACGTGGAAAAGCTGTCCCACATCGAATCCTACGTGCGCAGCGGGGCCCGGCTGACGGCCCAGTTGCTGGGCTTCGCCCGAAAAGGGCGTTTCGAGTCCAGCCCGCTGGATTTGCACCGGCTGGCGTCGGAAACCGGCGAAACGGTGGGCCGGACCCGAAAGGACGTAACCGTGGAACTGGATCTGACCGCGGCGCAATTCGTCGTGGAGGCGGATCGGGGCCAGATCGAACAATTGCTCCTGAACTTGATGATCAACGCCCTGGACGCCATGCCCGACGGCGGCCGCCTGACCTTGGCGACCCGGAACGTCTCGCCCTCGGAAATGTGTCGGCGGTTGCCCGATTGCCGGGAAAACGCCTACATTCGGCTGGAGGTGATCGACACGGGACTGGGCATGGATCGGCGAACCATGGACCAGGTGTTCGACCCCTTTTTCACCACCAAAACCCTGGGACGCGGCACGGGGCTGGGGTTGGCTTCGGCCTTCGGGGTCGTCCAGAACCACGGCGGACACATTGAAGTCCGCTCCACCCCGGACCAGGGCACGACCTTCCGGGTTTATTTGCCCACCACCGAAGCTCCCGTGCCGGCCCCGGCCCCCGCGCCGATCCGGGATCTGACCGAGGAGGAGGGCGCCATATTGCTGGTGGACGACGAGCCCATGGTGCGGGACGTGGGCGCGGAAATGCTGGCCACCCTGGGGTTCGAAGTGGTCAAGGCGGCCTCCGGGGCCGAGGCCATCGATCGGTTTCGGGAGCGGGGCGACGCCATCCGGCTGGTCATTCTGGACATGATCATGCCGGAAATGAGCGGGGAGCGGGTGTTCGAACAACTCCGGGCGATGGACCCCGACGTGCGAGTGCTCCTCTCCAGCGGATACAGCCTGGAGGGGCAGGCCCGGGCCATTTTGGAGCGGGGCTGCGACGGCTTTATTCAGAAACCCTTTAATCTGCGGGAAATATCGGGTAAGATACGGGAAGTGCTGGCGGGGGAGGGTCGTCCACCCTCGGCCTGATCCGCCGATCTTCCGAAAATCGCTTTTCGAAAGGAGGCCGCATGGAAACCCTTTCCGAACTTTCCAACGTCATCGCCCTGTCCATGGGCTCGGCCTGGGCCAGCGGCATCAACCTTTACGCGACCCTGTTCACGCTGGGAATGCTGCATGTCACCGACAACATCATTTTGCCCGTCCACTTGCATGTTCTGGCGCACCCCATGGTGCTGGGCGCTTCCGGATTGATGTTCGCCACCGAGTTTTTCGTGGACAAAACCCCCGG
This sequence comes from uncultured Desulfobacterales bacterium, assembly GCA_964346545.1. Lineage (GTDB taxonomy): Bacteria > Desulfobacterota > Desulfobacteria > Desulfobacterales > Desulfococcaceae > CAYFVR01. The sequence continues at coordinate 10,484 of CAYFVR010000108.1, read as the reverse complement.
CGTGGACACGGGCTGGGACGCCCTCCACACCTTCATTCGAATCCCGGCCGGCGCCATGCTGGCCGCCGGAGCGGTGGGGGAAATCAACCCGGCGATGCAACTGGCCGCCGGAATTCTGGGCGGGGGGCTGGCCGCCGGCACCCACGCCACCAAGGCCGGAACCCGGGTCTTGATCAACGCCTCGCCGGAACCGTTCACCAACTGGACCGCCTCCCTCGCGGAAGACCTTGCGGTCATCGGCGCAATTTTCACGGCCCTTCATTTTCCGCTGCTGTTTTTGGGCTTCTTGATTCTTTTTCTGGCGCTCATGGTCTGGCTTCTGCCCAAAATTTGGCGGGGCATCCGGGCCGTGCTGGCGGCCATTGGGCGGGCCTTCGGCGGCCGGCGGCCCGAACCGGACACCGGGAGCGGTCCGCCCCCGCCCCCCGGCGTCTGCTGAAGACGTTTTCCGGGCGTTCCACCCCCAAAGGAGGTGTTTCCCATGAATGACGATTTTCGGCGATTCCTCCCCGGCATCGGCCGCATCTTTAGCTCGGCCCTGGTTTTCTTACTGGTTCTGGCGTCTTTCCCCGGTTCGGCCGGGGCGGAATACTTCAAAGGTCGATGGGTAAACGGCCGGGGACTGTTCACCCATCCCGACGGGGCGACCTATATCGGCCCGCTGGAAAACAGCGGCTTTTCCGGCAAGGCGGTCTATGAATCCCCCGACGGCCGCCAGTACGTCGGCGATTTCCAGAACGGAATGTTCCACGGACGGGGCGCCCTGACCTATCCCGACGGGTCGGTCTACGAGGGGGAATTCCGCAACATGGAATTCAACGGCGCGGGAACCATGGTTTACGCCGACGGAAAACGGTACGAGGGCGAGTTCCGGAACAACCGGTTCCACGGCGAGGGCGTTCTGCGGTTTCCGGACGGCCGGATGTACACGGGAAGTTTTCGGGACGGATGCCCCCACGGCCAGGGGCGATACACCGATCCCGACGGACAGAAATACGAAGGCGGCTGGGCCGGGGACGCCTATCATGGAACGGGGTCTCTGGATTTCGCCGACGGACATCATTACACCGGCGACCTGATGGACGGACGGCCCCATGGCCGAGGCCGCATGGTCTGGCCGGACGGCATGGTGTACGAAGGCGATTTCATTCGGGGCGATCGGCACGGCCAGGGAACCCTGACCTTCGTCGACGGCAAACAGTATGTCGGGAAATTCGCTCACGACCGGATTCACGGGATGGGCACGATCATCCGGCCCGACGGAACCCGCTACCAGTCGGAGTTTCGCCGGGGAAAACAGGTGGAGTAGGGGAGGCGAACGGCGGCGGCCGAACCGCCGCCGTCCGAGAAGTCGGTTTGCAAAGCCGATTCCTTCGCCGACCGTCGTCGCCGCCAACGGAACTCCATGGCCGGAAAACCGCGAAAGACTCTGCTGAAAGGCTCCCTGTGGGCGTTGGCCGTCGGAACGGTCTTCGCGGTGGGAATCACCCAATTTCCCCGTGAATATCCGGAACTGGGCCTGCTGGAGGCCTTTTACCACACGTTGCGGCTGTTCATTCTGGAAAACGACCTGCCCGCCTTTCCCCAATCCTGGCCGCTGGTGCTGATCTTTTTCGCCGCTCCGGTGGTGGCGCTTTCCGCCCTGGGCACGCTCGTCAACTACCTGTTCCGCCTCACCCCCCTGGTTTCCGTCAAATTTCGATCCCGCCACGTCGTCATTTGCGGCGTCGGCCGCACGGGAAAGCTTCTGGCCGAAACGTTTCACGCCCGGGGCATTCCGGTGGTGGGAATCGACGCCGCGGACCCGGAGGCGATGGAAGAATGGGCGTCCCGACTTCACATCCCGGTCATTCAGGGCGATTTTCTGACCCGGCCCGCGCTGGAAAAGGCGGGGGTTCTCCGGGCCCGGGCGATCCTGTTCGCCGCCGGGGACGACCTGGTCAACCTGGAGGGGGCCATCAGCGCCCATGGCTGGCTGGAGAAGGAAACCGACCGAAAGCTGACCATCTGGACCCACATTTTCACGGAACGGCTGGCCGAAATGGCCCGGGAGGCCCTGCGAACCGAAGGCCGGGTCCGCATCCGCTTTTTCGACACCTACCGGCTGGCGGTGGAGCGGATGGTCGGCGCCCATTTCCATCGGGAGGCCCGGCGCGAAGTCCGGGAGGTTTCCATCCTGGGTTTCGGGAAATTCGGTCGGGACCTGCTGGAGGTGTTGATTCGGGGTTGGCCGCCGGAACCGCTCCCCCGGTTCCGGGTGGTGGATCGAGAAGATCGGGGCCGGGAGGTGGCCCAGCTTTCGGAGGAACTCCGCGCGGCCGAACGGGTCCGCTTCGACCGGGTGAACATCGATCATCTCACGCTGTCCGACGACGTTCACAAGGCATTTTTCGTGTGTACCGACGACGACATCGGCAACCTGGCCGTCGCGTTGATGCTCACCAAGGACGTTCCGGGAACCAACGTCTTCGTCCGCATGAGCCGGTGGCCCATGGCCGCCATCGCGGACCATTTCCAGGAGCGGGGCGGACTTCGGTTCGTCAACATCAACGATCTGGTGCGGGAGGGGCTCGCCGACCTCCCGGGCATTTTCGACGACGAGCGGCCGGCGCCGAAACCGATTCCCGGCCGACCGGCCCGAGGAGAAGAAAACTAATTTGAAACCGTTTATTCCATCGAACCGTGGAAACCAGAGAGGAGACCGGATGAAGAAATGGGTTTACTTATTTGAGGACGTGGACGAAGCCGAACGGTATGCCGGAAATTGGGACGGCGTCCGCGGATTGCTGGGCGGAAAAGGGGCCAACCTGGCCGACATGGCCCGCATCGGCGTGCCGGTGCCGCCGGGGTTCACGGTGACCGCCGAAGCCTGCAACGCCTACCTCAATTCCGACGGCCAATTTCCCGACGCGCTTTGGGATCAGGAGCTGGAGGCCCTGAAAAAGGTGGAGGCGGCCACGGGAAAAACCTTCGGCGATCCCGCCAATCCCCTGCTGGTCTCCTGCCGTTCCGGCGCCAAATTCTCCATGCCGGGCATGATGGACACCGTGTTGAACATCGGCCTGAACGACGAAACCGTGGAAGGCCTGGCCAAGCTGACGGGCGACAAGCGGTTCGCCTACGACGCCTATCGCCGGCTGGTCCAGATGTTCGGCAACGTGGTCATGGGCGTCCGGGACGAGCTGTTCGAGGACGTGATCACCGACGCCCGGATGCAGCAGCGGGTGGAAACCGACGCGGAGCTTTCCGCCGACGCCTGGGGACGGGTGGTCAAGGAATTCCAGGCCATCTGCCGTCGCCAGACCGGATATGAATTTCCGGTGAAGCCGCTGGACCAGCTCAAGCTGGCCACCGAGGCGGTGTTCAAAAGCTGGAACGGAAAACGGGCCATCGACTACCGAAACGCCGCCGGCATCGCCCACGATCTGGGCACCGCGGTCAGCATCGTCACCATGGTGTTCGGCAACATGGGCGACGACAGCGCCACCGGCGTGGCCATGACCCGGGACGGAACCACCGGCGCCAAGAGGCTGGAAGGCGACTATCTGCCCAACGCCCAGGGCGAGGACGTGGTGGCGGGCACCCGGATGACCAAGGACATCTCCCAGCTCAAGGCCGACATGCCGGAGGCCTACGAGGAGTTCGAGGAGGTCGCTCGGCGGCTGGAAAAGCACTATCGGGAAATGCAGGACGTCGAGTTCACCATCGAAAAGGGCAAGCTGTGGATGCTCCAGACCCGAGACGGAAAACGGACCGCCCAGGCCGCCGTCCGGATCGCGGTGGACATGGCCGAAGAGGGACTCATCTCCCGGGAAGAGGCCGTTTTGCGCATCACCCCCGATCAGGTGGATTTCTTCCTGCACCCCCAGTTTGACCGGAAGGGAATCGAAGCGGCCAAGCGGGAAAAGCGATTTCTCGGAACCGGGCTCAACGTCTCCCCCGGCGCGGCCACGGGAATGGTGGCCCTGGACGCCGACCTGGCCGAGCTTTGGGCCAAGGAGGAAGGGAAGGACGTCATCATGGTCCGCCCCGAAACCAAGCCCGACGACGTGCACGGCATGTTGGCGGCCCGGGGCATCCTGACCAGCCGCGGCGGCCGGACCAGCCACGCCGCCCTCGTGGCGCGGCAATTCGGCAAGCCGGCGGTGGTGGGGGTTTCCTCGCTGACCATCGACATGAACCGGCGCGAATTGCGGGTGGGGGACGAGATCGTCAACGAAGGGGACTGGGTTTCCATCGACGGCACCGCCGGCGAGCTATACCTGGGAAAACTGGACACCGAGGTTCCGGACATCAAGGACCCGTGGCTCATCAAGCTCCTGGGCTGGGCCGATGAATTCCGTCGGCTGGGCGTGTGGACCAACGCCGACTATCCCCACGACGCCAAGCGCGCGCGGGACTACGGCGCGGAAGGCATCGGCCTGTGCCGGTCGGAGCACATGTTCTTCGAATCCGAGCGGCTGCCCTTCGTCCGCAAAATGATCATGACCGACCTTCCCATCGAACGGCGGGAGGCCCTCAAGGCGGTGCTGCCCTTCCAGCGGGAGGATTTCAGCGGTCTTTTCCGCGCCATGGACGGCCTGCCGGTCATCATCCGGCTGCTGGACCCGCCGCTTCACGAATTTCTGCCCAACCACGTGGAGCTTCGGCGCGAGTTGAGCGACATCAAGATCAAGCTCCAGAACGCGCCGGACCTGGAGGCGATGGACCGGCTGCTGCACCAGTTCAAAAAGACCGAAGCCATGCTCGACCGGGTGGAAAGTCTCCACGAGCAAAATCCCATGCTGGGCATGCGCGGCGTCCGCCTGGGCATCATGCTGCCGGAAATCACCACCATGCAGGTGCGGGCCATTTTCGAGGCCGCCTGCATCGTGACCCGGGAGGGGGTGGAGGTTCATCCGGAGATCATGATTCCGCTGACCACCCACGCCAACGAGCTGAAAATTCAGCGGGAACGGCTGGAAAGCGAGGCCAAGGCGGTGATGCGGGAACGGGGCATCGAAATCGACTACAAGTTCGGCACCATGATCGAACTGCCCCGGGCGGCCCTGACCGCCAAGGAAATCGCCGAGTACGCCGAATTTTTCAGCTTCGGCACCAACGACCTGACCCAGACCACCTACGGCATTTCCCGGGACGACGCGGAGTCCGGGTTCCTCATCGAGTACATGGAAAAAGGCATCCTGCCGGAAAATCCGTTCGCCACGCTGGATCGGGACGGCGTGGGCCGGCTGATGGAAATCGGCGTCACGGAAGCCCGGAAAGAAAAGCCCGACCTGGAGGTCGGCATCTGCGGCGAGCACGGCGGCGATCCGGACTCCATCGATTTCTGCCATCGGCTCGGGATCAATTACGTCTCCTGCTCCCCCTTCCGGGTGCCCATCGCCCGCCTGGCCGCGGCGCAGGCGGCCCTCCGGGAAAAGGCGGAAGCCGAGTAGCCGCGAACCCGCCGCCGGAAACGAAGGTCGGTCGGGGGGATTTCTCCCGACAATGGATTTCCGCCGTTTTCGGAGGAAACCGGGCGCTTCGCGCAATCAAACGGATCAATCCGTCGGTCGGGTTCCCCCGACCGGCGGCCCCTCCTCCGCGGCGGCCGGAAGGTTCGGGGCGCGGACCCTCCGGCGTCCAATGGAAAGGATTCCATGCCAAAACTGGAATTGAAATGTCGGGCCTGCGGTCATACCTTCCAGCGAGTGCTGCTGCGGGGCGAACCGTCCGAACCATTCCCCTGTCCGAAATGCGGGGACGCCGAGGCGGTGAAACCGCTACCGGGTTCGGAAAGTCTCTTTGACGGGCTGTCGGCCTCAAGCGACCTGGCCCGGGACACCAACTGAACGCGCTGATTTCGCGGCCGGTCGGCCGCGTCGTTCTCGGACGATGGACTCCCGTCCCAACCCTTTTCCCCGGGAGGTTGACATGACCACGATTTCCATGGTGCTGGCGCTCTCCGGCCTCTGCATCGTCCTGGGGTTTATCGCCCTGCTAAGCCAGAAGGTCTACCGGATCGAAGGCGCGGACGGCCAAACCACGGCCACCCGGGTGGAAGTGCCGCTGTTCGGCAAGTACGGAAAAATGACCACCAACTATCCGGCCCTGCTGTTCGTCGTGGCCGGCTTCGCGCTGGCCGTTTTCGCCCTGAAAAACGACCCGGGACCGCCGTCCGGGAAAGAGAACTGGCTCGTCACGGGGGAACTGTCCGCGCCGGAGGGGGAGACGGCGATTCCCTGGCACGAGGGATCGATGACCGTGTTTCCCACCGATTTTGAAATCCGGCTGCTGCCGGATGGACGATTTCAGATCCGAGCCCTGATTCCCGAAGATCGGACCTTCGAGGAGGCGGTGCAGTATATCGATTTTTCCCACCCGATGGGCAGCGTGCAGCTCTTCCCCGGGGAAGAGCTGGACAAATTCGCCGCCGGGGAATCCAGCCTGCTGAAAAACCGGACGGAGAACACCCGCGTCTTCGGCAAGGTTCCGGTTCAGATTTTCGCCTCCCCGTGAGGCTTTTGGGGCCTTGGCCCAATACCGTTCATTTTGGCGAAAATTTGTAGGGGCGAATTGCATTCGCCCGCGGAGAATCGAGCACATTCGTCCTTCGGAAATCCCAAAGTGAACGGGGTTGGGGGAAGCGGCCTTTCTCCGGGAGGTACGGGCGAATCAAGGCAAACGCATGGATGGAACGCGGGACGGATGCAGGGAGGAAAACCGATGGCGCGTTGGATTTTTCCGATTCTTGGAATTGGGCTCTGGCTGGGGGTGTTCGCGGCTCCGGGTCTGGCGGATGATTTCCAGTTGCTGGATCGCTCCACCGGCGGATGGATTTCCTACGCCGAGGTGTTCACGGGGAATCGAAGACTGGGCTATACCGACAAATACGGCCGCATCCGCATCGATCTGCCGCCGGGAAATTATCAGGGCCGGGTGCGGGTGAACGGCGAAACCGTCCCCTTTTCCTTCCAAATTGGCGAAAGCGCCGGCCGGCGGAGAATGTCCGTCATTCGGCTGGACGTCCAATGGGATTGAGGCGAACCATGAAGCAGGTCAAACTGGGCCAGACCGATATTTCCCTGAGCGCCATTGTCATGGGAACTTGGCAGGCCGGAAAAAAAATGTGGACCGGCATCAATGACGCGGAAACCACCAAGGCCATGCGGACCGCGTTCGAGGCCGGAATCACCAGCTTCGACACCGCCCCCGCCTACGGAGACGGCCACTCCGAGCGCATCGTCGGGAAGGCGTTGAAGGATGTGCGGGACCGGGTGGTTCTGGCCACCAAGGTCTTTCCCCACCATCTGGCCGCGGACAAATTGGAGGCCGCCTGCCATCAGTCCCTCCGGGACCTGGACGCCGACGTGATCGATCTCTACCAGATTCACTGGCCGGCGGGGAGCTTCGGCAGCCCCAAGACGCCCATCGGGGAAAGCATGGATGCCTTGAATCGGTTGAAGGCCGACGGAAAAATCCGAGCCATCGGCGTTTCCAACTTTTCCCGCGCCCAGATGGAGGAAGCCGCCCAATACGGGGAAATCGAAAGTCTGCAACCGCCGTATTCCCTCTTCTGGCGGGCGGCGGAAAACGACGGCATCGCCTTTTGCCGGGAGACGGGACGGACGGTGCTGGCCTATTCCCCCATGGCCCAGGGCATTCTGACCGGGAAATTCGGCCCCGACCCCCAATTCGAAAAAGGCGACCATCGATCCGCCAACCGGCTCTTCTCCCCGGAGGTCTATCCCAAGGTCCAGGCGGCGCTGGACCGGCTTCGGCCCATCGCGGAACGCCACGACCTGACCCTGGGCCAACTGGCCCTGGCCTGGGTGATCGCCCAGCCGAACAGCGTCGCCATCGCCGGAGCGCGAAATCCCGAACAGGCCGCCCAAAACGCGGCGGCCGGTTCGGTGGCGCTTCCAACGGAAACGGTCGAGGAGATGGACGCCATCGGCCGCGAGGTCGCCGAGGCGCTGGACGACAACCCGGTGATGTGGCAATGGGGGAAGAAGAAAAAGAAGCGGTAGTCGAAAATCCGGTTCGGATCAATCCACCCCCACCACCTTGGCGATGGCTTCCAGGGCGGCCTCGTGCAAAACGCCGTTGGTGGCCAAGATGCCATGGTTGGTTTCCAGCTTTCGACCCAGGGAAAAATCCAACGGCTTTCCGGCGAAATCGGTCACCCGCCCGCCGGCTTCCGTCACCACGATGACCCCGGCGGCGTGGTCCCAGGTTTTCTCCCGGTATTCCTTGCCGCGGGGCAGGCGGAGGTAAACCGACGCCAGACCGGCGGCCACCGCGCCGTATTTGGCTTGGCTGTCGATGCGGTAGGGCTCGGCGGCGATGCCGATGGCCTCGCCGATTTTCGCGTGGGTTTCGTGGCTGGCGTGGGCGGTTTCCACCGATTCGCAGAACCGGGCCCTGGCCGGATCGGTCAGGCCGTCGGTGGCGATGCGGGTATCTTCCCCGCCTTCGACGGATCGGACGAAAGCGCCCCGACCTCGGACGGCGTAGAACAGGGCCCCCGGAGAGCCCTCCGTTCGCGGAAAATTGGGGCAGCCGAGCACGCCCAGGATCACTTCGCCCTTTTCCACCAACGCCAGGGCCACCGCGTATTGGTCCCCCCGAAGAAAACCTTTGGTGCCGTCGATCGGGTCCAGCACCCACCAGCGTTCCGCGCCCTCCGCGCCGCCTTTCCCCAGGTCGATGGCGTCCAGCAGCTCGCTTTCCCCGGCGTCCGGGCTTTGCCCCCGAACCAGCTCCAGAACGCGACTCCGGAGTTCATCGGACTCCCGGAGGGCGCTTGCCGTTTCTTCGCCGATCATGGGGATATGGGGAAATTCCGCGCGAAGCGCCAGATTGACCACGCCCTGACAGCCGAAATCGGCCACGGTCACCGGCGACCGATCCTTTTTTTCCATGGTTTCGGCGGTCGCCAGCGCGCGCTGGGCCTCCCGGCACAATTCGCTCGCCCGGCGAACGGCATCCAGGGCCACCTCTAATTCTCGTTCCAGGATCATGGGATTCCTTTCGTGCGGGAGTTACGCGACTAAAGGGCAAACCCCTGAAATCATTGCCACCCGCTTTTCCGCCACTTCAATGATTTCAATGGGGTGAGAACGAACCGCGTAACGCCGACGTAGATTCAATGTTGACCGAAATAGACCGCGAAAGCGACGATCCGCACGGTTTAAGAATAACCGAAAATGGGAGAGTTTCAAGAATGAATGTGGGTTTTTCGCCCCGCGACGGCCATGGAGAGCCGACCGAATCCATTCCAAGGGCTTGTCAATGGGGAATGGAATCCCTATTATTTCACAATGCGACGCCAGGTTGAGCAGTGGAGTCGTTTACCCCGACGCGAAGGAGGCGACACATGATCGACAAAGGAAAACTCTGCGAGAAAATCCGCGAAATCTACCCCGATATCGGCGAATGCGGAATCGACGTGGACGTGGAATACGACGACAACCAGAAAGCCTGGGTGGTGGATCTGAAGAAGGACGATCACGAGCTGAAGACATTCCTGGAAGATTCCGACGCGGAACTCTGTCTTGACGGGAAGCAGTGCGTCAGCCTGGGCATCGAAATCGCGCAGCTTCGGGGCAATATCGATCGGATGAAGGAAGAAGCTCCCAACGCCTGATCTCCCGATGACATGCCGCCCAAACGAAAACCCCGACCGGCGAAACTGGTCGGGGTTTTGTTTTTGGCGGAAAAGGAGGAATGGCGCGGAATGAAAAATTCCGGATGGAAATGCGCCAATCTGTTCCTTCCCGGGGGGGTCATCCCGGGGGCTCAGCTTATGGGGTCACCACGGCATTCCCCCCCGTATTCCCATCGGGCCATCCAGGCCGATCCCGAAGGGGCCGGGTTCATGCCGCCCGCTTCAGCAGGTCAGGTGAAACCCGGCCGCCACGTCCTTGCCCTCGTCATGGAGCCGGTTGAAGGTTTTCACGGCCTGGGTGGTCGGCTCCTCGATCAACTCGATTCCGGCTTCCCGAACGGCGGAATGGAACCGATCGTCCACCTTCATCTGGCTGGAATGGCCGTTGCCGATCACCAGAAAATTCGGTTTCGCCTCCAGCAGATCCTTGGCGTCGCCGGGAACCAGATGGTGCCCGCGATCCCGCCACCATTCCGGGCGGACTTCTCCGTTCAGGATTTTGATATCGTTGGTATAGGTCTGGCCGTTCACCACGATTCGGCCGAAATTGTATTCCTCGATCATGAAAAACTCCCTTCCGAAAATCCTCGATTTTTCAAAAAAAACGAAGAGCCATTTTTTCTCATCCTGCACAGGGTAATGACCCCTCTCGCTTGACGCAAGCGCGAAATTGGGCGACCCATTCGAAATTTAGGGACTCAGCAGCATCTGAAATACCGTTTGGGATTTCCATCGCTCAATCGTGCCAGATTGCAAAAGGGCGAATGCAATTCGCCCCTACCCGGATTCCGTCAAAATGAACGGCATTTAAAAAGATACAATGACAAATTCC
>CAYFVR010000107.1:0-15234 GCA_964346545.1 uncultured Desulfobacterales bacterium | reverse complement strand
GGTCATACCGCGATTTCTCCGCTCATCAGGCGGGGGAGGAGGAGGTCGCGGGCTTGTGCCAGTTTTTGGTTCTGCAAAGCCAATGTCCTTAGTTGTGCAACGATTGGCGAGACGTTTTGATCAAATTTTGAAAGGATTCTTTGGGGTGGAAGAAGAAACATCTGTTTTTGCAAAAATTTCCAATCGGCCCTTGGCATTTTGGAACCCTCACGAACCGTTTTTGAGACCAACGTGACAAAAGTGGTATTTGAAAGAAGAAATAACGAGAAATTATAAAGTCGGCTTTCCAGGGGGCGAATCACTATCGCGTCGCTGGAAGTGACGCCCTTGTTAAGCGCAAAGCCTACCTTGTGAAGATAAGGCCGGATTTTTCCAAAAAGAATATCACCTTCCTCAAATTGGTACTTGTTGCTCTCGATGTTCTCCGATGTATCCCAATCGCAAAGGGTGATGGATTTCCGAGGGATATGTTCCAATCCAATGTAGGGTGTTTCCGGTGCAATGTCCGATGGACTGACGGTTTCCCGGCTATCCCAACAAATCTCCTCCAATGGGACCCTCTCCCACCCCTCCGGCACCCCATTCCGCACCCGGATCGTTTCATGCCCCGGAAATTTGAGATACACGAACCATTCCCGGAACAGCAGCCGCGCCGCCTGTTCCAGCAGGTGAATCCGGCGACGGTTGTTTTCGATGAGGTCGTCGTAGGCGGAGAGAATTGCTGAAATCGTTTTTTGTGTGGCCAAATCCCTTGGAACGACAACTTTTCGGGCGTGGAGATCGTTCCGGTTCACGCCAGGGACGGCGGCTTTGTCACTTGCGGTTCCGTTCAGCACTCTCTTCAAAAAATAGGCGGAAAACCTTGGATCATTCCCCCGGAAATCCTGGACGTAAAGGGCCGTATTCAATGGCCAGAAATCTTTTTTTACGAAAAATATCTCCCCAAGAGTCCCATATCGACCGGTAACGACACCGGGGCCATCAACCTTGGCTTCGTTGTGATATCCCGTTATGCCCGAAGAGGAAACGATGGGAATTTCACCGTCTTTTCTGCGGGAATAAGGAAGATCATACCCTCTCTTGAGCGTAAGGAATTCCCCAAGCGGGATCTTTTCCCAAGTCATATTGCCATGGCCTTCAGATTCGACTGAATTCGCTCCGCCAAATCCCCCGCCTCCGCATTCAACTCCCCCAACTCCCCATGAATCTCCCGCATGGTCTCCTCGAAATCGAAATCCTCGTCCACCTCCTCCGGCGCGACGCCCACGTAGCGCCCCGGCGTCAGGCTCCAGTCGTTGGCCTCGATCTCGGCACGGTCCACCCGCTTGACCAGCCCTTCCACGTCCCGATATTCCCCGTCCGGAAACCGCTCCAGCAACCACGCCGCCTGCCGCCGGAAATACCGAACCCGCTTCAGCTTTTCGGCCGCCAACCGCCGGGCCTCGCCCATCTGTTTCAGCGCCTTGGAAACCTCCCGGGGAAACCAGTGCTCGCTTTCCTTCGCCTCCAAGGATTTATCGCAGGTTTCCACCAACTGGCCGCACACCTTTTGGAAACCGTCCATTTCCTTGGAAAGCGCCTTCGCGCCATCGGAAAGCGGCTCAGCGACCTCGGCGAAAAATTTGTGGAAGCCCTCGGCGCCGGAATCCAAATCGAACCCGCTCCACGCCGTCCCCGCACCATCGACCCGCGCCCGAAACGCCGGAATCGCGTCCGTCGGGAACTTTTTCATCCCGAGAAAACGCCGAATCGTTTCCGGCTTCTTGTCCTTTTCCTCCAAGGAATCCAAAAACGGATCGACCTCGTTCCGGAACGCCCGCACTCCGTTCCCATACGCCGTGAGCGGGCCCTCCTCTCCGATTTCCTCCCGGAAGCAATCGTCCCCCGCCTCGACGCAGAATTCCAGGTAATCCGAAACCAGACTCCAAAACCGATCCCTCTGCCCCCGATGCAGCCAAACCATGGCCAGCAGATTCTTCTCCTGCTCCGGGCTGAAATCGTAAATCTTCCGCGTCACCTTCCGGAAAACGTTCCGGGCGTCGATCATCAGCACCGTGCCCCGATGTTCCGCCGGCTTGGCCCGGTTGAAAAACCACAGCTCGCACGGCACGGTTCGGGTGTAGAAAAAATTGGAGCGGATGGCGATCATGACCTCCACGTCGCCGGTCTTCACCAGATTTTCCCGAATCGTCGCCTCGGTCCGCCCCGCGCTGGACGCCTGGGAGGACATCACGAACCCCGCCCGGCCCGTTTCGTTCAGATAGCTGTAAAAATAGCTGATCCAGACGTAATTCCCGTTGGAAATCCGCCCCGCACTCTCCTTCTTCTTCTCCTCGCCCGTTTCCCCCCTTTTCTTCTTCGGCCCCTTCGCCTGGGTGACGCTCGGCAACCCGAAGGGAAGCCGGGGATCGCCATTCACCTTCCCCGCGTCGATTTCGTCCACGTTGAACGGCGGATTGGCCATCACAAAATCGGCTTGGCCCACCAGTTCGTGGGGGTCTTCGTAGTAGGTGATGGCCTTCCGGATGTTCCCCTCCAGCCCGTGGACCGCCAGATTCATCTTGGCCAGCCGGATGGTGGTGGGGTTCTTTTCCATCCCGTAAAAGGTCAGCCGCTCCGCCGGGTTCGCCTTCCGCCGCTCCACGAAATGGGCGCTCTGGACGAACATGCCGCCGGAGCCGCAGGCCGGGTCCAGCACCACGCCCCGCTCCGGCTCCAGCACGTTGGCGATCACCGAAACCAGGGACACCGGCGTGAAGAACTCGCCGTTGTCGTGGGCCTTCAGATCCGCGAACTGGGTCAAAAAATACTCGTAAATCCGACCGAACACGTCCCCGGTGGCGTTCCGAAGCTCCTCCGGATTCAGCGTCCGGATCAGCGATCCCAACACGTCGTCGTCCAGCTCCCGGTATTCCTCCTTGGGCAGGGTTCCGGCCAGATTTTCGTAATCCGCCTCGATGGATTCCATGGCCGAGATCACGGTCCGGGCCACGTCGGCGTCCCGGGATTTTTGAACCAGATAATCGAATTGGGCCTTCGGCCGCAGGAAGATGGCGCTTTTGCTCGAAAAATCTTCCGGTTTCAGCGCTCGGGTTTTTCCGCCCCGCTTCGGCAGTCCCGCTTCGATCTCCGCTTTGGCCGTCTGAAACCGATTGAAGGCGTGGCGCAGAAACACCAGCCCCATGACCGGCAGGAAATACTCGTTGCTGGCGTAGTTGGAATTGGCCCGCAGCGTATCCGCCGCGTTCCACAGCCGTCTTTCAATGGCGGTAATGTGCTCCAGTTGCCCCATCGTCTCCCTTCGCTCCGTCGCGGGCGCCGGTTTCGCGGAAGCCGGCGGGAAAAAAAGTCCATGACAAAACGAATTTCTATCAGCGGAAGGCGGAAAAATCAATCGATCCGTTAGGTCGGGAGAAATCGAAGAGTTCAAAAAGACTGGCAAAAAATTTGACGCTTCTTGAGAGGCGGGTTGGTTCCGTTGGGAGGCAAGGTGAGCGCGGAAATCCCATTTGGAATTCGCGCCCATGTCTTTTGGAATGGGTTGGGGAGAATGCGGGAAGAATTACCTCAAACCGATCAGCCCCCGCCGCCCCAAATCCCGCAGAAACTGGGCGGTGGCCACTTCGGCCTCCCGGGGGTGGAGCCGGTAGGTTTCGGCCAATTCCTTGGCGATGGCGCGAACCGTGCGTTCGCCGTCGATCCGTCGCCAGACGGCGGCCCCCATGGCGTCCAGCTCCAGCCGCTTGGTCGCCACCGAATCCTCGGCCCCGAACCAGCCGGCCAGCCGGGCGACCCAGGGGCGGGAGCGGAGCGGATAGGCCAGTCGCAGCCGATCCCCGTCGGCGGCTTCCTCGTTCACTTCGGGATTTCGAACCGGCCGGCAGGCCAGCGCCTCGGATCGGGGAAGTCGGTCTCCCTCCGGAGAACGACCCAACATCTCAGCTCCCCTCGTCGATCCGGTTGACCCCCTCCATGAGCAGCCACATGAAATCTCCCAGCGGCTCGGCGGTCAGGACTTCCGGCGGCAGGCCCGGCTTGAACCGGAACCGCCCCTCTCGGTAGGCCAGCACGGAAAAAAAGGCGTCCAAGTCTTCCAAATCGCCGAAGCGGGCCTTGACGAGCTGCCCCTCCCGGAACCAGAGCTGGGCGGTGCCGCCGGGGAGGTCCAGCACCAGCGAGCCGGTCTTGCCGTTGTTGTTGAGCACCTGAAACAGCTCCGAGGGCGGCATCTCCGACAGCCGACCGATCATGCTGGAGGCGAACTCCTCGGCCCGGGCGGTGTTGGTCATGGCCAGGCGGCGGGCCAGCAGCCGGGCGAAGTAGAGCTGAATGGACGGAAACCGGTTGAGAATCTGCCGGAAATCCCGGCTGTTGATGTAGAGAATCCGGGCCGTGTCCAGCACGCGGACGGTGGCTCCCACCGACTCGCCGCTCAACAGGCTCATCTCGCCGAACACCTCGCCGCTTTCCAGGTTGGCGATCTTGATCCCGCCGTCCCCCAGAATCTCCACCCGACCCGAGGCCAGAATGTACAGGTTTCGCCCCGGATCGCCCCGCCGCACCACGATCTCCCCCGGCGCATACTTCCGAAACCGAAGGTGGGTGACGATCTCCCGCAGGCTGCGCTCCCCGAGGTTTTCAAACAGCTCGAAGCGGCCGAGCAGCCCGGCGATGGCCGCCATCTCCTTTTCGGACTTCTTGGGCGGCGGCAGACAGAAGGCCATCTCCCGCACGGCGGCCAGCTTGATCCGGCCGGTGCAGCCGCTGCACTGAAACACCTCGTTGTCGGCGCATTCCTCCCGGCCGAGCCGATTGGTGATGTCGTTGACCAGAATCAGGCAGACCGCCTTGTCCGACGGCGGCGTCAGCGCGGCGCCGGAGGTGACGAACTCGTCGCCCACCCGGTACAGCGGGCAGGCGTCCACTTCCGTAACCTTGATGCGGGTATCCGGAAAGCGATCCGGGTTTCGGAGGTCGTTTCCGGGTTTCCCGCCGTCCTCGGGCCGGGCCATCAGCCGCCTCCCTCCGCCTCGTCGATTCGACGGACGCCCTCCATCAGCAGCCACATAAACTCCCCGATTTCGGGCGCCTTTTCCTCTTCGGGCGTCAGTTCCGGCTGGTAGGAAAAACGTCCCCGGCTCTCCCCGAGGATGGCGAAAAAGGCGTCCACGCCGGTCTTTCCGTCATAGACGGCGGCCACCAGCTCGCCGTCCCGAAAGGCGACCCGCGCGGCTCCGTGGGTCAGCGACAGGCTGAGCGCGCCGGATTTGGCGTTGACGTTGAAACTCTGAAACAGTTCCGAAGGCGCCAGATCTTCCAGCCGCCCGGTCATGCCCGAGCGCAACACCTCGGCCTGGGCGGTGTTGGTCTGGGCCAGGCGGGCCGCCAGCAGGCGGGCGAAGTACATCTGGAGCGAAGGATACCGTTTCAGCAGCCGCCCGAAATCCTTTCCCCGGATGTAGAGCAGCCGGGTCGGCTCCACCACTCGGATGGTGGCCGCGGTCGGTTCGCCGCTAATGAGGCTCATCTCGCCGAACACCTCGCCCCGCTTCAGTTCCGCCAGTCGAAATCCATCTTCGCCCATGACCGCCACGCGTCCGGAGGCGATGAGATAGAGGTTGACGCCGGGCTCTCCCTTGCGCACCACCGTCTCCCCGGCGTCCAGGGGACGAAATTTGAGATAGGAGCCCAAGTCCCCGAGCTGATCCACGTCCAGCTCCTTGAAAATCTCGAATTTGGCCAGCACCCCGACAACGGCCTTCAACTTTTCCTTGCGGGGCGCCTTCGGGCTTTCCGCCGGTTTGGGCTGGACGGCGTCGCCGCCGCGACGCATTTCCATCCGGATTTCGCCGGTGCAGTCGGTATCGGGCCCGCTGCATTCGAACTGGTGAATCGGATCGGCCTCGTCGCCGCGAAGATCGGCGTCGGCCAGATCGGCCTTGATGTCGCCGACCAGCACCATGCAGGTCGCCTTTCCCCGGGGCGGGGTCAGGGCCCGGCCGCCGAGGGCGAACTCGTCGCCCTCCTCGTAGAGGGGACAGTCGCGGTTCCGCACGATCCGCAAAATGGTTTCCGGGATGTTCATGGGCTCTCCACGCCTGCAAACGCCGCCGGGCGTCGCGGGCAGGCCGCCGGGACGCCGGAATCATGGCTCAATTTATCGGATTTCAAAACGAGGGTCAAACGAAAAGGCGGCGGAGGAAATCGGGAGGGAGACGGAAAAAGGCCGTCAGTCGTTGGCGGATTCCGAGCCGTTTTCGCCGGGGCGCTCCCCCCGGACGGCCGCTTTCACGGTTTCATCCACCGTCCAGTAGATGTTCCGGAACAGGTCCGGAAAGGCGGCGGGGGAAACGCGCCCGGTTTCGATGAATTTTACCGCCATCTCCTTGGCGGCCCGCAAAATCTGTTCGTCCACGGAGGCCATGGGGCGTTCCTTTCCGCCGGAGGATTGAAAAAACCAGATCGAAATCAGGTCGGATTCGGACCCGATTTACATCCAACACGGTTCATTTTGCGAAATAATGGCAGGGGCGTATCGCATGCGCCCTTGGTCGATCCGGCACGGTGGTCCGTTTGAAATCCCAAAGTGAACGGCGTTGAATTTACATCGGGACGTTCAAATCGTAGGGCGTCAGGCTTTCGAAGCCGTCCGGCGTCACCAGGACCGTCTGCTCGAACTGGGCCGAGAGGGAGCCGTCCCGGGTGACGGCGGTCCACTTGTCGGGCAGCACCTTCACCTCCCGTCGGCCCAGGTTGATCATGGGCTCCACGGTGAAGACCATGCCCGGCGCGAAGGTCACCCCGTCGCCCCGTTTGCCGAAATGGGGAATCTGCGGCGCTTCGTGGAAGTCGAAGCCGACCCCGTGGCCCACGAATTCCCGCACCACCGAGCAGCCCTCCCCCTCCGCGTAGGTCTGGATGGCCCAGCCGATGTCGCCCACGGTGTTTCCGGGGCGAATCATCTCCATGCCCCGGCGCAGGCTCTCCCGGGCCACATGGACAATGTTTCGGGCGTCCGGGGACGGCTCCCCCACGAAAAAGGTTCGGTTGGCGTCGGCGTAATAGCCGTCGAGCACCGAAGTGACGTCCACGTTGACGATGTCGCCGTCGGCCAGAACCCGATTCCCGGGAATGCCGTGGCAGATGACCTCGTTGACCGAAACGCAGCTGCTTTTGGGAAAGCCCCGGTAGTTGAGCGGGGCCGGCCGAGCGTTGGCCGCCAGGGTGTGTTCGTGGACGAGGGCGTTGATCGCCTCGGTGGTCACCCCGGGCCGAATCATGCCGGCCACCCGGTCCAGCGTTTCCAGCACCAGCTTTCCGGCCTTTCGGATGCCGGCGACGTCCGCCGGCTCCTTGAGGCGGATGCCGTAGCGGCGAAGGTATTCCTCCTTGACGCTCTCCGCAGGCTTCTTCTGGGCCGTCCGCCCTTTGCGGAGGCAGCATTTTTTGTATTTCTGGCCGCTCCCGCAGGGGCAGGGATCGTTGCGCCCGACTTTAGAACCGATATTGGAATGGGCCCGCTTCAGTTTCATGGAATGTCTCACTCGAATATCCAACAGATGTATTTTCGCATCAGATCGAAGGGGATGATGACGATGGAGAACAGGACCACGTAGATCCATTCATGGGGCAGCAGCGCCACCGTTCGAAACATCTCCCCGCCGAAATAGGTGATCAGCGCGTGAACCAGAAAAATCACTCCCACCACCTGGAGAAAACCCCGGTTTTCCAATATGTGGTGGAATAGATTGAACCCCCGGACGCGCACGTTGAATTTGTTGAAATTGTTCAGGAACACGAAAACCCCGAAAAAGGCGGTCAGGAAGGCCGCCTCGCTGTGGAACAGGGAGCGGACGGGATCGGCCGTGAGAAACACGAGCGACACCGCCGTCATGAACAGTCCGTTGACCAGAATCGAGGACCACATGTCGGAGGTGATGAGCGGCTCGTCCCGCCGCTTGGGCTTTTCCCGCATGTGCTCGGGCAGCGGCGGCTCCCCGCTGAAGGCCAGGGCGGCCAGGGTGTCCATGATCAGGTTGACCCAGAGCAGCTGAATCATGGTCAGCGGCAGCCGAAAACCCAGAAAAGGGCCGATGAAGGCCACCGCGATGGCGCAGACGTTGACCGTGAGCTGAAAGGTGATGAATTTCTGAATCGACCGGTAGATGGTCCGGCCGTAGTGGACCGCGTTGGCGATGGACTGAATGTTGTCGTCCAGCACCACGATGTCCGCGGCCTCCTTGGCCACCTCCGTCCCCGAGCCGAGAGCGAAGCCGATGTCGGCGTTGGAAAGCGCGGGACTGTCGTTGACGCCGTCGCCGGTCATGCCCACCACCATGTCGGCCTCCTGGGCCACCTTGACCAGCCGGACCTTGTCTTCGGGCCGGCAGCGGGACACCACCTTGAGACGGGGCAGCATGACGCGAAGTTCGTCGTCGGAGAGTTCCGCCATCTCCTCGGAGCGGAGCAGCAGGTCGTCCTCGCCGGTCAGCAGGCCGGCGTCCCGGGCGATGGCCCGGGCGGTGCCGGCCCGGTCGCCGGTGAGCATCACCACCTGGATGCCGGCCTCCCGAAGCTCTTCCACCGCCGGCCGCGACTCCTCCCGCAGCTCGTCCCGAATCAGCGCGAAGCCCAGGAGCGCCAGCCCCTCCGGCGCGCGATCCGCGCCCTCCTCCAGGTCGGCTTCGGTGGTGGCCAGCCCGATGAGCCGGAACCCCTCGTTGGCCCGCCGGTCGATCTCGTCGGTCACCGCCTTCCGCCAGTCCTCGCCCAGGGGAACCACTTCGCCTTCGGCGGTGTAGCGCCCCCGGGCGTTGTCCAGGATGTTTTCCGGCGCGCCCTTGACGAAGGTGGTCACCTCGCCGTCGGGAAGGCGGACCCGGGCCGCCGAGAATTTGCGGGCGGAATTGAAGGCCACCTGGGTCAGCGTCTCCAGGCTTTCCTCCACGCAGGCCTGTCGGTCGGCGTGGATAAATTGCAGCAGCGCCCGCTCGGTGGCGTTGCCCCCGAGGATCCGCTCGTTCTCCCGCTCCGACTCGCAGTTGACCACGCAGGTGGTGTTCTCCCGCAGGGCCAGATCCACCCGCCGGGCCAGGGCCGGCGGCATGTCGTCGAACCGGGGATAATCCTGGAAAACCACCGACCGGTCGTCGCCGCCCAGCGTCAGAAAGCCGACCGCCTCCAATTGCCCTCGGGTGATGGTTCCGGTCTTGTCGGTGAACAGCAGGTTGAGGCTGCCGGAGGTTTCCACGCCCAGGAGCTGGCGAACCAGCACGTTGGTCTTGAGCAGCTTGCGCATGTTCTGGGCCAGCACGATGGCGATCATCATGGGCAGCCCCTCGGGCACCGCCACCACGATGATGATGACCGCGAGGATCAGGGCCGTCACTCCGTCGTAGAGCAGGGTCTGCCAGTTGGCGATGTATTCGCCCATGGCGGCCATGTCGCCGCCCTGGTCCAAATAGATGGTCTTGAACATGAAAGCCGCGGCGATGAGCGGCGCGGCGATGTAGCCGAACAGGGCGATGCCGTCGGCCAGCTTGGACAGCTTGACCCGCAGCGGCCCCATTCGCTCGTCGGCGGTCAGCGCCCCGGCCAGCCGGCCGATGTGGGTGCGGTCGCCGACCACGCCCACCTCCATGGCGGCTTCCCCGTCCTCCACGATGGTTCCCCGGAACACCCCATGGGGATCGTCCAACCGCTCCAGATCGGCCTCGCCCGGGGATTTCCGCACCGCCTCGGGCTCTCCCGTCAGCGACGCCTGGTTGACCCGAACCCGCCCCTGGAGGATTCGGCCGTCGGCGGCGACTTTGTCGCCCGGCTGAAGCAGAACGACGTCGCCCACCACCACTTCGTCGATGCCGAGCTGACGCAGGCCGCCGTCCCGAAACACGTTGACGATGATCTGGGAGGCTTCCTCCTGAAGCTGCTGGAAGGTCTGTTCGTTTTTGAACTCCGACGCGGTGGCCACCAGGGTGGCCAAGGCCACGGCCACGGCGATGCCGACGCCTTCATACCATTCCGCGAAACCAAACAGGGCCAGCACCACCACGATGCCCAGCGCCACGACCAGAATGAAGATCATGGGGTCCCGAAAATTGTCGATGAGCTTGTCCCAGAAGGTTTCGGTTTCTTGGGGCGTCAGATTGTTGCCGCCGTGAAGACGTCTGGATTCCGCAACCGCTTCGGGGGTGAGCCCGCGAAAACTAAACATGGACGGAGAAACCTTTCAGGGATATAATCGTTTCAGTTAGAATTCGGAAATCTTTAGAATAAATTGGGTTCAGAGGCTCGGACGCCCGGGCCGCGCGCTCCAATGTTTTCCTCTCGGGCCGCAAAGACGGCAAGCCGGCCTTTGCGCGGCGACCGCCGTTCCGAATCCGCCGGTGGCCGGTTCCGTTCAGGGAAGCGTCGGACCCAGCAGCCCGGCGGGACCGAACCAAAAAACGAAATACATGATCAGCGCCGCGTATCCCGCGCTGATCAGATCGTCCAGCAGCACGCCCCACGGGCCGTGAACCTCCCGATCGATCAGCCGGGCCGGGGGAATGAGCTTGAACAGATCGAAAATCCGGAATAAAACGAAGCCCCAGATGACGACCTTCCAAAGCTCCCCTTCCCGGAAGAGCAACGGCACGAAGAGATAGCCCGCCACTTCGTCCAGGACGAAATGGCGCGGGTCCGGCTCGTTCCAGTAGGCTTCGGCCCAGCCGGTCAGCACATGGTTGGCCGCGCAGACCCCCATGAAGGCCAGCGTCAGCAGCATGAGATGGAGATGGGCCGGAAACCCCAGCACAACCGCAACGTGGATCGCCACGCCCAGAAGCGCCCCGCAGGTGCCGGGCAAAATCGGCGACAACCCCAGGCCGAACGCGGACCCCACGATCACGGCGACCCGCTCCAGCGGCGGCGTGTTTGGCTTCATATGCGAAATCCCGACCGCGGAGGGCCGCGTGAAATGGACCGAAGTCGAAACCGGATCGCAACCGGATCGAAACCGGACGAACCGCCTCGCCCGCGGAATTCCGGCCGAGGCCGAAAATGGCGAACCAAAACCGGATGTATCCGAAAACAGAATATTTCCGTTCGGTCTGGACACAAAATACCCCACCATATAGAAACAGACCGAAGGGTGTCAAGACCGTTCCTGCGGGAAACACCCCACGTCAATGAGAAATGACTTGATTTTTATTCGGTTTTAGGGGAAGCAGGAAGATTGAATGAAACCATCCCTCTGCCCGCCAGAAAACGAGACGGAACGGAATCCATGAACAAAACCGCCCGACCTCATCCGGCTTTTTCTCATATCATCACCCAAAACCGGGAGATGCATTCCATTTTTCAGTACCTGGAATCCATCGCCCTGTCCCGGCAGCCAATCCTGCTGACCGGGGAGACCGGCGTCGGCAAGGAGCTGTTCGCCCAGGCCGTTCACACCATCAGCGAGGTGAGCGGCCAGTGGGTGGTGGTGAACGTGGCCGGCCTGGACGACGTGATGTTCTCCGACACCCTGTTCGGCCACGCCCGCGGCGCCTTCACCGGCGCGGATCGGAGCCGCAAGGGGCTCATCGAAACCGCCGCCGAAGGCACCCTGTTCCTGGACGAAATCGGCGACCTCCCCCAGCCGTCCCAGGTCAAGCTGCTCCGGCTTCTGCAAAACGGGGAGTACATGCCCCTGGGCGAAGACCGGCCCCGCCATTGCCGGGCTCACATCGTGGCCGCCACCAACCGGGATCTTTGGATTTTGCAACGAAAGGGGCATTTCCGCAAAGACCTCAATTTCCGGCTGCGGACCCACCACGTCCATCTGCCCCCGCTGCGGGAGCGAACCGAGGACATTCCGCCCCTGGTGGATCATTTTCTGGAAAAAGCCGCCTCCGAATTCAACAAGCGCAAGCCCACGCCGCCCAAGGAGCTGTACACCCTGCTCCAGACCTACGCCTTCCCGGGGAACGTGCGGGAGCTGCGCTCCATGGTGTTCGACGCCGTCAGCCGCCACCGGGCCAAAGTGCTTTCCCTGGACGTGTTCAAGTCCCACATGGACCGGGAAAACGGCGGCGGCGAATCCGCGTCCCGGCCGGTGGCCGACCTGGACGAGGCCGCGCCGTTCCGGGGCTTCCAAGAGCTGCCCTCCATCAAGGAGATGACGCGAATGCTGGTGGCCGAGGCCATGCGCCGCTCCAACGGCAACCAGTCCATCGCGGCCCGGATGCTCGGCATTTCCCAGCCGGCCTTGAGCAAACGCCTAAAAACCCAGGCGCTGAAAAAGCGCAACGACCGATAGCTCGAATCGATTCCGCGGGCGAAACCTCCTCTCCGGCCACCTCCGCCCCGATTTCGATTCGCCTTCGGTCGGGTTTCGATCCGACCGCTTCCCTCCGCGATTCTCGGAAGACTCCACCCCCGCATATCTTCTTGCCCGCGTCCGCCGCCATGGTTTCCGCTTCCGCCGGATGATTTCCCTCCAAAACGTATTATCTTGGCGCCTTGAAAATCCTTGCCGCCGGCTTCTTTTTCCCCACGGAAAATCAATATTGGCTTAAATATTGCATAAACCGGAATTGACATCCATTTTCCGGTGCTTACATTACCATTCAAATCCCTGAAAACGCAAAAAAAGGAGCGGATCATCCCATGCGATTCGACAAATTCACCATAAAATCCCAAGAGCTGTTGCAGCACGCCCAGTCCTTGGCCTCGGAACATTCCAATCAGCAGATCGAGCCGGAACATCTGCTGGGCGCCATGCTGGCGGAGACCGAAGGGATCGCCCGGTCCATGCTGCGCAAGCTGGGCGTTTCGCCCAACGCCGTCGTGCAGGAAATCGCCATGGCCATCGACAAGCTGCCCAAGGTCACCGGCGCGACGGGCGACGTCTACCTGTCCCGACGGGGGAAGGCGGTGCTGGACGCCGCGTTCAACGAGGCGTCCCACATGAAGGACCAGTACGTCAGCCTGGAGCATATTTTTCTGGCCATCGCGGAGGAAAAGGGCGGAGACGCGGCCAACGCGCTCAAGCGCCACGGCGTCACCCGCGACAACGTTCTCCGCGTGCTGATGGAAATCCGGGGCGGGCAGACCATTACCGACCAGAACCCCGAGGAAAAATACCAGGCCCTGGACAAGTACAGCCGCGACCTGACCGATCTGGCCCGGCTGGGCAAGCTGGACCCGGTGATCGGCCGGGACGAAGAGATCCGACGGATCGTTCAAGTGCTCTCCCGGCGGACCAAAAACAACCCGGTGCTCATCGGCGAGCCCGGCGTGGGCAAGACCGCCATCGTGGAGGGGCTGGCCCAGCGCATCGTGGCCGGCGACGTTTCCGAAAGCCTGAAAAACCGGCGGCTGGTGGCCCTGGACATGGGCGCGCTCATCGCCGGCGCCAAGTATCGCGGCGAGTTCGAGGACCGGCTCAAGGCGGTGCTCAAAGAGGTGGAGCGGGCCGAAGGCGAAGTCATCCTTTTCATCGACGAGCTGCACACCCTGGTGGGCGCGGGCGCCGGCGAGGGGGCCATGGACGCCTCCAACATGCTGAAGCCGGCCCTGGCCCGGGGCACCCTGCGCTGCGTGGGCGCGACCACGCTGAAGGAGTACCGGAAATACATCGAGAAGGACGCGGCCCTGGAACGGCGGTTCCAGCCGGTTTTTGTGGGCGAGCCTTCGGTGGCCGACACGATTTCCATCCTGCGGGGTCTCAAGGAAAAATACGAGGTTCACCACGGCGTGCGGATCATGGATTCGGCCATCGTGGGGGCGGCGACGCTGTCCAACCGATACATCACCGACCGGTTTCTGCCGGACAAGGCCATCGACCTGATCGACGAATGCGCCAGCAAGCTGCGCATCGAGATCGACTCCATGCCCCAAGAGATCGACGAAATCCAGCGGCGCATCACCCAGATGGAAATCGAGCGGGAAGCGCTGAAAAAGGAGAAAGACACGGCCTCCCGGGAACGGCTGGCCAAAATCGAGGGCGACCTCGCGGAGCTGAACGGCGAGTTGCGGGAGATGAAGGCCCATTGGCAGAACGAGAAGGAGATGATCCAGAACATCCAGCGGGTGAAGGAAGAGCTGGAGCAACTGGGCATCGAGGAGCAAAAGGCCGAACGACAGGGCGACTACGCCAAGGTGGCGGAACTCCGCTACGGCCGGGCCAACGAGCTGAAGCAACGGCTGGAGGAGGCCAACCAGAAGCTGGCCGAAATGCAGGTCGACCGAAAAATGCTGAAGGAGGAAGTGGACGACGAGGACATCGCCGAGGTGATTTCGCGTTGGACCGGGATTCCGGTCAGCAAGCTGCTGGAAGGCGAGCGGGAAAAGCTGGTCCACACCGAGGAACGCCTTCAGGATCGGGTGGTCGGGCAGCGCGAGGCCATCGTGGCGGTGGCCAACGCGGTGCGCCGGGCCCGCTCCGGCCTCCAGGACCCCAACCGGCCCATCGGCTCGTTCATCTTCATGGGGCCGACCGGCGTGGGCAAAACCGAGCTGGCCAAGGCGCTGGCGGCGTTCATGTTCGACGACGAGAACGCCATGGTTCGCGTGGACATGTCCGAATACATGGAAAAGCACGCGGTGGCCCGGCTCATCGGCGCGCCCCCGGGATACGTGGGCTACGAGGAGGGGGGCTATCTGACCGAGGCGATCCGACGGCGGCCCTACTCGGTGATCCTGTTCGACGAGATCGAAAAGGCCCATCCGGACGTTTTCAACGTGCTGCTCCAGATTCTGGACGACGGCCGCATGACCGACGGCCACGGCCGGACGGTGGATTTCCGGAACACGCTGGTGATCATGACCTCCAACGTGGGCAGCCAGTTCATTCTGGAGCTGGGCGAAACGGATCGGGAGGAAATGGAAAACCGGGTGCGGGAGACGCTGCGGGCCACGTTCAAGCCGGAGTTTTTAAACCGGGTGGACGAAACGATCATCTTCCAGAACCTGAGCCCCGATCAGCTCGGCCGGATCGTGGACATCCAGCTCCGGCGGCTGCAAGACCGGCTGGAAGACCGGAAGATTCAGTTGGAGCTGTCCCCGGCGGCGCGGGAGCTGCTGGCCGAAAAGGGCTACGACCGGGTCTACGGCGCCCGTCCGCTGAAACGGGCCATCCAGAAATGCCTGGAAAACCCGCTGTCCATGGAAATTTTGAAAGGGAACGTGCCGGACGACAGCCGGGTGATGGCCGACGTGGAGGACGGGGAAGTGACGTTCCGGATTCGGTAACGCCGGATTTCAAGC
>CAYFVR010000106.1:4288-15549 GCA_964346545.1 uncultured Desulfobacterales bacterium | reverse complement strand
AAAAACGCCGGGGGGGGAAATCCCCGCCCCGGCGCGAAAGGCGCGTCGGCCCGAAAGTTGAAGAAAGGATTATCCCTTCTTCTTGAAGTGCAGAATGCCCCAGTCCAGATAGCCCTGGCGGCCCGCCTTCACCCAGTTTTTCAGGCCGGTTTTCATCCGCTCGATGTATTCGGCGCTGATTTTGCCTTGGCCGATCAGATCGTCCTGCATTTTTTGGGTCACGTTGTGCACCCGCTGGTAATGGGTGGGCAACTGGGCGTGATGGTCCAGAAAGCCGACCAGCTCCAGCCCGTTCTTTTGGCCTTCCTCTTTGTAGAACTTCAGGCTGCCCAGGCTGCTCAGGTGAATCCGGTCGTACACCGGCTGCAGCACATCCTTCGGCGTACCCTCGGCTTCCATGATGTCGGTGAAGATGAACTCGCCGCCGGGCTTCAGCACCCGGGCGATCTCCGCCACCACCTTGGCGCGGTCGCCGCTGTGCAAAATGGCGTCCTGGGACCAGACCACGTCGAAGCCGGCGTCGGGAAACGGGATGTCCTCGAAGCTGGCGTCCACCACCTCGATGAGGTGATCGAGGCCCTGCTCCTTGTTCATCTCCCGATCCCGCTCGTTTTCCTTTTCGCTCAAATTGAGCGCAACCACTTCCCAGCCGCGGGTTTTGGCCAGATACCGGGCCGCGCCGCCGTAGCCCGCGCCCACGTCCAACACCCGAAGTTTTCCGGTGGCCTCGATCTGGTCCGCCATGGTTTCCACGGTTTTTCGGCTGGCTTCGGAAATGTCTCCGTCCGGGCTGTCGTACAGACCGATATGGATATCCTCGCCGCCCCAGACCAGGTAATAAAAATTATCGGCGTCGTCGCTGTTGTAATAGGTCCGCGCGGTTTCCACCGCGCCGGAATAGGCGGGTTGTGAAGCAGACATGAATCCTCCCGTTTTTTTAATGAGTTTCTTCGTCCTCGGGGATGTATTCCTTCTCGGCGATGTGAACGAAGAAGTCCGGATCGGTGTCGCGGTAGGTTTCCTTGAAATCCCCGTAGGTGCTCACCGTCTGAAAGCCGACTTCCAGCATCAGCTTGCGCAGATACTCCTTGCGCAGCGGAAACATGTTCAGATGGAACTCGGTGTTGTCCGGGAACGCGTACCGGAATCGGGCCAGCCCTTCGTCCACGTGCTCGGGTTCGGCGACCACGTCTTTCCCGCAGTAGTAGTATTTGTGCTTGGATTTGTAGCCGTTGTCCAGGATGGCGTCGTAATTGCGCTGATCCAAAATCAGCACGCCGTCGTGGGCCAGCATGGAGTAGTATTCGGCCAGCGCCTTGCGCCGATCCCGCTCCCGGAACAGATGGGTGAAGGAATTGCCCAGGCAGATGATGGCGTCGTATTCGCCATGAACGTCCCGGTTCAGGAACCGCCAGTCGGCGTGAGTGGTTTTGAGCACATGGCCGTAGCGTTGGGCGTTGTCGAAGGCCTTCACGAGCATGGCCGGGGAGCCGTCCACGGAAGTGACGTCGAAGCCGGCCTGTAGCAGACGAACCGAATGGAACCCGGTGCCGGTGGCCACGTCCAGCACCCGCTGGGCGCCCCGTTTTTTCAGATGATCGATAAAAAACTCGCCCTCGCTTTGGGCCCGGCCTTCCCAGTCGATCAGCTCGTCCCATTTTTCGGCGAAAGATATGACGTACTCGTCCTGATAGTGGCCGGACTCGCGCATCCGAATCGGGTCGGCGCCGAAACATTGATCACACGGAATGGCGTTTACGTTTTCCATAAAAAATTCCTCCTTTTATTCGGGTAAACAAGACGGGGCGCGAATCGAACCCAATGCGGAAAAGCGAACCGATTCGCGCCCTTTGCGGCTGCGGAACAAACCTCGTGATTTCGATCCGAAACGATCTACGGGCTTGTGGACAGGAGGCGAATGCGAATTTCATGCCAATGCAGAAAGGAGGGGGGGACGGGCGTTTTTCGATTATTTCAAAGTAAATTCAAACAGATAATCAGGTTTGGCTCTGCGTTTCCGTCGCGGAAACCGAGGCCCGGAGTTCCGGCGGGATCGACGGAGGTGGGAAGGATGGACTCACTTTTTCCAACCCGGAACCAACAAACGGGAACAAAATACACGGCCCCGCCATTTTTGTTGAATCTGAAAAAATAACCATAGAAATCAAGCAGAAAGGAGCGAAACGAATGCGCCCGACAACGATGTTCGATCCTGGTTTTCCGTTCCCAAGGGCTTGTCGCTGGAAAAAAGGGATTTTTCGGGAAAAAATTTCTCAAACTCGGATTGATGACCGTTGTCGCCCATCCCCGCGAAAAACAAGAGGCCGACGCCGAGGCTCCGCGCATCCGAAAACGTGCGGAAGCCCGGCGGTTTGGGTCCAATACCGTTCACTTTGAGATTTCCAAAGGACGAATGCAATTCGCCCCTTGCATGTTGTCGCCAGCCTCGACAGTTGATCAAGATACACCCCAAAGCCCAGGCGGCGCCGGCGAACGTCATGATCGAAGGCCCGCCCTCCCGCAAATCACACCATCCCCAGGGCCCGGAAAATTTTTCGCGTCTTGGGCGTAAATCGCTCGGGGTCGTCGGCGAAATCGGATTCCTCCAGCAGTTCGTAGCCGTAGCTCTCCTCGCCGTCCATCTCCACCTCGTCCAGTTCATCCGGCGTTATTTCCATCCGGTACACGAAATTGTCCTGCCCTTTCAGCCGGACAAATCGCGGCTTCAGGCCGAGGCTCGCGGCCTTCCGCGCCAGAACGCCGGTTTTCTCCTCCTCCCGCAACTCCCGCAGAAGCCCCTGAATCCGGGTTTCCCCTTTCTCGATTTTTCCGCCCAACAGCTCCAGCTTGCCGTCCTTGTTGGGTTTGCCGGGGGCGCGTTTCAATGAGAAGAGATATTGGTCTCCCTGGAGAATGAACACCTTGGCGACGGATTGCATGGGATTCCCTCCGAATTGGGCTTCCTGGGGAGGGCCGGGCGTCCGGAAACGTCGGCCGGAGCCGCTCTTCCGGGACGGAAGGGCGGAA
The DNA here is from genome assembly GCA_964346545.1 of uncultured Desulfobacterales bacterium. Classification (GTDB taxonomy): domain Bacteria; phylum Desulfobacterota; class Desulfobacteria; order Desulfobacterales; family Desulfococcaceae; genus CAYFVR01. Next base: position 12,522 of record CAYFVR010000106.1, on the reverse strand, counting down.
ATGGCGATTGCCGACCGGGGAAAACGGGGAAAAGGACGATCCCGAACCCTTCGGGAGGGGCCGCGCCGACGATCCAATTCGCCCCGGGCCGGGGCAGTATAGCCCGAAACGAACCGGTTTCCAATACCGGTTTGGCCGGAGAGCCGAAAATTTTTCGCGTGCACCCGATGGTTCGGAAACCGTTCCGTCGGCGAAAGGGCCGGCGGGAAGGCGAGAGAAAGACGAAGGGGGTTCGAATCGGCGGAGCGGGCCCGATCAAGACGCGGAAAAATAGAGGGCCATCAGATCGCCAATGTCTTCCATGGTGGTTTTTTGCTTGGGAAGAAAGTGATCGGCGCCGGCTTCCTCGGCGGCTTCCCGGTATTCCGGCAGATCATAGTTGGTGTGAATGATGATCGCGATGTCCGGGTCGCGGGCCTTGATTTTCCGCGTGACGCCGAGCCCGTTTTCCCCGGGGAGCTGGATGTCCATGAACACCACGGCGGGCCGCTCCCGATGGACCAGATCCAGGGCCTCTTCCCCCGACGCCGCTTCCAGGAGGGAAATGTCGGGAAACATATAGGACAATATTTCGGCCAAGGCTTGGCGGAGGCATTGATTGTCCTCCACGATCAGTACGTTCATCGAAAGTTTCCGTCGAGATCCGGTGGCATGAAAATTCCAAACTTTTGAGAGTGCGCCGGCACGGGTTGCCGACGAGACTTCAATTACGGAAAAAAGCGGAATTCCGCCATACCGGATTGCCTGTACATTTTTTCGGAAAAACCCGTATTGACGCCCCGTCGGACGCCGACCAACGAACGGGACCGGAATTCGAGGGGGGCGGAGACGCGGCGGAAAAATCTACTTGGCGCCCTCCTCGATTTCCCGCACGGCCTCTTCCTGGCGTTCGCGACCTTTCAGGTAGTGGTCGTCGTCCTGGAAATAGCTCGGAATCTCCAGGAAAGGCACATCGTAAATTCCGAAAAACTCGACCCCGAAGGCGACGGCGACGACGATCATCGCATAGAACACATACTTCATCATGACGAATTCCTCCCAATCGATTGGATTCCCGCGGCGGAAGGCGAAAAAATATCCGTCGCCGTCGCTCGAAACTATCGCCCCAACCGGTTGGGATCAAGTGAAAAAAACCGGACGAAACGGCCGGACTCAGGCGTCGATGCGGGAATTCAGCCGAACGCCGTATTTTTTCATCCGGTTCCACACCGTGACCCGGGAAACCCCCAGCCGCCGGGCCGCCTCGGAACGGTTGCCGCCGGCGGCCCGGAGAGCGTCGATCAATTCCCGCCGTTTCCGATCGTCGGCGGGCGAACCTCCGTCGCCCGGCGCGGGGTCCGGAACGTTCCGGCAGAGAACGGGCGGAAAATGCTCCGACCGAATCCGCGCTTCCTGGCAGGAGACAAACGCGAATTCGAACGCGCTTTTCAGCTCGCGCACATTCCCGGGCCAGGAATAATTCGTCAGCCGGTCCATGGCCTCCCGGGAAATGCCCCGCACCTGTCCGTTTCCGTTTTTCAGCTGGATTCGGCGAAAAAAGAAGTCCGCCAACAGCGGAATGTCCCCGACGCGCTCCCGGAGCGGCGGGACGTGAATGGGAATCACGTTGATCCGATAATAGAGGTCCTCCCGAAATTTCCCCTCCCGGATCAGGGCCTCCAGATCCCGATTGGTGGCGGAGATGATCCGAACGTCCACCGGGCGGGGCTGGTGATCGCCCACCCGTTCCACCACCTTTTCCTCCAGCACCCGCAACAGCTTCGCCTGGGTGGCCGGCGGCAGGTCGCCAACTTCGTCCAGAAAAATATCGCCCCCCCGGGCCGCCTCGAACCGCCCCTCCCGATCCCGATAGGCCCCGGTAAAGGCGCCCTTCACGTGGCCGAACAATTCGCTTTCCAGCAGCGAGGAATTGAGGGCGGCGCAGTTGACCTTCACGAAGGGCCGTTCGGAATCTCCGGAGGTTTCGTGGATGGCGCGAGCCACCAGCTCCTTGCCGACGCCGCTTTCCCCCAGAACAATGACCGGCGCGTCCGAGCGGGCCGCGTTGGCGATCAGGTCGAACACCCGCTGCATGGGGGGGCTGGTCCCCAGAATGCCGTGAAAGGCGTCGCTCATGCGCAGTTCCCGGCGGAAGGCCTCGATCTGGGTGTCCTTTTCCACCAGTTCGGAAACGTCGGTCATGGTTTCCACCGCGCCCATCACTTCGCCGTTGCCGTCCCGAAGCAGGGACGCGTTTTTCAGCACATGGATGTGGGTTCGATCCTTGCGCATGAAGGTGCAGCGGCTGGAATCCATCCGCCCCGTCTTGAACAGCGCGCACCAGTGATTTCCGGGCCGGCTGCGGGCGATTTCGCAGGTATCGCAGTTCAACACGGAACATGGATGGCCGATCAGCTCGGTTCGACCGTAGCCGGTCATCCGCAGCAGGGCCCGATTGACCGAGACAATGGCGCCGCCCTTGTCCACGATCATGATTCCGTCCTGGATGGTGTCCACCACGGTCTTCCAATAATTGGTCAGCTCCTGTTCAAACATCCGCCCCCCTCCCGTCAACATATGAACGACTGTCAAGGCGATCATCTTAACAGTTAAACGGTTTCTTGAACACCCGCCGCATCCGAAACGCCCGACGGCCGACGGCCAAACCGAGCGCCATTCAAAAAACCTTATTGAGATAATTCGATATTTCAATATTCCATTCATCGATTCCAAATTCCGCGTGAAAATTCGTTCGCCGCCCTCCGAAGTGGCCGTGAACGAACGAAAAACGGGGAGAGGCCGGGCGCCTCTTGCTCTCGAATCCGGAATTTCTCCCCTTGTGGCATTGCGTTTGCACTATCCGTTCCAAAACAAGGGCCGACAACGCGACTCCGCGTTCGGCCCGCCGGGAGGGGAGGTCTCTTCGTGTCGTTCAACAAACCGCGGGTGATCGATTTGACCGGAATCGGCGGCCCCTTCGCCCTGCTGAAAATCAGCCAGATATTCCGGGAGATGGATACGGGCGAGGTGCTGGAAATCGTCGGGTGCGACGCCGACACCCGTTCCGATCTGTTTCGGGTGCTGCCCGCGCCCGCCTGGCGCCTGCTGGAGGGCGCGGCGGAACCGAACCGGCTTCGGGTCCAAAAACGAGAAGTTCCACATTCCCAACGACCCCATTCCAAATGAAATGAAAGGATGTTTCCATGAGTTCACCAATGCGCGTACTCGTCATCGGCGGCGTGGCCACCGGCCCCAAAACCGCCGCCCGTCTCCGCCGCCTCATGCCCGACGCGGAAATCACCCTCGTCGATCGCGACGCCATCGTCTCCTACGGCGCCTGCGGCCTGCCCTATTACGTGGAGGGGCTCTTCGACGACGTGAACACGCTCATACAGACGCCGGTGGGCGTGGCGAGGACCCCCGCCTTTTTCGAAAAGGCCAAGGGATTCAAGGTGCTGACCCGAACCGAAGCCCTGGGCATCGACCGCTCCGACAAAACCGTTCAGGTGCGCGACCTGGAATCGGGCGAAGAGCGAACCCTGCCCTACGACAAGCTGGTCCTGGCCATGGGCGGGTCCGCCTTCAAACCGCCGATTCGAGGCGTGGACCTTCCCAACGTCTGGTTCATGACCCATCCCAGCCACGCGGAAAGCATGGTCCGGGAAATCGAGGCCCAGGGGCTGAAAAAGGCGGTCCTCGTGGGGGCCGGATTCATCGGCGTCGAGATGGCCGAGGCGCTGGTCCACCGGGGGCTGGACGTGACCATGGTGGAGATGACCGACCAGATCATGCCCGGCATCCTGGACAAGGACGTGGCCACCTTCGCGGCCAAATACCTGCGAAGCAAGGGCGTCAATCTGGTCCTGGGCGAGCGGGTCACCGCCATCGGCGGCGAGGAAAAGGTGACCTCGGTGAGCACCGACAAGCAGGTCATCGACGCGGATCTGGTCCTCGTCGCGGTGGGCACCCGTCCCAACGATCAACTGGCCCGCGATGCGGGGATCAACTGCGCCGAGCGCGGCGGCATCCTCATCAACGAATACGGCCAGACCAGCGACCGGGACGTGTACGCCGGCGGCGACTGCGTGGTCAACCGCTACTACGGCGGCTACGCGGGGGGCGAGCTGTTCGTGGCGCTGGGCTCCACGGCCAACAAGCACGGTCGGGTCATCGCCAACCACATCGCCGGCAAGCCGACCCCCTTCGCCGGCATCGGCATCACCGGCATCGTCCGGGCCTTCGACTACACCATGGCCCGCACCGGCCTTAGCGAGCAACAGGCCCGGAACCTGAACCTGGACATCGAGACCACCACCTGGTCCGGCCCCGACATGCCCCATTACATCCCCACCCACGGTCCCCTGGTGATCAAGATGATCGCCTCCCGGCGGGACCGAAAGCTGCTGGGCGCGCAGTTCGCCGGCATGGGCGACGCGGCCAAGCGGCTGGACGCGACCGCGGCGCTGATCCTGATGGGCGCGACCCTGGACGACGTGGCCAACGTGGACTTCGGCTACGCGCCGCCCTACAGCCCGCCCATCGACCCCCTGGCCACCACCGCCCACGTGCTGACCAACAAGCTGGACGGCATGGCCAACGGGATTTCCGCCTTCGCGGCCAAAGAGAAGATCGACAATGGCGACGTGGTCCTTTTGGACGTGCGGACGCCCCAAGAATTCGAGCAGGTTCAACTTCCCTACGACGTGGTTCACATTCCGCTGGGGGCGCTTCGGGAAAAATACGCCGAACTGCCCAAAGACAAGGAAATCCTGGCCTTTTGCAAGGTGAGCATGCGGGGCTACGAGGCCCAGCTCATCCTGAACGCGGTCGGGTACGACCGGGTCGCCTTCGTCGAAGGCGGCATCGTGGGCTGGCCCTTCGAGACCCGCACGCCGTAAACCGCCCCTTCCCGCCGGCTTGCCGGGCCGCTCCCGATCCGCGTTCTCCGCCGGGAGCGGCCCGGCTTTTCCGGAGGCGGTTTCCGCCGCGGCGGCGCTTCGCTCTTGCGGTCTTTTCCGTTCCGTGGTATTGACCCCAAAATGACGGAAAAACTCGACCTTCCGGATCGGACTTACGGAAAACGGCTTTCCCAGGTGAAAGGAGAACAGGGAACATGACACGGAGTTACAAGCTCATCTCCATCAGCGTCGCCATCGTCCTGGCGCTCTTTCTGCAAGTGCTGTTCGTATTCGCGGACAATCAGTCCACGCCCGGCCGTGCGGCCGCCGAATTCGCCAAGGCTTATTTCGCCTACGACGAGGCCGGCATGATGGATCGACTCTGTGCCGAGAGCATGGTGGTGGACGACGTCAACATGGTCAAGCGGTACGTGTATGAAAAATCCCGGGAGGTCAAGGCCCGCGGATTTGACCTGGGCGTCTACACGCGCCAAAAACTCGCCCACCTGCGAACCGAAACGGTGAAATCCGATTCCGACGTCGCCATCGTCCGCCTGACCGGCGAGGTCCGAGAGCCCATGCGCTCCTTCTTCGTGGGCGAGGAAGTTTCCCGCCCCGTGGACGCGGAGCTGAAAATGGTCCGCGAAGACGGCCGTTGGAAGGTTTGCGGCCAGCCGCTCGCGCTCGACGAGGCCTAAAACCCATCGCCGGTTTTTCCGGAATCGACGGGAACGGAAACCGACCGGCTTCCGTTCCCGTCGGATCGCCTTTCGCGGATTGACGCCCTCCGTCGGCCCATACCTCCGCATTCGCCGTCACGCCCGGCGAATCGTCGCCCGCTTCCCCCCGCCCGCGTTCTACGACGATTTTCCCGTCGCCGTCCGACTTTCTCAAAAATTTTTCACCGAAGATCCCCGGGTTTCCCGACTCCACGCCGTCGTTCGCGAGCTGCTGGAAGAAGACTATGGCCACGGACTGACCCACGCCGTGAAGGTGACCCTGGACGCCGGGGCCCTGGCCGCCATCGAATGTCTGCGGGGCGGATGGAGCCGCCGCGGATTGTGCCGCCGGGTGCGGCTGGCCCAGATGGCGGGGCTTCTCCACGACCTTCGCCGCAAAGAGCCGGACCACGCGGCGGCCGGCGCGGAAACGGCCCGGCTCGTGCTTCGACGCTTCGCCCTTTCCGCCTCGGAAGCGGAAGACGTGGCCATGGCCATCCGGAATCACGAAGCCTTCCGCCCTCCCGATCCGTTGAACACGCCGAGCGGCAAACTGATTTCCGACTGCCTGTACGACGCCGACAAATTTCGATGGGGCCCCGACAATTTTACCGATACGGTGTGGGACATGGTGGCCTTCGCCGAAATGCCGCTGCCGGAATTCATGGCCCGCTATCCCAGGGGGATGGAAATGCTGGCCCGCATCGAAGAGACCTTTCGAACGGAAACCGGCCGCCGGTACGGCCCCGACTTCATCCGGACGGGTCTGGCCATCGGCTGGGAGATTTACCGAATGATCGAAGAAGAGTTCAAGGATGAACTGTGTCCATGCGCCGGCTGATCTTTCTGGTTCTGGGATTGATGTACACCATTTTCCCCGGGGATTTCGACTACATCCCGATCGTGGGCTGGTTGGACGACGCGCTGGTCTGGTATGTTCTGTACTGGCTGTTTTTTAAATCCGGATTTTTCCGAAACGTCCAAGACTTCATGGAAGACGGATTTCCGGGCTCCGAAGAAGCAAACGGCCAAGGCCCGAGGCCCGGAACGGAAGAAGAATCCCGACGGGCGGGGACGTCTCGTTCGCGGCGACCCGGCCCGCGAAGCCCCCACGAGGTGCTTGGGATTTCCCGCGGAGCGTCCAAGGAGGAAATTCGCCACGCCTACCGGGAACTGGCCAACAAATACCATCCCGACAAGGTCGCCCATCTGGGCGACGAATTCCAGAAACTGGCGGAGAAGCGCTTCAAGGAGATTCAGGAGGCGTATCAGACGCTGGCGAGGTAATCCGCGCTTTGGAATCCGATCCGCGTCTTTTTGGGCCTTTCAACTGGGAGAAATGAATGACCCGAACGGACATTCTTAACGTTCTCGTAACAATCAAGAAGGATCGAGGAGACGAGTTTGGTCTTCTGGGGCTGGGCGTTTTTGGCTCCGTGGCCAGGGATGATTTCCAGCCGGAAAGCGATTTGGACATCGTGGTCCAGACGCGCACGGCCGACCCTTTTCCACTGGTTCACTTGAAGGCGGAGCTGGAAAGCCGGTTGAAGCGCCATGTCGATATTGTTCGGATATGGGGCGGGATGAATCCGGCGCTGAAAAACAGGATCGACGAGGAAGCCATCTATGTATGAATGACCCGGCCCTGATCCTGCAAACCCTGGAAGAAATATCCATCGCGGCTCGGAGAATCCGGGAACGCTTTCAATCGGTTCAGTCCGTTTCGGATTTTACCGATTCCGAAGCCGGAATCGAAAAGCTGGATGGGATTTGTATGCAACTCATCGCAATTGGCGAAAACCTGAAGCAGTTGGACAAATTGACCCATTCCAGCCTTCTGCATCAATATCCGGAAATTGACTGGAAAGGGGCCAAGGGTTTGCGGGACGTGATCAGCCACCGATATTTCCGAATTGACGCCGAACAGATATTTTTCGTCTGCCGGCATAACCTGAGGCCATTGCACGAAGCGGTGTTAAAAATGATTTCGGACCTAAAGAAATAGGGATTTCCTTTGCACCGAAACCCCGAAATTTGGTTCCCGAAGGGAGCACCCATGACACGCCTTGTGGCAATTTACGGAAGTCCCCGGCGGAAGGGCAACACGGCCGCCCTGCTCGCCCGGGCCGTGGCCGGCGCCCGGGACGCCGGGGCGGAGGTCGAGGAATTCGTCCTGCGCGACCTGAAAATCTCTCCCTGCCTGGAAATCTACAAATGCAAAACCGACGACGGCCGCTGCGCCATTCGGGATGATTTCGATACCGTCCGCGACGCCATGCTCGCCGCGGACGGCCTGATGATCGCCTCGCCCATTTTCTTTTACACCGTCAGCGCCCACACCAAGGCGCTGATGGATCGCTGCCAGTCCCTTTGGGTCAAAAAATACTGGATCGATGGGACGCCGCCCAAAGAGCGGGAAGCCAAACGGCTGGGACTGTTCATCTCCGTCGGGGCGACCCGGGGAAAAAAATTGTTCGACGGGGCGCTTCTGACCATGAAATATTTCATGGACACGCTGGACATGAAGCTCTGGCGCTCGCTGCTGTACCGGGAACTGGATCTGGCCGGGGAAGCGGAGAAGCATCCGGATTACCTGGCGGAGGCGGGCCAAACCGGCCGGGATTTCGTCGCGGCCTGC
>CAYFVR010000106.1:3087-4188 GCA_964346545.1 uncultured Desulfobacterales bacterium | reverse complement strand
TCAACATGGACCCATTCGAAAGCACGTTAGCCTTGAGGAGGTGGGTTTATGAAGAAAGACCAAGCAAAATGCGAATTGTCTTCCCGTCGGTGGGAATCCTCCGCGCACGCCGCATGTGATATTGACCACGCGGATTGCGAGGAAAACCGATTTTGCCACGAGATGGTTCGCAGGTGGAAGGATCAACGGAATGGGATTTGTCGATAGGTAACCCCTAACTCAACCCCCGCCAGAACGTCTTTTCTGCCATTGTTATCCTCCCGATTCAACGCGGGCGCGGCCTCCCCTGCCGCGCCCGCGTTTTTTATTCCCCAACCGACCATCCAGTCCTTTCAATGCGGCTTTAACGTGGCCCACGCCAGACGCACCCACTTCAAGCCGGCAAGCCGTTCCCCGAAAACGCAACGAAGGAGCAAACGGGTCGCGGTCGTCTCCCCTCGGGCCTCCCTTTACATTCCGGGCTTTTCCGCCACGAAATAGCCGACGGTTCGGAACCGTTCCTCCCATCCGATTCGCCGAAAACCGGCCGTTTCCAGCGCGGCGACAAAATCCCCTCCGGCGAAGCGGTCTTCCTGGGGATGGTCCAGCAATGCCCGCCAAACCGGATGGCAAATGAAGTCCCGCAAATATTCTTCCACGTAAAACCGGCCGCCCGGCCTCAACGTCCGAAACGCCTCCCGCACCGCTTCCCGCCACCGAATCACATGATGGATGATTCCAAAGTCGAATACTTGGTCGTAAACGCCGTCCGGAACGGGAATGGCCGTCGCGTTTCCCACCCAGAATCGGGCACGTTCTCCGCGCGAAGCCATTCGCCGCCGGGCCAATCGGACCATTGCGGGGTCCAGATCAAAGCCGTGAACCCGTCTCGCGCCAAAACAATCCAACAGAATTTCGGCGCCCATTCCGCGTCCGCAGCCCATCTCCAGCGCCTTGCCGCCCGCCGCCACCGATCCGCCCAGCCGAAGGAACCGGCGGACGGTGTGGCGGCGCTGGACCATCGCTCGAACGGGACTGTTCACGAAGGCTTTTTCCAAAAAATTCAAGCGCAAAGAGCACCTTCCCTTATCCCAAGAACGGCGGACGTTTCAATGATTGGGC
>CAYFVR010000106.1:0-2987 GCA_964346545.1 uncultured Desulfobacterales bacterium | reverse complement strand
CGGCTTCGCCAGTCTTCAAACGGCCGGCCGAAAAGCCGGGCCATTTGGGCGTCTTCGATCCGGCTTTGGACGCCGACGCCCGCCATCCCCACGGCCAGCAGCAAAAGGGAGGCGGGACCGGGAGCCAGCAGGGCGAGCCCGATCATCAGAATGCCGTCTCCAAAATACATCGGATGACGAATCCAGCGATACAACCCGCGCCGGGCCACCAAAAAATCCGGAGCGGCCAGGTTGGGATTGCTTCGTTTCAAAAAAAAATAATGCTGGAGATTGATCCCCGCGCCGACCAGCACCAACGCCTGCCCAACGAGTTGGGGCGGCGGGGAAAGCGAAGCGGGCCATACCCCGAGAAAATGAAGGGCAACCCGAAGCGCCAACCCAAGGCCGGCGGCCACTTTGAACGCCCAAAACAGGGTCACGGGACCCCGAGCCGGAAAAGAACACGCCATCTTGGCACCTCCGATGAATGGATTTCCAAAGGGAACGGCGAAACCCGGACAAACCGCGTGGTCCAATCGGCGAAGGAAACGGGAGGAGAGGATGCGGCGGCGACGAGGGGGAACGTTCAACGACCGCCGGATCGGGCGTTCCGCATTGGAAAATTATTTTGTCTCGTCAAAATAATGCGAAAAATCGGTCCCGCCAGCTTCGCGCCCGAAAATTCCGTCGGGGAAAACCCGACGCGCTCATTCGTTCCAGGAAAACAGCAGCGAGCCGATGGCCAGGGCCGCCACCGTCATCCCCGCGAGGATGGTGATTTCCGGCGTGACTTCGGCCAGGCCCGCCCCCTCGTTCATGACCCGACGCACCCCGCGAAGCAGATGGGTCAACGGCAGGACTTCCGCCGCCTTTCGGAGCCATTCCGGCGCACCTTCCAGGGAAAACCAGACCTCCGACAGAAACATCATGGGCCAGCCGACAAAGTTGATAACCCCGCTGGCGAACTCCTCGCTGGAGCCCCGTGCGGCCACGATCATGCCGAGCGCGGTGAGGCTCAGGCCCCCCAGGAAATAGAGCAACAGGATGACCAGCACCGATCCGCGCACTTCAAAGCCGAAAATCAGGTCGCAGCCGTACCACATGACCAGCAGAATGAACATGAGCACGAAAATCCGGGAGATCATCTGGGCGGTCAGGTATTCAAAGGGCCGGAGCGGGGTGGCCTTGAACCGCTTCAGCACGCCGTTTTTCCGGTAGCGGACGATGATGAAGCCCACGCCCCACAACGCGCTGAACATCATGTTCATGGCCAGAATGCCGGGAAACAGCCAGTCGATATAGCGGATCGGCCGATCTTCGATGACGCGCCGGTCCCCCGGCGGCCGGTGGGATTCCGGCGCGGTGCTGGCGGCGAGAATGGCTTCCGCCACGTAGCCCTTGGGCCCGTCGGTGGCCCAGTAAACGGGCGGATGGGTGTCCCGTTCAATCAGCAAATGAATTTTGTGCAGCCGCAGCCGCTCCAGGCCGGTTTCCCGATCCGGAAAGCCGATGAACTCCACCAGCCGGGCATCCGGAAGGCCGCCGGGCAAATCCAGTTCGGCGGGGGCGATGACGCCGGGTTCGTGGGGAAACACGCCGATTTTGTATTCGTTCCGCTCGTCTCCGCCGAAAACCAGGGCGAAGCCGGCCACGATGAAAAACGGAAAAAGAAAATTCCATCCGAAAGCCGCGCGGTCCCGGAAGAACTCGGCGTTGCGGGACCGGAAGATGATCCAGATGCGTCTCAGGCTCACGGCGTCACTCCCGCAACCGGCGGCCGGTCAGTTGAAGAAACACGTCCTCCAGGTTCGGGGTCCGCACCCGGACGGCGTTCAGATCCACGCCCTTTTCCAGCAGCCGTTTCAGGGCCTGGTCCACGTCGTCGGTGAGAATCTCCACCCCTTCGGCGCCCTCCTGGCACTCCAGCCCCAGGGCCTGGGGATCGCAACTGAAATCCTCCCGGGGCAGGAAAACCCGGCTGCCGCCGCAGTGCTTCCGGATGAGCGACTCCGGGGACCCTTCGGCGATGATCTTGCCATGGTCGATGATGATCAGGGTGTCGCAGAGCGTCTGGGCCTCCTCCATGTAGTGGGTGGTCAGCACGACGGTTTTCCCTTCGTCCCGGATGGCCTGGACGATGTCCCAGAGATTCCGGCGGGCCTGGGGGTCCAGCCCGGTGGACGGTTCGTCCAGAAAGACCAGTTCCGGATCGTTGACCAGCGCCATGGCCAACAGCAGCCGCTGTTTCTGGCCGCCGGAAATCCGGTTGCTGTACCGCTCCGCCACCTCCCCGAGCTGGCAGAGGTCGATGAGCTTGTCCACCTCGGTTCCCCGGGGATACAGATTGCGGAACGTTTCCAACGTCTCGCGCACGGTCATAAAATCCAGCAGCGCGGTGTGCTGAAACTGGATGCCGATCCGTTCGCAAAAATGGCGCGATCGGGGCTCGCCTCGAAAAAAAATTTCGCCGGCGGTGGCCGGCTGAATGTCCTCGATCACCTCGATGGTGGTGGTCTTCCCGGCCCCGTTTGGCCCCAACATGCCGAAGCAGACGCCGTCGGGCATGGCGAAGCTGACGCCGTCCACGGCGGTCACGTTGCCCTTGTACCGTTTGACCAGGTTCTTGACCTCAAGCAGATCACAGTCGGTTATCGCCTTCAATTCCCGCCTCCTTCTTTTCCCAAGGCTCCCTTCGCCGGGGAATGGTCCCCTCCACCTCTTCCCACCAAATCCGCTCGAACCCCAGCGACACGACGGCGTACCGCCGCAACCGGAGATTCCCGTATTTTTTCTCCAATTCGTCGCCGTACCGGATCGCCTGATCGCGGGCCTCCGCCATCTTCTTGGCCATTCCCGGCAGCTCGCGAAGCGCCTCGGGGGTCGGCTCCTTCGCCTGCTCCCCGCTCATCCCCGCCTCCTTGAGTGTCAGATATTTGAACTCGATCAGCACGTCGAAAATCTCGTACTTCCGCATGTCGGGCCGGATGATCATGGTCAGGTCGGCCCGG
>CAYFVR010000105.1:2859-15663 GCA_964346545.1 uncultured Desulfobacterales bacterium | reverse complement strand
CGATCCGGATGATGGGCCTTGGCCAGCGCCCTGAAGCGGGTTCGGACTTGATTCAGGTCCGGCGTTCCGGCGATTCCCAGGGCGTCCAGGCTTTCCTGGTATCGGTCGAAGCGGGCGAGCAGCTCCCAGGTTCCGTTGAGGAAGGCTTCGGCGGTTTCCCCGTCCAGCGCCGCGAAATTTTTCGGGTCCAGGTAAAAGTGGCGCAGGGAAAGGGTTTCCAGCGCCCCGTCCGAAAGCGGCTCCCGGTGATTCGCGCAATACGTCCACTCCCCGGGGACGGCCGCCCGGCCGCAGAACGCCAGTCGTTCCTCTTCGAAAAACCGGCACTTTCCCGCCGGGGGCAGGGGGAAACGGCCGGTTCGCATGAAATGAATGTGGAGGTGGAAGCCGGCGATCCGGAATCGGTCCCGAAGCTGGTAAAGATGGTGAAACAGCAGAAAATGGTGCTGAAACAGCGCCAGCGGCGCCGCCCCCGTGATCCGGATGTCCGGAAAGGCGATCCGCAACAGGGCGCTTTCGGTACACGGTTCCTCCCGGGACCAGAGAAAACGGGTCACTCCGTCCCGATCCATAATGTCCAACCCTTTTTGGAAACTTTCCATGAACGATTCTCGGCTGGCGGACCCGCCGTCGGCGCCGTCATTCAATGTGGCAAACCCTCCGTCCATCGAGGTGTTTGAAAACGAAACCCGAATTTTTTCCAGCCGGGGCCGTTGGCTTCATCCGCTGTTCGATTTGGAAGCCGTGATCGCCGCGGACGATCGGGACCCCCGGAAGCTGGAGGCGAGAGACAAAATCGTGGGCCGGGCGGCGGCGTTGCTGCTGGTGTATCTGCGGATCGGCCGGGTTTCGGCCGGAATCCTGAGCCGACCGGCGCGCCAGGTTTTGGTGCGTTTCGCGGTCCCCTTTACGTTTGAGACCCTGGTGGACCGTATCGATTGCCAGACCGAAACCCTGCTGATGGAAGAAACCGATCCCCATCGGGCCTACGCCCTGCTGCGGGAGCGGGCCGGCCGGTAGTCGTCCGGTAGAGGAATTTCGGACGAACGGATTCTCTCCCGTATTTCCGGGCGGCTTTATCAAGCCGAACGGGCCGCTGGCCGTTCCGTCCGCCGGTGTTTTTTGGAGGGGAGCGGAACCGCTTCGGATCATTTCGATGACGTGCTTGACGTATCGGTCGAATTCTCCGGCGCGATTTCCTCCCGATAATATCGACAGCCGGATTGCAGCGGGCAGTTTGCGCATTTCGGATTTCGCGCCCGGCAGCGTTCCCGGCCGAAACGGACCATGTTCCGGTGAAGTTCGTAGGCCCGTCCTTCGGGAACCCGGTCCCGCATAAGCCGGAAGGTTTTTTCGGCCGAGGACGCCTCCGCCAGCCCCAGCCGGTTGCAGACCCGATGGACGTGAGTGTCCACCGGGAAAATGTCCGCGCCGCAGGTAAAACAGAGCAGGATGGCGGCGGTTTTGACGCCCACGCCGGGAATTTCCGTCAGCCGGTCCAGGGCGGTTTCCGACTCTTCATCGCAAATGTCGTCCAGGGCGTGCTCGCCGTACCGGTCCAGGGTCCAGTCCAGCAGGGCCTGAATCCATTTGGCCTTTTGTCCGGCCAGGCCCGCCACGCGGATCACGTTCTCCAGCGACTCGCGGTCCATTTGGGCGACGGCCGCCCAGTCCCATCCGCCGTTTTCCTCCTGGAACCGGTCGTTAAAATTGGCAAAGGCGCGTTCACTGTTGCGATCCGTGGTGTTCTGGGAGAGAATGGTTCGGACCAGTTGGGCCAGCGGATCGCGTTGCTTGTCCGCGCGTTTCGGAACCCCCATCGTCTCGGCCAGTCGATCGGCCGCCCAGCGGGTTTTTTCCGCGGGACCGGTCACGGGGCTTTTCCGCCGCGGCCGAGCGTTTCAAAGGCGTCCCGGCGGGATGGCCGGACGGATGATCGGACCATTTCGAAAATCTCCCCTCAAAAATCTTGGATGCATTCTTCGCCGGGACCGGATTTCCCATGCCGCTCCCGGCCGGGAAAGGAGGCCCATGACCCCTCGCGAGGAAGCCCGAATCACCGAATGGCGGCGACGGTTCGACGCCCCGGTCACGCTGACCCTGCTGGATACCGGCGGCCCCCGGATGGACGGGTTTCGGGAGTTCGCGGCGGACCTGGTTCGGCTGGCCCCCCACGTGACGCTGAAGACCGAACGGGAAGACGCGCCGGGCGCGCTGCCGGGCTACCGGGCGGGAAACGGCGTCACGTTCCACATGGTGCCCCTGGGGCGCGAGCTGTCGCCGTTCCTCGCCGCGCTGGCCCCCAACGGCCCCGCGCCGCCGGCGGGGGCGGCCGAGAAATTGGCCGACCTCCGGGCTCCGGTGACGCTTCGACTCTACGTGGCCCTGACCTGTCCCCACTGCCCCGTCGTGCTTCAGGGGCTGCTGGCCGTCGTCGCGGCGTCCGACCGGGTTCATCTTTCGGTCGTCGACGGCGGCCTGTTTCCGGAGCTTGCCGAGGCGGACAATATTCAGGCCGTGCCGACCCTGTTCCTGGAAAACCGCCGTTGGACCGGCCAAGTTCAGCCGGCCGAAATCCTGGACGCCCTGGCCGGCGTCGATCCGGCCGACATGAGCCCGGCCACCATGGAGCGAATGATCGCCGAAGGCCAGGCCCCGAAGCTGGCGGAACTGATGGCGGCGGAAGGACGCATTTTTCCCGCCATCCTGGAGGTCATGACCCGCGAAACCTGGCCGGTGCGGCTGGGGGCCATGGTGGCGGCGGAAACCCTGGCGGATGAAGCGCCCGAGACCGCCGCCGCAATGGCCGCGCCGCTGTGGGAGCGGTTCGAAGAGGCCGACGACACCGTGCGGGGCGACATCCTGTACGTCCTCGGGCTGGTGGGCGGCGAAACGGACCTGCCGACCCTCCGGCGAATCGCCGAGAACGACGAGGCCGAAGCCGTGCGGGAAGCCGCGGCGGAGGCGGCGGAAACGCTCCGCGAACGGCTGTGATCGTCAGCGCCAGCCGGCGAACCGACATTCCCGCCTTTTTCGGCCCCTGGTTCGCCGACCGCGTTCGGGAAGGCTTCTGTCGCGTGCCCAACCCGTTCAACCCGCGCCAGGTTTCCCGCATTTCCCTGCGCCCGGAAGACGTGGACGCCGTGGTGTTCTGGACCCGGCATCCCCGGTCCCTCACGCCCCGCCTTTCCGTGCTGGACCGGCGGGAAATTCCCTATTTTTTCCTGTTCACCCTGCTGGACTATCCGGACTTCCTGGAGCCCGGATCGCCGCCCCTCCCGGATCGGCTGGCGGCCTTCCATGCCTTGTCGGAGCGGCTGGGACCGGATCGGGTGATTTGGCGCTACGATCCCGTGGTGCTCGGCAACTGGACCGACCCGGATTTCCATCGGGAAACCTTCGCGCGGCTGGCGCGCTCCCTGGCGGGCCGAACCCGCCGCTGCGTGATCAGCCTCATGGACGGCTACGCCAAGGTCCGCCGTCGGCTGGCCCCGTTGGAAAGGAAAGGGTTCGTTTTGGAAAACTGGAATCCGGCGCGTCATGGTCCCCTGATGGCCGATCTGGCTCGAATCGGGGCCGAACACGGCATCCGCTTGCAAAGCTGCGCCGAGGCGGTGGACCTCGCGCCCTTCGGGATTCCGCCCGGGGCCTGCGTGGACGGGGCGTTTTTGGAACGGCGCTTTGGCGTTCCGAACCCGGGCCGGAAAGATCCCGGCCAGCGATCCCGCTGTCGCTGCGCCCCCAGCCGGGACATCGGGATGTACGACACCTGCGGTTTCGGCTGTCGCTATTGCTACGCCACCCGGAACTCCGAAACCGCGGCCCGGCGGCGAAAAAACCACCGGCCGGCGGATTCGTCCCTCCTCCCTCTCGGGGCGCCGTAAAACCGGCCGACTCGGGGCGCCGTTTTTCCATGGAAGCCGCCCGACGCCGGCAAATTCTCCCCGGGCCGCCGGAGCCGTTTTCGACGGCGTCGGTCTTGTAGCACGGAGCGGGCCTCGGGTAAAGCCGTCCGCGGGTTTCGTGGCGAAAAATATCCAATGAAATTCAACGGCTTGCCCCGGAGATTTCCGTTTGGGCCGAGGCCGGATCCCGGGGGCGAATCCCTTGACTCCCCATGACAAAGCCGATATATATTCTCTCCAAATTCAGGCAGGATACGTCGCGGAGGCCGATTTCGACCGGACGATCCGGCGCCGGTTTCAATCCCCTTTCCGCGAATCGGATACCGAGGTGGAGCCTTGAAGACCATACTGGTGGTAGATGACGAGAAAATGATCCTCCGGCTGGCCGCGGAGGCGTTGCAATCGCTGGGGGAGTCTTTTTCCGTCGTGACCGCGCTGAACGGCAAGCAGGCCGTGCAGAAGCTGAACGCCCAATCCGTGGATCTGGTTCTGACCGACCTGAAAATGCCGGTGATGGACGGCTACGAGCTGCTGTCGCACATGAGCAAAAATTTCCGGAACATTCCCACCATCGTCATGACCGGGTTCGGATCGCCGGAAATCGCCAAGCGGCTCAAGCAAAAGGGCGTGCTGCACTACATCGAAAAGCCCTTCGAGATGGACGACCTGAAAGAGAAGGTTTCGACGGTCCTCACCGACAAGTCCAAGGGCTATATTCACGGATTCACCCTGGCCAATTTTCTCCAGGCGGTGGAGGTGGAGCAGAAAACCACCACCCTGCGCATCCGCTCCCAGGGACGGGTGGGGCATATGTACATCGACCGGGGCGAGCTGGTGGACGCGGAAAACGACGACGGCCTCAAGGGCGAGGAGGCCGCCATCGACATCCTGTGCTGGGACAACGCGGAAATCGAATTGCGGGGCAGTCATAACCGGGAATGTACCATTAACAGTTCTCTCATGCACATCCTGCTGGAAGCCTCCAAGATCAAGGATGAAAACCGTCGCGAAAAGGGCGCCGATCTTCTCAACGTGACCATCCGGCTGGCCGAAGGGCATCATCTCAAGGACGCCATCGAGGGCATCGCCCGGTTCCTCAAGGAAAATCCCCGAGACCCCCGGGGCTGGCTCTGGTACTCGCGGGTCACCATCAACGTCAAGTCCATCGAATCGGCCCTCCGCAACGCCGCGAAGCTGGCCCCCAAGGAGCCGGAGGTGGTGGAGGAGGTCAAGCGTTTCAAAATGGCCCGGGAGCGGCTGGGGGAGGAGCAGCAGGTCCGCCGCTGCCCCTTCTGCTGGTTTCCCATGGACGTCAAGTCGGTCCAGTGCCCCTATTGCCGCTCCCACCTGTTCATTCATCCCAATTTTTTCGCCTCCCTGGGGGAGGCCGACACCGACGTGCTGGAACGGGCCGTCGAACGGTACATGCGGGTCATCAGTCGGGAGAAAAACATCAACGCCCATTATTTCCTGAGCATGGCCCACCTCAATCTGGAACACTGGGAAGAGGCGCTCAACCTGTTCCACAAGACGGTCAACCTCGCCCCCGAAAAAAAAATTTTTTCGGAACAGCTCCGGGCCCTGGTCAATCACATGGCCATGGACGCCACCACCGGCGCCTTCGAAAAGCGACGCCCCGAGAAGCCGACGGAAACCGAGGAATCTTCCGAGACGGCCGCCTCCCGCGGCCGAAAGGTGCTGGTGGTGGAGGACAGCTCCACCACCCGGAAGGTCATCACCATCACCCTGAGCCAGAGGGGCTACGAGATCATCGAGGCCCGGGACGGGCTGGAGGCGTTGAGCCGGCTCAACGAGGAAAAGCCGGACCTGATTCTTCTGGACATCATTCTGCCGAAAATGGACGGCTACAAAATTCTTTCCATCATCAAAAGCAACGCCGTGTTCAAGGACATCCCGGTGATCATGCTCACCAGCCGGGACGGTTTCATGCACAAAATGAAGGGCAAGCTGGCCGGATCCCAGGCCTATCTGACCAAGCCCTTCGATCCCAAAGTCCTGGTGGAAACCATTGAGCGGTACCTCTGACCGGTTCGGAACGCCCTCGGAGGAGCCTTCCCTGGCCGACGCCCTGGCCGAGGCGGATCGGGAGGCGACCGAGGGCCCGTCGGCCCGAACCGATCCATCCGGCGAATTCGATTCGGTCGATTCGGGGGCGGTCGCCGGCGCGGGATACGGCGGGGAATCGGTCATTCAGTTCACCCTGGGCCAAATTCGGGCCGCCGTTCCCCTGGTTCGGGCGGTGGAGATCGGACGCCATCCCCGGATCACGCCGCTGCCCAATCTGCCCGGCTGGCTGCTGGGCGTCGCCAACGTCCGGGGCGAGATCGTCTCCATGGTCGATCTGGCCGCCTTTTTGGGCATGGATCGGCCCCGTTCGGCCCATCGACGGCGGTTCATCGTGGTGCGGAACCGGGACATGCGGGTCGGCCTGGTGGTGGACCGAATCCTGGGCATCCGCTCTCTGGAACCGGCCCTGGAACCGGCCGGAGAATCGGCCGCCGGCCCGGGGGAGACCTGGCACCGCTTCGTCTCCGCGGAACGCGTGCTGCCCGACGGGGTGCTTCACCTCGTCGATCTGGAATCGCTGCTGTCCGACCCGGACATGACCGCCTTTCGTCCCGAATAGTTCCGACTCGCCCCGGACCTTCGCCGTCCCGCAAAGGACCGCACCGATATGATCGCTTCCCCGCCCAACGAGATCGTCGTCGGCTACATGGAGGAGGTGCGGACCTACCTGCCCACCCTCGTCGACGGTCTCGCCCGCCTTTCTCCGGAGGAGCGGCCCGACCCCGCCCTGGTGGAGGAGCTTCATCGGCTGGTCCACACCATCGGCGGGGCGTCCCACATGGTGGGCATTTTGGGGCTCAGCCGTATCGCCGGGCAGATGGAAACCGCCCTGGCCGACGTCGAGGCGGGCGCGCTTTCCCTCACCCCGGAATTGATCGCCGCCATGGGCGACACCGTGGACCGGTTTCGAGACTACTGCGCGGGGCTCATGGGCGACGGCCTCTCGCCCCGGGCGATGTTGGCGCAGACCGTGCGGGATTTTCGCCGGGCAAGGTCCCTGCCCGAAGCGGAGGACGAAGCGGTTCTCGCCCCCCTGCTGGAGGGCGTCCCGGAGAGCGAAGCCGGCGCGGGGCTGGACCCGGACGCGGCTTCGGAGCCGGAAATTCCGGAGGAGCCGTCCCCGCCCCCGTCCCGTCCAAGGTCCGCCCCGCCGCCTCCGTCCGAGATGCCCGATTTGCCGGCCGAGGTGATCGAGGGCTTCTACGAGGAGGCCCGGGAACATCTGGACGACCTGGACGGCGCCCTCAACCGGCTGGAGGGGCAGGTCGCCCGATTGGCCCCCATCACGCGGGATCAACGGGAGATCGTTCGGCAAATTCGCCGATCCATCCACACGCTCAAGGGGTCCGCCGCCGTGGTCGGTCTTTCCCCCATCGCCGCGTGGGGGCATACCGTGGAGGATTTTCTGGACTGGATCTACGAGGACGCCTCGGAGATCGACCCGGAGATCGTGGGGCTGCTTCAGGATTCCGCCGATCTCATGGCCCGCCTGGTGGCCCATCCCGCCGAAACCATGAACGAGCGGGCCGAAGGCATTCGGGTCCAGTACGAACGATTCATGGGGGCGTCCGCCCCCGCCGCTCCGGCCGGCGGCGCGCCGGCGGAAGACGTCCCCGCCGCTTCGGGGACCGCCACCACCGCCATCCTACGGAAACCGCGGCGGACCCCCGACGAGGAGGGGAGCGAGGAAGGGACGCCCGCCGATCGTCCGGGTCGTCAACAAACCCTGCGGGTGGGGAGCGATCGGATCGATTCCCTGGTCAATCTGGCCGGCGAGCTGATGATCGCCACCGGGGCCTTTGAAGGACAGATGAAAGAGCTGGAATCGTCCTTTCAGGAGCTGGACCTGGCCCGGAACCGGCTGCGGGAGATCGCCCGGGAAATGGAAATGGGCTTCGAGGTGAAAGCCCTGGGACGGCTCCGGCGCGAGGCGGAGGCCGGCGATTTTCAGGATTTCGACGCCCTGGAGCTGGACCGCTACTCCGAGCTGAACCTGATCATCCGGACCCTGACCGAGACCGCCATCGACGTGGGGGCCATTCAGAGCCGCCTGAGCCATCTGCACGGCGAGTTCGACACCCACCTCGGTCGGCAGCAGGTGGTGCTCCGGGAAATTCAGGACCAGATGATGCAGGTGCGGATGCTGCCCATGTCCACCCTTGGCAACCGGCTGCGACGGACGGTGCGGGAGGTGGCCAAGCGGCTGGACAAGCGGGTTCGTCTGGTCATGGAAGGCGAGGGGATCGAGCTGGACCGGCTGGTCTGGGACCGGATCACCGATCCGCTGATGCATCTGCTTCGAAACGCCGTGGACCACGGCATCGAGAGGCCCGAGGCCCGGAAGGCGGCGGGCAAGGCGCCGGTGGCCCTGCTCAAGCTTTCGGCCCGGCGGGAGGGCAACCGGGTGGTGATTCAGATTTCCGACGACGGGGCGGGGCTGGACTACCGGGCCATCCGGCGGAAGGCCGTCCAGGGCGGATTCGTCCGCGAAGGGGACGAGCCGGGGGAGGAAACCTTGGCGGGCCTGATCTTTCGGGCCGGTTTCAGCACCCGGGACGCCATCACCGACGTTTCCGGCCGGGGCGTGGGCATGGACGTGGTTCGGGAGAACATCCGGGAACTCAAGGGCGCCATCCGGGTGGCCTCCTGGCCGGGCCGAGGCACCCGCTTCACCATTCGGATTCCGCTGACCCTGGCGGCGGTGCGGGCGTTGATTTTTTCCCTGGGCGACCGGACCTACGCCATTCCCCTCGACGAAGTCCGGGAAATTTTGCGGGCCGACCCGGACCAGATCGTCGACGCGCCCCGCCGCGCCATTCGGGTGGGCGAGCGGCTGCTGCCGCTCCACTCCCTTCGGGATGTTCTGCCGGCCACGTCCCGGCCCCCGGGGGCCGAGGCGGAGCCGCCGCTGGTGCTTCTGGTCTCCCTGGGCGAACGGCTTCACGGGGTGGAAATCGACGGGCTGGTGGGGCAACGGGAGATCGTCATCAAGGGCGCCGGCTCTCATCTGCGGCACGTTCGGGGCGTTTCCGGGGTGACCATTGTCGGAGACGGAAGCGTGGTCCCCATTCTCAATTTGCCCGAGCTGCTGGGGGAAGCCGGGGCGGCCGGCCTGCCCCGGGTGGAGTCGGCCGCCGCCGCGCCCCGGCCGCTCCAGGAGAGACCTCTTTCCATTCTGGTGGTGGACGATTCGGTCAGCATCCGCCAGGTGGTGTCCCGGCTCATGGAAAACCAGGGCTGGCGGGTGCGAACCGCCCGGGACGGGCTGGACGCGTTGGAGCAGGTGCGAACGGAGCGACCCGACCTCATCGTGCTGGACATCGAAATGCCCCGAATGAACGGCTACGAATTTCTTTCGGCCCTGGGCGGGGAGCCGGCCGTCCGGGATGTCCCCGTGGTCATGCTGACCTCCCGCGCCACGGCCAAGCACCAGGACCGGGCGGTCTCTCTGGGGGCCAGCGGCTTCGTCATCAAGCCCTACAACGACAACGAGTTCGTCGATCTGGTCCTCAACCTGGCCGGATGACGGGAGAAGCGAAGGGGCCATGCGGGAGCTGATGCTGTTTCAGGCCGGAGGCTACCGGCTGGCGCTGGGTCTGGGGCCGGTGCGGGGCATCCATCCCCCGGGCGACCTTCGACCCGCCGGGCCGGGCCGTTGCCGGCTGGAGGGTCGGGACATGGATCTGCACGACTTGGCCCGACGGCTCGGCGGCCCGGGCGGAGAGGCCGCCCACCCCCGGGTGATTCGCATGGAGGTGGCGGAGACGACGCTGGCCCTGCGGGTGGACGGGGTGGATCGGGTGGCCCGGGTGGCCGAAGAGCGGATCGTGCCGCTGCCGGACGTCTTTTCGGGCCGACCGGCCCAATGGTTTCCCGCCGTGGTGCGAATCGACGACGGTTTGGCGTTGCTGTTGAGCCCCGAGGGCATGTTGGGAATCCTTCCGCCGGAACGGGCGTCGACGCCGGACACGCCCGCCGCCGCGGCGATTGCGGAAATGATTTCGGCCGACCGGTTGACGGCCTGCCTCCTCCGGGCGCTGGAGCGGCATTTGGCCGACGGATTGGGGCGTCGGCTTCGCGCCTTGCCGAGCCGGCTTTTTTCGGCGGAGTCCCCGTGACCGGACGGGCGGACGCGGCGGTTTCCCGCGTGCTGCTGGCCCCGGCCGCCGGGACCGTGGAGGGAGAAGCGGTGTTTTTCGTCTTCGCCCTCCGGGAGGTGGCGGAGGTGACCTCGGAGACGGCGCTGCTGCCGGTGCCCTTCGCCCCGGCGGCCGCGCCCGGCGTGGCGGTCTGGCGGGACCGGGTCGCCCCGGTCATCGATCTGGAGGCCGCCTTCGGGCTGGCCGGGGGATGGCGGCGGCGGGCGAAACGCTATCTGGCGGTTCGAAGCCGGGGGCGCTGGGGGCTGATCCGCTCCGGCGCGGCCCTTCGGATTGTTCGGGCGCCGGAAGGGCGCCGACGGGAAACGCCGGCGGACATGCCGCCGGCGCTGGTGAGGGGGGTGTTCGAGGGGGCGGAAGGGCTGCTGGTGGCGCCCCGGCTGGGGGCCATTCTGACCGGCGCGGCGTTCCCCGTTTCGACCGTGGAACCTGAAGGGGAAGAAGGAGGAGCGCGAATGACGAACCGGGTCATCCTGGTGGTGGAAGACAGCCCGACCAATCTGCGGCTGATCACCGACGCCCTGCGGGGAGACGGATACGCCATCCGCACCGCCAAGGACGGCGAGGAGGCGATCGAAAAGGCCATGGCGGAAACGCCCGACCTGATGGTGCTGGACGTGATTCTTCCCAAAAAAAACGGGTTTCAGGTCTGCCGCCATTTGCGGAGCCAGGCCGAGACCCAGGGGCTGAAAATCCTGATGCTGACCAGCAAGAACCAGGAGAGCGACCGGTTCTGGGGGTTGCGGCAGGGGGCGGACGAATACATGACCAAGCCGTACGAAATGGACGACCTGCGAACCGCCGTCCGGCGGCTCATCGAACCGGAAACCGGGTCCTGATCCGGGAGAAAAAGGAGAAGCGGGTTTGGAACGATTGAAGAGATGGTTTCTCGGCCTCAGCATCGGGGCCAAGCTGCAACTCAGCATCGTGCTCACCGTGCTGCTGGCCATGGCCTTCGCCCTGTCCATCATGATCACCTCCTACCGGGGCTCCATCGTGGCGAGCAACCAGGAGATCCTCCAGGCCCGGGCCGACGCGGTCAGCCAGTTCGTGGCCGCCAGCCGATTGGAGGCGGACGCCGTCGCCTTTGGCGCGCCGGACGGAACGCTGGGGGAACGGCTGGGTCGCTTCAAGCCCTACACCTCCACCCGGATTCTCGTGTTCGACGAGCGGAACCGGATTTCCGCCGCCACCCCCGAGACCGCCGGGTTGACGGGAAAAAGCTTGGCCGAATTGGCCGGAGAGACCGGATATTTCAGCCCCGACCTGATCGGCGGAAACCGGCGGGCGGTGATCCGCGCCACCCGGCCCGGGGACCGCCGCTCGGTCTTCGCCGCCTACTCGCCGGTCCCCGGCGGCGGAACGGTGGTGATGGACGTGGCCCGGCCGGAAATCCTCTCCCCGGTCAACAGCTTTCTCTTCAAGGTCGCCGGCATCACCGCCGTGGCCTTTCTGGCGGTGATTCTGGTGATCTGGTTCGTGGCCGACCGGACGGTGGTCCGGCCCATCCTGCGGATCATGGGCACCTTCGACGAGATCGGGAAGGGGAACTACGAGGCCCGGGCCCCGGTGCCGTCGGATCGGGAGGCCGATCTGGACGAGCTGGGGAAGATGTGCCGCAGCCTCAACGAGATGCTCGACCGGCTGCTCAATCTGGTGCAGAGCAGCGCCGAGCGGGATTCCATCCAGAAGTCGATCATGAGCCTGCTGGACGAGATCAGCGGGCTGGCCGAGGGCGATCTGACCGCCCGGGCCGAGGTGACCGAAGACTTCACCGGGGCCATCGCCGATTCCTTCAACGAGATGGCCGAGCAGTTGAGCGAGGTGGTCAAGAACGTGAAGGACGTGACCCTTCAGGTCATCTCCACCTCCCAGGACGTGAGCCGATCCACGGAAAACCTGGCGGAAACCAGCGAGATGCAGGCGGTGCAGGTGGGGGAGACCATCGAGGCCATCAACGAGATGTCCAAGTCGATTCAGCAGGTGGCCGAAAACGCCGGCCGGTCGGCGGGGGTGTCGGAGCAGTCCACCTCCCACGCCAAGGAGGGGGCCGAGGCGGTGCGGGCCACCAACCGGGCCATGGAGTCGATCCGGGAGCACGCCCAGGAGACGGCCCGGGCCATCAAGCGGCTGGGGGAAAGCTCCCAGGAGATCGGCAATATCGTTCAGCTCATCAACGACATCGCCGACCGGACCTCGATCCTGGCGCTCAACGCCTCCATCCAGGCGGCCATGGCGGGGGACGCGGGCCGGGGCTTCGCGGTGGTGGCCGAGGAGGTGCAGCGGCTGGCGGAGCGCTCCACCAACGCCACGAAGCAGATCGACACGTTGATCAAGAACATCCAGGCCGAGATCAACGAGGCGGGCAGCTCCATGGAGGAGAGCATCCAGCGGGTGGTGGAAGGTTCCCGGCTGGCCGACGGCGCCCGGAACAAGCTCCAGGAGATCGAGACCGTATCCACCCAGCTCGGGGAACTGATCCAGTCCATCTCCCAGGCGTCCAAGCAGCAGGCCCAGGCCAGCGAGGAGATCGCCAAGACCATGGAGGAGGTGGGGGAGATCAGCTCCCAGACCTCCGCCGCCAGCCGTCAGACCGCCGTTTCCATGAAAAGCCTGGCCCAGATGTCGTCCCAGCTCAACGAGTCGGTCTC
>CAYFVR010000105.1:0-2759 GCA_964346545.1 uncultured Desulfobacterales bacterium | reverse complement strand
CCATGATCCGTTCCCGCAGGGCGGCCATTTCCTGGTTGTGCTGACGGACCAAGGCGGGATTCGAGGTCAGTTTGGGCTTGTCCCGCAGCCGTTCCTGCTCTTCCTGGATTTCATCGAACTGCGCTTCCAGGGCCTGGCGGCGTTCGCTCAGTTCCCGCCGGTCGGCCTCCAGCTCCATGATCGGGTTGCCGGTGCCGGGGAGTTCCGGGTCGGCCGGGTCCGGCGTTTCGGGCGCTTGGACCGTTTCGGCCTCATCCTCCCGGTAGCCGGGGGCGGATTCCCGTTGCTCCGGCGGCACTTGGCTCAGGTCGTCGGTGTAGCGGATGTTGCCGTCGGCGTCCTTGTATTTGTAAAATTGAGCATTTGCGGGGCCGACGGTCAGGGCCATCAGCAGGACCGCGGTCAGCGGGAACATGCGGAGAAGGGGGCGCATGGCCGGACTCCTTTCGATTTGGGGCGGTTGGGGGGAACTTTCCATGATGGGCAAACTATAGCGAGCCCGTGGGCCGGGCTCAACATCTATTTGTTCTTTCGGCGGAAATGCCAAATTTTCCCGGCGGTTCCCCAACTTCCCCTTGAAACGGCCGCCCGGATTTTCCGTTTCCGGGTTTGACTTTTTTCCGCGTACCGATATACATGGGGCGATTTTCCGTTTTCCACTCTTCCAGTCAGGATTTTTCATGATTCGATTCGTTCTCCCGCCGATTCGGCCGATTCGATGGTTCGCCCTGGGCGCCCTTCTTCTGTCCCTGTCCGCCTGCGCGCCCATGCCGCCGCCCGTTCCCGCGGACGGCGGCGCGGATCAGGTGTTCAACCAGGCGGAGAAATTCTATCAGGCTCGGTACTATCAGCGGGCCCTGCCCCTGTACCAGAGATATCTGACCGAGACGCCCGACGGCCCCCGCGTGGCCGACGCGCTGCTTCGGGTGGGCGATATCCAGCGGGCCCGCGGAAATGCCGCCCTCGCCACCAAAACCTACCGGCGGGTCCTGACGGAATACGGCAATCATGAGCGGGCGCCCGACGCGCTGTTGGCGCTTTTGCGGATGCAATACGAGGCCGGCGACTCCCAGGGAGTGCTGAAAACGGCGAAAACCTATCTGAGCCGGACGCCGGAGGGGCCGCACCGGTCGGCCATCCACATCGTGCTGGGGGACACCTATCGCCGGGCCGGATCGTCGGTGAACGCCGCCTATTTCTATTCCCTGGCCATGGGCGGCTCGCCGACGCCGGGCCAGGACGTGTCCGAGCGATTGACCGCGGCCTCGCGGGACCTGACGCCGGAGCAGATCCTGTCGCTGATGGAACGGGTTCGCGACGAGGAGGCCCGGGGTTACCTGACCTACGAGATGGCCCTGCGGGAGGTGGCCGAGGAGCGGTACGAGGACGCGTTGCGGACGCTTTCCCAGTTTGAAATCGCCTTTCCGGACCATCCCTACCGTTCCCAGGCCGATGCCCTGCGCCGGGAGGTGGAGACCTATTACGAGGGCTCCGGAATCGCGGGCGAAACGGCCGTGGGCGTGGTGCTGCCCATCTCCGGGGCCTATCAGGTCTACGGGAACCGGGCGCTCCGGAGCATCGAGATGGCCCTGTCCAAATCCGGCATGGGCGACCGGGTGCGGCTGGTGGTGCGGGATTCGGCCTCGGAAGACTACGCCGCCGCCGAGGCGGTGGAGGCGCTGGTCCGGGAGGACGTGATCGCCGTCATCGGCCCCATCATCACCGCCGAGGAGGCGGCCCGGACGGCCCAGAGCTTCGGCCTGCCCATCATCACCCTGAGCCAGAAGATCGGCGTCACCGAGATCGGCGATTACGTGTTCCGTCATTTCATCACGCCGGAAATGCAGGTTCGGGCGTTGGCTTCCCACGCGGTGCAAAAGCTGGGCATCGAACAGTTCGGGGTGCTGTATCCCGACGAGAAGTACGGCGCCACTTTCATGAATCTGTTTTGGACCGAGGTGAAGGCGTTCGGCGGCAACGTGATCGGCGTGGAGCCCTACGACCCCAATCTGACCGACTTCGGCGGGCCCATCCGAAACATGGCCCGGAACCGGGGCATTCAGGCGATGTTCATCCCCGACGCGCCCAAAAAGGCCGGGTTGATCGTGCCGCAGTTGGCCTATTACGACATGGGTCGTCTTCAACTGCTGGGCACCAATCTCTGGCATTCGGATCGGCTGATCGAGATGGCGGGCCGCTACGTTCAGGGCGCGATCTGTCCCAATGTTTTTTTCGCCGAAAGCGCCGCCCCCGGGGTCGCCGAATTCGCCCGGGAGTTCGAGGCCGTCATGGGCGAGCCGCCCGACTTCATCGACGCGCTGGCCTACGACACCGCCGGCCTGGTGCTGAAGCTGGCGAGCAATCCCACCGTGAAGAGCCGAAACGCCTTCCGGGACGCGCTCTTCCGTATGCCGCCCTACCGAGGCGTGACCGGCACCACCGCCTTCGACGAATCCGGCGAGGCGGTCAAGCCGCTCTTTCTGCTGCGGGTGGATGGGGACGGCTTCGTGGAGGTGTCGCACCCGTAATTATCGACAATCCCCGATTCGATCTCCGCCCGGCTTTCAGGTCGGAGATCGGCCGCGCCGGGGGCGGTTCGCCGGACGGGTTTCCGTTGGGGACCGCCCCGCCCCCGGGACCACACCTGTTTCCACCGGCGCGGCCCCTTTGCCCATGGGCAATTCGGTTCCCGCCTCCACTTCGCTTCGGAAACGTCTGAACGCCCCGCCGTCCTTCTCTTCTCCCTTTCCCCGAATTTT
>CAYFVR010000104.1:0-15664 GCA_964346545.1 uncultured Desulfobacterales bacterium | reverse complement strand
GATGGAAATGGCGGTTTTGATGTTCGGCATGGTCGCTCCTCCTTTTCTATATAGTATAACTAAAGGTAGAACATTTGGCAATACCGATGATCATCTCTCTTTTTTCTTGTATTCCCCTAACCGCTTTTCTATGTTTTTTGGTACCCGTTCCGTTGTGAACGGAATGCCGAAAGAAGGTTTCCTTCACTCGAAATGAACGAGAAAAGTTTGGAAAAAAGGATGGGGATGAGCCGATGCAAACCAACGAATGTAAACCTCCCCCTGCATTGACTTTTTGTTTTGCTCTCAAGGAATTTCCATGAAACTGAAACGAGTGGCCGCCCGAAATTTCAAGGGAAATCGATCATGTCGAATTCTCCATGGATTCCTCGGGGCAAGGACCGCGATCCCTGACCGCGCTTGTCGGCGATAACGGAAGCGGAAAGACAACCGTCCTTCAGGCCATCGGGCTGACGCTCTCGATGGCGACGCGCCGACCACGACCAAAGGGGTGAAAAAATGGTCCCATAATTCGCATGTAAAACAATTGTAAAACCCTCGATATTCCTGGAATTTGCCGTTGGGGCCCCCTATGGTTTTGGGGTCAATCGGCGATCCGCAATCGTCGGCAACCATTTGCCAAGGGGGAAACCATCATGCGAATGCGGGAACGGACCATTTTCGATCATTTTTTGTTGCGGCCGGTTTTGCGTTTGGCTTCCCGGTTCATTCTTAAAATCACCGGCTGGAAAGTGGACGGCCGTGTGCCGAACACCCCAAAGTACGTGATGATCGCCGCGCCCCATACCTCCAATTGGGATTTCGTCTTCACCCTCCTGGTTTGCTTCTCCCTGAAAATCAGCCCTCACATTCTCGGGAAAAAAGAATTGCTGGAATGGCCCATGGGGCGCTTTTTCCCCTGGCTGGGAATTGTCCCCGTGGATCGGAGTCGGTCCACCAACCTGGTGGGTCAGGCGGTGGAAGCCTTCGAGTCCGCCGACCGGCTGGTGCTTCTCATCACGCCCTCCGGGACCCGTTCCAAGGTCAAGCGCTGGAAGACCGGATTTTATCACATCGCCCACGGCGCGAACGTCCCGCTGGCCTTTGGCTACATTGACTACGCCCGGAAACTGGTCGGAATCGGCGGTTTCATGCAAGCTTCGGGCGACCTGGACGCCGATATGATGCGGATCAAGTCCTTCTACGTCGACATCGTCGGCAAACACTCCGTCCCGCCCATCCAGTATGCCTCTTCGGAAGTCGGCGCCTCACGGTCCTGAAGGTTTCGCGCTCCGGTCTTCGCGGCCGGGGTGCTTTTCTCCGTTTCCCGAAGAAGCCCGATGCCGAACGCCCCTCCGATTGTCTTCTCCACATCACCTTTTCGATACGCAGGATCGGGGGCGACCTCCAACTTCCCACGAACGAATTCGACGAGAATCCAATCTCCGATGTGCGGTGGGTTCCGGTTCGGGAATTGGAAGATTTCGGGTTTACCGCAAAGTGGCGCGAAATTGTGGAGGCGGGGTTCCCGGGTGCGCCGGGATATGTGGGTGGGAAGGGAAATATCGGGCTGTGAGTTGAATTACCGTGGGAAGGAATTTCACCTGACTCTTGTCAACTTGATTGAGGTAGCGGAACGATGTAATGTAATCCCATGGTCCACAAGCAGAAAGGTGGTGCAGCCATGGTTCGAACCCAAGTTTACCTCACCGAAAATCAGCGGAACGAATTGGCCCGGATTGCCCAGGCACTTGGGAAGAAGCAGAGTGAAATTATCCGAGAGGGGATTGATCTGGTAATTGAACGATCCCGCCGTAATTCCAGGGAAAATGCGTTACGGGAGGCGGCGGGAATGTGGAAGGACCGGACCGATCTACCTGATTTTGAAAAAATGCGTGAAGAGTGGGATCGGTTGTAAGTATGCCGGAGGCCATTCTTCCGGATACCAACATTCTCGTCGATTACTTTCGTGGGCGAAAAAAGGCCGTTGAACTTGTTGGGGCCGAGGCTTCCCGAATTATTTTGTCCGCCATTGTCGTTGCGGAACTTTACGCTGGTGTAAAGGGTGCAAGAGAAGAAAGGATTCTTGGAAATTTCATCAAATTATTTAAAGTTGTCCCCGTCACCGCGGAAATTGCCGTGTTAGGCGGAACCTATCGGAAGACCTTCGGAAAAAGCCATTCGGTCGGCTTGGCGGACGCTCTGATCGCCGCGTCGGCCGAATTGGAAAACGCAGAATTGAAAACCTTGAATGTAAAACACTTCCCAATGATTCTTGGCCTCCTTCCTGCGTATTGAGCTATACTTTCGGCGGTTACAAATTGAGGTTTTCCAGCGGGCTTCCATAGCCGTAAAACATACGCCATCGGCGCGGAAAATTCAATCTTCCGAGAAAGGCGGGGTTTCGGGCATTATGGTTTCGCGATGGATGCGAAAGTCGGCGATGGGGTTGGGTTGAAGCAGGAGGTCCAGGCAGGATGGAAGCGGCGGGTTTGGGCCTGGATGGACATCCGGCTCATCCCACCGCTCCCGAAAATCAAGACGAACAACTCACCACCAGATGCCGGCCCCATTCGGGGGGCGATCCGGCGTATTCTTCGGCATCCGGATGTTCGTCGAACGGCGTTGCAAGAATTCTCCGCAGCCGTTCGATTTCGGAATAATCCCGATCCTCCGTCGCCTTGCGGATGGCGATTTCCGCCATGTAGTTGCGCAGCACGAACTTGGGATTCACCCGGTCCATGGCCGATTTGCGGAAGGCGTCCACGCCGCCTTCGGCCCGAAGCCGTTCCCGATAGGCGTCCCGCCAACGGGCGAAGTCCGGTTCCCGGTCCACCGGATGGGGCAGATGCTTGGGCGCCGGCCGGGAGTGGAAATTCCCCAGATCCCGGAAAAACCGCGTGTAATCCAGCCCCTTTTCCGCCATGAGGTTCAGCAGATCGCGAATCAACTCCGCGTCTTCCTCCTTGGATTCCCGCAGACCGAGTTTTCGGCGCATTTTCTCCAGCCAAGCCGATTCAAAGGTCGGAACAAAGCCGGCGACGATTTCGGCGGACCGTTCCCGGGAAAGGATCGGCGACAGGACCGTCGCCAGCACTTGAAGATTCCACAGCGCGATGGGCGGCTGGCGATTGAAGGCGTAGCGGCCCATTCGATCCGAATGGTTGCAGATGTGGCCGGGATCGTAGGCTTCCAGAAAACCGTAGGGACCGTAATCCAGCGTCAGCCCCAAGATGGACATGTTGTCGGTGTTCATCACGCCGTGGGCGAACCCGACGGCCTGCCAATCGGCGACGAGCCGCGCGGTGCGATCCACCACGCCGCCGAGGAAGGCCGCGTATCGGTCCTCCCCCGCCTTGTCCGCCGCTTCCGGAAAATGGTCGGCGATCACCCAGTCCGCCAGGGTTCGGATCGCGTCCGCGTCGTTCCGCTCAAAATGGGGCTCGAAGGAGCCGAAGCGGACATGGCTCTCCGCCACGCGCACCAGATTCGCCCCGCTTTCCATGGTCTCCCGCCGCACCGGTTCCTCGCTGCCGATAATGCAAAGCGACCGGGTGGTGGGAATTCCCAGCCCATGCATGGCCTCCCCGCACAGGTATTCCCGAATGGTGGAGCGCAGCACCGCCCGGCCGTCGAAAACGCGGGCGTAGGCCGTCCGTCCGGCGCCTTTCAGATGCAAATCGTAAAACCTTCCGTCCGCCCCTCGCACTTCTCCCAGCAAAATGGCCCGGCCGTCGCCGATTTCCGGATTGTACTGGCCGAACTGATGCCCGGTGTAGCGCATGGCCACGGGCCGGGCGCCGGGCGGAATTTCCGCTCCGCTGAAAACGGACACCAATTCCGGATCGTCGGCCGCGGCGGGGTCCAGCCCCAACATTTCCGCCACCTCGGGATTGAAGGCGGCCAAAAACGGCGACCGCAACGGCGTTGGGCGAACCGGGGTTCCAAAGTCGGGTCCGAGATCGGCGTATCTACTCCAAACTTCAAGGTTTTTCATGCGGGAAATCATGGGGGGCCACTCCAAAAAAAAAGGGAGAGGGGATGGCCGCGAAAATTCAGGGAAGGAGGCAGTCCAAAACTGATTTGCGCGGTCAACCCCTCAAGATGGTACGAAACAAGCTTCCGTGGATACAATAGTGATTTCGGTTTCATTCACAATAGCCAATTTCAATTTTTTTTCAAGGGGCAAAATTTTTTCGGATCGGCGCGAATTGACAGTTCCCGGGCCCCGGCTTAGTTTTGTCCTTCCTCCGCTTTTTCCGGGAAAGGAGTTTGTCCGAATGCTTGCCAATTCTCGTTTTTCGGCATTTCCCGTCTGGCCGTTTTCCCTTGTCCTTTTTTTTGCTTTGGCCTGTTCTCCCACCGACGCCTCGTCTCCATCCGGCGGACGTCCCGAACAAAACATCCAGCTTTTTTTGGATGTTCCCCAATCCCGGCTGACCGGCGAAACCCGAATTCGCTTTCCCCAAAGGCTCGATGCGCCCATCCAATTCTTTCTTTCCGACAACGCCCGTCTTTCCGAGGTTCGCTGGGGGATCGATTCCGCCGGACATCGGTTTTCCGGCTCCACCCTGACCGTCGATCCGCCGGAAGGGTCCGAATCCAACCCCGAACTGGCGATCCGATACGCCGCCGTGTTCGACGATCCCGCGCCGGTTCGCCCTCTCAACATGGACAACCCCGGCCACGGCGTCAGCGGCGCCATTTCCGAACGGGGCACGTTGCTGCTGGGCGGGTCGGGCTGGTATCCGACGCTTCCGGAGGCGTGGACGCCCCGGTACACGGTTTCCGTGGATGCGCCGGAAGGCGTTTTGGCCGTCACCGCCGGCGATCTGGTGGAACACCGAACCGCGGACGGCCGCACCGTTTCGGTTTGGAAGACGGAATCGCCCGCCGAAGTGCTCGCCCTTTCCGCCGGGCGATATGAAATGCGCGAAAGAAAGGTCGGGCCGATTCGGGTGATGACCTATTTTTTGCCGGAAACCCGGGAATTGTCGGACGACTATCTGGAGGCCTCGGCCCGGCACATCGAACGCTACGCCCAACGCTTCGGCCCCTATCCCTTTTCCAAATTCGCCGTGGTGGAAAACTTTTTCCCCACCGGATACGGCTTTCCCTCCTACACCTTGATGGGCGGCCGGGTGCTTCGGCTTCCGTTTATTCTCTCCACCAGCCTGGGCCACGAAATCGCCCATTGCTGGTGGGGCAACGGCGTCCACGTCGATTATTCCTCCGGAAACTGGAGCGAGGGGCTCACCACCTACGTTTCCGATTATCTCTGCCAGGAAGAGGAATCCCCCGAAGCGGCTCGGGAATACCGGCTGAAAATGGTTCGCGGATACACCGCGCTGGTTCCCCCCGACGGTGGCTTCCCCCTTTCGGAATTCCGGAGCCGGGTGGATCGGCCCAGCCAGGCCATCGGATATCACAAGGCCGCCATGGTCTTTCACATGCTTCGACGGCGGGTGGGGGAGGAGCGCTTCTGGGAAACTCTGCGGGAAGTGTTCCAGGCCCATAAATTCCAGACCGCGTCCTGGGCCGATTTTCATGCCGCGTTCCAGAAGGCCCACGACGAATCGCTGGACGTTTTTTTCCAGCGCTGGATTCAAGCGCCCGGAGCGCCGATCGTTTCATTGGATTCCGTCTCCAGCCAATCCGAAAAAGAGAACTGGATCGTTTCCGGCCGTCTTCGGCAAACCGAACCGGGGTGGGATTTGCGCGTCCCGATTCTGTTGGAAACCGAAGATGGCGCCCGGCGGGAAACCGTTTCCTTGGCCGAAGCGGAGGCCGAATTCCGCTTCAAGGTGGAAGGCAAACCAATCCTCCTTTCGGTGGACCCCGACGCCGACGTGATGCGGCGGCTTCATCCCCAGGAAGTGCCGCCCACGGTGAACCGGCTCAAGGGATCGGAAACGGTACTCGTGGTGGTGGCGGATTCCGCCTCGCCGGCCCTGGCCCAAACTGCGGAAATGCTGGCGATTTCCCTGGGCCTTCGCCGGTATCGCGTGGTCGCCGAATCCGACCTGGACGTGGGAGATACGCGAGGCCACAGCCTGCTGTTGATCGGCCGGCCCCGGAACCCGGAGCTGTTGCCGTCGCTTCCGAAGACGGTCGATCTCTCACCCGATGGCTTGAAACTGCTGGGGGAAACCTATTCTCTTGGTCCGGACGCCTTCTTCGGCGTCTTTCCCCATCCCAACCATCCGGATAAAGTCGCCGCCCTGTTTCTGGCCGACGGAGACGGGGCGTCCGCGGTCGCCCGAAAAATCACCCATTACGGCGCCTACGGTTTCCTGGCCTTCCGGGAAACGGAAAACCGGGCCAAGGGAACCTGGCCGGTGACCGATTCCCCGTTAATCCATCACTTCTAATCCCAATACCGTTCACTTTGGGATTTTAAATGGACTATCGTGTCAGATCGACCAAGGGCGTATGCGATACGCCCCTACCCTTTTTTTGCCTCTAATCTCACAATTTAGGGACTCAGCAATATCTGAAATACCGTTTGAGATTTCCATCGCTCAATCGTGCCAGATTGCAAAAGGGCGAATGCAATTCGCCCCTACCCGGATTCCGTCAAAATGAACGGCATTTAAAACGGTATAATGACAAATTCCGAGTCCCTTAGGTGTTCACTGGAAAGGAAATATCCATCATGTGCCTCAAAAACCGTGGCGTTCTCGCCATGCTTTCCCTTGTCTGTATCCTTCTCGTCGCCCTTTCCGCCAACGCGGCGGAGGTGGAGTTTTACGACCTCAAGGTCGAACGCTGGATGTCGGCGGAAAAAGCTGCGGAAAAACTGCGGCTCAATCGGGTGGTGCTGGTGGGAGAGGTCCACGACCGGCCGGATCATCACGCCAAGCAACTGGGCGTCATCCAAGCGCTTCACGAGGCCGGGGTGGACTTGGGCGTGGGGATGGAAATGTTCCGGCGGGAAACCCAGCCGGAGCTGGACCGCTGGACCGCCGGGGAAAGCGATGCCACCGATTTCATCAAAATTTATTACGACAACTGGAACTATCCCTGGCCGTTGTACGCCGACATTCTGGAATTCGCCCGGGACGAACGAATTCCCGTTTTGGGGCTCAACGTGGCCCGGGACGTCACCAATCAGGTGGCCCGCGCCGGGTTTAAATCCTTGAACGAGGAGCAGCGGAAACGGCTGCCGGAGGTGACCTGCCGCGTGGATTCGGAGTACATGAGCTTCATCCAGCGGGCGTATGGAATGCGCGGCCACGGGAATTTCGATTTCACCAATTTCTGCGAGGCCCAGCTCGTCTGGGACAAATCCATGGCCATCCACGCCTTGGATTTCCTCTACGCCAATCCGGATCGCGTCATGGTGATTCTGGCCGGAAACGGCCACGTCTGGCGGCTGGGCATTCCCGACCAGATTCAACGCCGGGCCGCCGCCATGACCCAGGCGGTGGTGCTGCCGTTCATTCCCGGCGCGTTGACGCCCGAAAACATCACCCCCGCCGACGCCGACTATCTGGTTCGGCTGGCGAAGTGAGTCCGCCGTCGTCCATCCCCGCCAACTTCCCCGATTCGAAAATCTTGACAGGAACGGAATCCCGCGAGATTCTGCGGTCCCGCGGAATCTCGCGGGATCTTTCGTCCGGCCTCGTCCGGCTTCATCTGATCTTGTCCGATCTTGCCTGATCTTGTCCGGCGCCGCGTGGGACGGAACGTCGTCTTCCCGCTGGAAACGTGAAAGGAGAATGTGTCCATGAAAGCCATCGTGGTTCATCCCGACGATTCCGATCCGGAGCTTCGATGGGAAGAGGTTCCCGATCCCAAGCTCAAACCCGGCGAGGTGCTGGTGCAGGTCGCCGCCACTGCGGTCAACCGCGCCGACCTTCTCCAAGCCCGGGGCCAGTACCCGCCCCCGCCGGGCGCGTCGGAAATTCTGGGGCTGGAAATGGCCGGGACGGTGCTCGACCCCGGCGACAACGCCTCGGGCTGGACCGCCGGCGATCGGGTCTGCGGACTGCTGAGCGGCGGCGGATACGCGGAAAAAGTGGCGGTCCCGCCGGAACTGCTGCTCCGCCTGCCCGACAACTGGACCGTTGAACAGGGCGCGGCGCTGATGGAGGTATGGTTGACCGCCTATTCCAACCTGTTTTGGGAAGGTGGGCTGAAGGAAGGGGAGGTCGCGCTGCTCCACGGCGGGGCCAGCGGGGTGGGCACGGCGGCCATTCAACTGGCCCGGGCCGCCGGGGCCCGGGTGATCGTCACGGCGGGAAGCCCGGAGAAACTGGACCGGTGCCGAGCCCTGGGGGCGGAGCGGACCATTTGTTATCGGGATGAGGATTTCGCGGAGGCGGTTCGGGAAACCACCGACGGGCGCGGAGTGGATCTGATTCTGGACGTGGTGGGGGCGGATTATCTGGAGCGGAACTTGGCGTCCCTGGCGGAGAACGGCCGGATGGTCACCATTGGCCTGCTGGGGGGCGCCAAGGCGGAAATCAACCTGGGCATGATCCTGGGAAAAAGCCTGACGCTGAAAGGCACCCGGCTTCGCGCCAGACCCCGTCCCGAAAAGGCGGACATCCTCGCCGGTTTCGTGGAAAATTTCTGGCCCCATCTGCTGTCGGGCCGGATGGAACCGGTGGTGGATCGGGCGTTTTCCATCCGGGAGGCGGGGTCGGCCCATGCCTACGTGAAAGCCAATCGGAACGTGGGGAAGGTGGTGTTGCGGGTGGAGGATTAGCGGGAAAAGAAAACCCCGCCCCGAACAACCTGCATCGGGACGGGGATCGAAATTCGGATGGACCCGTCTGGCGGTTCACGGCGTCACCTCACATCATTTCCTTTTGAAAAGATTCATGGTTTCCTCGGCGACGTGGGCCTTGAAGGTTTCGTCGCCATGAAACCGGATGGTGTCGCTTTCCGAGTGGTAGGTCACGCTGCATTCGTACTTGGCGCAAACGCTGTCCATCAGTTTCGACACCAATTCCAAATTATGGTTCTTGCGTCGGACTTGTATCATGTCGCCTCCTTTGGCCGGCGATCCGGCCGGGGTCGAGGGTTTCGAAGGGGAGAAAATTTCCTGCCTTCCACCCTAAATCTAAGCAACCCATGTGCCAATACCGGAAATTCCGTAAAAGCGATGGGAATTTTCCCGATGTGCCAATCGATAAATTGAGAAAATGGACGGGGCGACCCGGGATCGCCCCAGTGCGGAGTTGCAAAAAATGTTGACGTTTTTCGGAGAACCTACAAATTTTGCCGCAGCGAAAAATCTTCGCATTACACCTTCATCGGAGATTCGGCTCTTGCCGCAATACCGTTCACTTTGGGATTTCCAAAGGACGAATGTGCCGGATTGTCCGAGGGCGAATGCAATTCGCCCCTACAAATTTTCGCCAAAATGAATGGTATTGGCTCGTGCTGCGGAACTGTGAGCGGCGAGTTTTCCATTGGTTGCCAATCGGGGCCGGATACGGTTTGGACACCATTGCGTTTCCGTCATTTCCAAATTTCAGTTTCCCTACAGCAGCCGGAGGGCGATTGCGGAAATGGCCAGAAACCCGACGCCGACCGCGGCGCGGCGGGCCAGCAGCCGGAGGATTTCCGGGGTGAGGGGCAGGGTGTAGCCGCCCGTCTCGCAGTTGTACCGGATGGTCCGGAAGGCGGCCAGAAAAAGGAATGCGATGATCCCGGCGATCAACGCCGTGGCGGCGGGGGTAAATGGGAACACGTCGAAAATGTTTCCACGTATCCCGACCAGTCCCAAAACCCCGTCGGCCACCACGACCAATAAGGATCCGGTAATCATCCCGATCAAAATGCTGTAGAACATCACGAACGAGATCAACACCCAGTTGATCAGGATCAGCCGCATCCAGTCGTCCATTTGCTTGTTGGGCCGTTTTTTGGGATCATGAAACATTTTCGCCTCGCCGGGCAGCAACCTAATGCAGGGCTTTGCGTTGTCCACCGGAATTTGGAGTTCCGTCGAATTTTTTTCGGGAAGATTTCGCCACATCGAAACTTTCCACTTTTAAAACCAGCGCCGATACGCCGGCTGACGCCCCATGACCGATTTCCGCTTTCGAGAGCGGTTCGTGGATCGAATTCCGTTCGATTGCGGCCGGTCGGATCTTAAAAACTTTTCATCGAAATATGCGCGAAAAATGAAGCCCACGGTGTATCTGATTCCCGGCAGAGACGAAAGGCTGGGCGGGCAGCTCGGCTCTCTCCTGCGCCAGGAAGGCATGGAAGTTCACGGCCGGGCGTTGCGGGGAGATTTCGCCCGAATGCGGTTTCCGGAGCAACTCGCGGAAATCCGGGATGATCTGGCGGAAGGATTCTGGACGGCGGAATCCGTTCTGGTCGGCCGCTCCTACGGCGGCTACCTCATCCTCCATGCGCTGGCCGAAGAGGAGGCGCCGTTTCCCGGGGGAGTGCTGTTGCTCTCTCCCGTTCTCGGCGCGGCCCATCGACCCGACGGCCGCTTTGGCTCCCGGCCGCCCCGGGCCGACCGGCTCCGTAAAATGGCGCGGGAAGGGATTTTTCCGGCGCCTGCCGATCTCGAAATCCACACCGGCGCGGAGGACGACGGCTGCGATCCCGATCTGGCGCGGGATATTTTCTCCCAAATCCCCGCCGCCCGAATCACCATCGTCCCCGGAATGGGCCACGAACTCGATCCGGAATACGTCTGGCGGGTGGTGCGACGGTTTCTGAAGGGGGGCAAATGAACGGACATGGTTTGGTTTCGCCCTTGGCGTTGAGAGGGCGGGATGGGATGCATTTCGATTGGATTGGTTTTGCAAATGGTGAAATCCAACGCACTCGGTTCGTGTTGGTATGGATCGGGAAGGTCGTAAAGTTCGGAAATCCAGGCCGCCCAGCAACAGGCCGCAGGCTACGCCCGCAACCTTGGATTTTCCGCCATCACCATCGCGCTGTTCGTGCCGGTGACCGACGAATCGGTGCTGGAGGCGCTGTCCGACGCGGAGGAGATCGACGGCGTGACGGTGGGAGTGGCGGCGATTGGGTGGGGATGACTCCTCCGTCTGGAGAATTTCCGGGTTTTTCCCTTTCATGTGAGGATTACCGTTGACCGTTCGATCCAAAAAAAGTCTTTTTCAGGCCGCCTCCGTTTTCGCCTCATGTGCGTTTTCGGGAGTGTTTTACGCCCTCGCCGCCTTCCTCGTCCTCCACGCCGCCTTCCCCCTCCGCCTCCCCACCGACGCCGAGCGCTTTGCGGTCACGATCGCCGCCGAAGACGGCACCCCACTGCGGAGCTTCCCGGACGCCGACGGCGTGTGGCGCTATCCCGTAACCATCGACGAGGTTTCGCCGCTGTATCTGGAAGCGCTGATCAACTACGAAGATCGGTATTTCTGGCGCCACCCGGGGGTCAACCCCCTGGCGCTGACCCGGGCGTTTTGGCAGATGGTCAAGGAAGGCGAGCTGATTTCCGGCGGGTCCACGCTGACCATGCAGGTGGCGCGGATTCTTCATCCCCATCCCCGGACGCTGCGAGGCAAGGCGGAGCAGATGTTCCGCGCCTTTCAGCTCGAACGCCGATTTTCCAAGCGGGAAATTTTGACGCTGTACCTGAACCACGCGCCGTTCGGCGGTCCCATCGAGGGCGTCCAGGCCGCCAGCTTCGCCTATTTGGGGAAAGGGCCCAAGGAATTGAGCCACGCCGATGCGGCGCTGCTGGCGGTGCTTCCCCAGGCCCCCACCCGCCTGCGGCCGGACCGCAACCCCGAGGGCGCGGAGCAAGCCCGGAACAAGGTGCTGGACCGGATGGCCAAATTCGGCGTGTGGGAACGGGAAACCACCGAAGGCGCGAAAATCGAACGGGTGCTTTCCCGATTTGCGCCCCATCCCCTGCGCGCGCCGCTGCTGGCCCGCCGACTGCGGGGCAAGGCCAGTCCCCGGAAACCGGTTCGCACCTTCATCGACAACGATCTTCAAGGCCGGGTGCGGGATCTGGTTCGGGCCGCGGTGGACACGACGCCCGAACACACCTCCGCCGCCGCCATCGTGCTGAAAAACGAAAATCTCGCCGTTCGGGCATACGTGGGCTCCGCCGAATTTTTGAACCGGGAACGGTTCGGCCATGTGGACATGGTCCAGGCGGTGCGTTCTCCGGGTTCCACCCTCAAGCCGTTTCTCTACGGCTTCGCGTTGGAGGAAGGGCTGATTCACTCGGAAAGCCTGCTGGTGGACGCGCCCTTTTCCTTCAGCGGCTACCGGCCGGACAATTTCACCGAGCGTTTCACCGGGCCGGTGAGCGCCGCCGAGGCGCTGCGCCGTTCCCTCAACCTGCCCGCCGTGGAACTGCTGGATCGGCTCGGCCCCAAATTCTTCGACCGGCGGCTGCGGCAGGGCGGGCTGCATCTGGATTATCCCACCGGGCAGGGGCCGAACCTGACCATGATTCTGGGGGGAGTCGGGGCGTCGCTGGAGGATTTGGCGGGGGCCTACTCCGCCTTGGCCCGGGAAGGCGTGGCCGGGCGGCCGCGACTGACGCCGGAAGATCCCCGGGTCTATCGGAGAATGCTGACCCCCGGCGCGGCCTGGATCGTGGGCGAAATCCTGCGAGAAGCCCCCCGGCCCGGTCTTTCGGCCCATCGCCTGCGGATGCACCGGTCCCGCCGGGTGGCCTGGAAAACCGGCACCAGCTACGGCTATCGGGACGCCTGGTGCGTGGGGGTGACGGCGCGGTACACGGTGGGCGTCTGGATCGGCCGGCCCGACGGCACGCCCAGCCCGGGCCATTTCGGCCGGGCCACGGCCGCGCCGCTGCTGTTTTCCATCGTGGACAGCCTGCCCCGGGACGGCGGTTCCATTCCCGTCCCCGCCTCGGTGGAGACGGCGGAAATCTGCTGGCCGCTGGGGACGCGGCCGGCGGGGGAGGGCGAAGAAGAATCGGAAAATGCCCGAAACGCCGTCGATCCGCTCTGCCAAGAGCGGCGGGTGGCCTGGACGCTCAACGGCACGGTCCCGCCGACCTTGCCGGATCGGGCCGATCGCCACTGGCGGGCCAATCCGGTTCGAGTGGCGGTGAATCCCCGAACCGGTCTGCGGCTGGAGGCGGACTGTCCCGTGTCCGACCCGGTGATCCGCGAAATCGCGCGGTGGCCCCGGGCGGCCGGACCTTGGCTGACGCCCAAACAACGCGCCCTCTCCCGCATTCCACCGCTGGACCCCGCCTGCGGACGGCCCGTGGCGGCGGCGGACGACACCGTCCGGATTCTGGGCGTGGAGCCCGATTCCCTGATTCGGCCGCCCGGTTCCCGCGCCCGGCTGCCGGAGATTTCGCTCTTGGCGGAGGGCGGACGGGGCGAACTGTTCTGGCTGCTCAACGGCGATCTGGTGGGACGGAGCGGGGTGGGCGAGGTGCAAAATCTCCGGTTCCGGCGGCCCGGCCGCTACCGGCTTACGGTCATGGATTTGGCCGGGAACTACGACTCGGTTTCCTTCGTGGTGATGGCGGGACGAGGGGCGGGCTAGGAGAGGGCGGCGGATTCCGATTCCGGCCGTCGGGACGCCTTTCGGTCTTCCGGGAGTTCCGCCAGGATGCCGATGAGCATGAAGATCGGGATGCCCATTTCCAGCACCTCCTCCACGATCCAGGAAAACCGTTCCAGCGCCTCCGGCGAAGGCAGTCCCAGCCCATCCAGCTTTCGCGGCAGGCCGTCCACGGTTTTGGTGAAAACCAGGAGGGCGATGGTGATCAGGCCGCTGAACGGCCCCGGTTCCAGGCGTCGAACGCCCCGAATAAAACTCCGGAAATGGCGTTTCACCACGTAGGCCATGGCTCCGGCCAGAATCAGCAGAGCCGCCGCCCCGATGATTTTTTCGAGAACGGGAACTTCCGGCGAAACGTAAAACCGGCTTTTGAAGATGCCCATGGTGGTGAAGCGGGCGTGGAAGTCCAGCTCCCGCAACCCGAAAATCACCAATATGGCCCCGATCGCCATGGCGGCGGCCGGTTTTCGTTCCTTTGGCATACCCATCAAGGCGAGCAGGCAGACAAAATAACCGGCCGCGGACAACCATTCAATCGGGCCATGTTCTTGAAGGAACCATTGCCGGGAATCCGGGCTTATCCCCATCGAGGCGACGATGAGCGCCGCCAGGCCCAGGAGTGCCGCCCCCCAAATCCACAAATACCGCTTTTTTTGTTCCATGCTTTTTTCTCCCTCTTGCCTTCTTGGGTGATTTTTCTCTTTTTTTGTGAAATGACCAAACGATGTTCCGCGACCACCGAGATGGCGGGACGGGCTTGTCGTTCAAAAAAATCTCTTTTTTACGGCTCCGGGAGACAGTTGTCCATACCGGGAATCGGTTATTTCCAAAAAATTGAGGGCAGCGCCGGAAAAAGGCCGCCGGGCATGGGGGAAAAGCTGTTTGACATCCGAGGCGAATGGTCTAATTTTTACAAAATAACCCGAACCGAAACCAGAGCCCGGCTCATCGAGGCGGCGCTGGCCCGGTTTCGGGTTTTTCTTTTCCATCATCCGCCGGGACGTTTCCCCGGCTTCATCTCGGCAAACCGCCTTGGCTCTGCTACAACCTATTTTCCCCAAACACCACAAGGAGGCCATGCAATCCGCGAAACGGTACAACATCTTCGTGAAGGAGGGCGAACGGGCCTCCCTTTGCGAGGGGTGCGGCGAGTGCGAGGACGCCTGTCCCCAGGGGCTCCCCATTCGGGAGTTGCTGGCCGAGGCGGAAACCCATTTGGAAGAAAAAACGGAATAATTCCC
Organism: uncultured Desulfobacterales bacterium; assembly: GCA_964346545.1. Classification (GTDB taxonomy): domain Bacteria; phylum Desulfobacterota; class Desulfobacteria; order Desulfobacterales; family Desulfococcaceae; genus CAYFVR01. The sequence continues at coordinate 947 of CAYFVR010000104.1, read as the reverse complement.
GTCCGGCCGGCGGCCGGGCGAATCTGCGGGAGACGGTCGATGGAATTGGAAATTCTTCAACGAACCCCGGAGACGGACACCGGCAAGCCGCCGTTGTTGTTCGTCCACGGGGCCTACTCCGGCGCCTGGATTTGGGACGCCTTCTTTCTGAAATACTTCGCCGACCGCGGTTTCCCCGCCCACGCCGTCAGTTTGCGCGGGCACGGAAAAAGCGAGGGCGGGGATCAGCTCCATTTCTGGGGTATCGACGATTACGTGCGGGATGTCCGAGACGCGGTGCGACGGGTCGAGGGACTCCCGGTGCTGGTGGGCCATTCCCTGGGCGGATTGCTGTGCCAGCGGTTTCTGGCGGGCGGCGGGGACGCGGCGGGAATGGTGCTGCTCAACTCGGTCCCCCCCCACGGCATGGCGAACAGCCTGGGCCGGCTGATTTCCGACGGACCGATGTTGGCCGGGAAGCTGGGGACCCTTCACCTGTTTCCCAAGTCTTTGTGGAACAATGTTTTTTCTTTGGAGGAGCTGAAGGATCTCTTTTTGTCGCCCTTTACGGAACCGGACCACGTTTCGTGGATGCTGCCGATGATGCAGCCGGAATCCTCTCGCGTTGCGGCGGAGCTGGCGATTTTCTGCAAGATTCAGCCCGCCGGCATTCGTTGCCCGGTGGCGGTGATCGGGGCGGAGAACGACCAGATCATTCCGCCGGCGGAGGTGCGGGAAACGGCCGCGGCCTACGGCGTGGAACCGATGATTCTGCCCCGGCTGGGCCACACGGTGATGGTGGAAGATTACTGGGCGGCCGCCGCCGATGCGGTGGCGGAGGCGGTGGAGGGGATGATGGCGGGGTAGCGTGAATTGGGAAGAAAACCGTCGTCGTCCCGGGGAAAAGGGGGATGGATCGTAGGGTGGGCACGGCGGTTTGTGCCCACCATCCCCGGGAAAAGAGGGAA
>CAYFVR010000103.1:0-15749 GCA_964346545.1 uncultured Desulfobacterales bacterium | reverse complement strand
AACACCGGAGGGCGTTCGCGTTCTGCGCCCGGCCCAGTGATCGATCCGCGCAACCGCCCCTTTTCCCACTCCCCATCCCCCCGCCATCCCCGCCGATGCGATTTCCCGCACCATCCGGTTGCCCCGCCTCGGGATTCTGGTGTACAAGCGGATATCGACCGCAACGCCGACCGAGCCATCCCGATCGGTTTTCCCGAAAATTTCCCCACGGAAATTCCTGGCGCCGCCCGCCCGACGTTCCGCCGCTGAACAAACGGGCGAATGGATGGGATTGACGCCGGCGCGTTTCTCGCAATCCCGGATTTTACGGAGATCACGAATTCATGGACCTGCTGCTTTACATCCTGGGCGGGGTGTTCGTCCTCGCCACCCTGTTTCCCGGCGTCGTCAACACCATTCTCGTCCATTCCCGCCAGCGCCACCCGGCGGAACCGGAAATGAACACCTTTGCGCCCGAGGAATTGCCGGCCGAGGGCAAAGACTTTTTCGCCCGGATGACCGAAGCCCTGCACCGGGAGGAATTCGTGCCGGTGGTCCATGCCGTCTGGGAACCCCAGGCCACGCAGCCGAGATATCAGATGTGGGCCGTGAACCGGGAAACCCGGGAGCAGGCCCTGGCGGTCTACAGCCAAAGCGGAATCGTAAAAAGTCCCTACGCCATCCGGTATCTGGAATTCACCGCCCAGCTCCGGAACGGCACCCAGATCGACACCCGCAACAGCCGCCATCTCACCCGAACGCCGCCTTTTCGGGAAAAGAAGGTCTACCCCTTTCCCCAGATCACCAACCCCCGGCAACTGCTGAAACTCCACCGCCGCCTGGTGGAACGGTTCGCGCCCCACGAAGAAGCGGTCCTGCCGCCGCGCGGCGAGGAGCTGGAAGCCATGCGCCAAGGCGTCATTCGGGATCTCCAGCGTATGCGCCGCATGGGATACCTGATTCACGACGAAATGGAAAACGTCTACCGCCCCACGTGGAAAGGAGCCATCCTGATGACCCTGCGCATCATCTGGCCCATCAGCACGTTTCGTCGGATGATGCGCCGCCGTCGGGGCAACCGCCTGATCAACACGCTTCTGGCGTCCGACACGGAATCCGCCGGATCATGATCGACATCGACGGGTCGAGAGGGGAGGGCGGCGGGCAAATTCTCCGCACCGCGCCGGGGCTGTCCATGACGACGGGAAAACCCTTCCGGATGACCCGAATTCGGGCCGGACGAAAAAAGCCCGGCCTCATGCGTCAACACTGGTTCAGTTGAATGGGAATCCAAATAAAATCAGCAGATTGGATCATAGAGCCATTCCCGTGCAAACGCTTGATTTTTCGAGGAAATCACTGCCCCAGCCTACTTTTTCCCATTCAACTGAACCAGTGCCCCGGGATGATTCCGAAAAGGAATAGGGGGAAAGCGCCGTGTCCTACACCCCATCCCAAAACGCGGCTTCACGGCCAGACCAAAGGCGACGCCTCATCCTCCGAAACCACCGACTCCCGAAAGCAAATTCCCATCGCCTCCAGCTCCGACAGCACCGGCCCGTAAATTTCGGAATGAACCGGCGTCCGGACGCCGGTGAGTTTGACCTTTCCCTCCAAAATCAGCCTTGCCCCGATGGCGGCCGGCAGACCGACCGTTCGCGCCATGGCGCCGTGGCCCTCCGGATCGCCGATTTCCGATAAAACCGCCGTCCACCGCTCCCTGCGATCGTCGGAATATTCCACGGTAAGGCCATGGTGCTGGACCAGCAGGTCGGTTTCTCCCGGGGCGTAGACCAGCCGCTCTTTCATTTGAGCGGCGAGCAACTCCAGGGGAGTCTTGGCGGTGGAAGCGGGCCGCCGGTCATCCAGCAGTCCCAGCCATTCCAGCTTTTTCAAAATCAACGCGTGCCGGGGGACGTTCAACCGGGCGGCGATACCTTCTTCCAGGGTTTCGACCGGTAGCCCCAACCAAAACGCCAATGATTCCCGGGCCGTTGGATTGGAATTCCCCGCCGGAGTCGGCAGCGGCGTTTCCCCATCCAGCAATCCCAACGCCCGCAGATCGCCGAACGTCTCGCAATGCCCCACGTTGCGGAGGGTTCCCCGAAAAAATCCCTTCGCTTCGGGGATTCCGTAGCGTTCCCGGTAGGGCAGGGCGTCCCGGTTGACGTGGACTTCGAACACGCCCACGTCGGGAACTTCGGTCAGCCCGTAGCGATGAAACAATTCCTCCGGGGGAACCTCCACTTTCACGCCGTCTCGAAGATACCGGCCGCCTTCTCGCGCCGCCATCAACATGCCTTCCGGACTCCAGGAAAACTTGTATCCGAACGGATTGGTATTGTGCGCCGGCGCGGGCAGACCGCCGCAACTGGAATGAAATTCCACCACCGCGCCGTCCCGTTTATGGGCCGCCGAAATCATCCGAACCGCCGCCATGTGGTCCAGTCCCGGGTCCACGCCCATTTCGTTGAGGAACAGCAATCCCGCCTTCCGAACCGCTTCGTCCAGCGCCGCCATTTCCGCGTCCACGTAGGAAGCGGTGACCAAGGAACGACCCGCCGCCAAACAGGCCCGCGCCACCCGGCCGTGAAAGGTTTTGGGGAGGAGACTCGCCACCAGATCGGCTCCGGCGACGGCGTCCCGCACCGCGTTCTCGTCCATCGCGTCCAGCGAACGGGCCGCTCCCCGAGGATGGCCCGCGATCCGGGATTCCGCCGCCGTCCGGTCGGCGTCCGCCACCGTCACCGATATCCCATCCACCGCCAGCAAATACGCCACCAGCGGTCCCGAAACTCGCCCCGCGCCCAACACCAGCACCGTTTTCATGGGTCCTCCGATTTGCGGATTTTGCGCGTTTCTCGTATGGTGTTCTTCCACCAACCACCATACGGGAAGGGAGGCCCACGGTGAAGAAAATTCTGGAACGGCTGGGATTGTCGGAAGCGGAAAGCGGCGTTCGAATCGGTTCGGAAATTCTGGAAGGGAAGGGCGGCGAGTTGGCGGCCGTCACGCCGATCAACGGAGAAACCCTGGCCCGGGTTCGGACGGCTTCGGCGGAGGAATTCGGCCGAATCGTGGACGCCGCCGAATCGGCCTTCCAGCAATGGCGGATGATTCCCGCGCCCCAACGCGGCGAGATCGTCCGCCAGATCGGCGAGGCGCTCCGCCGGAACAAGACGGAACTTGGGGCGCTGGTCAGCCTGGAAGTGGGCAAAATCCGGGCGGAAGGCGAGGGCGAGGTCCAGGAGATGATCGACATGGCCGACTTCGCCGTGGGTCAGTCCCGAATGCTCTACGGGCGCACCATGGCCAGCGAGCGGCCCGGCCACCGGATGTACGAGCAATGGCATCCCCTCGGACCCGTGGCCGTCGTCACCGCCTTCAATTTTCCCGTGGCGGTCTGGTCCTGGAACGCCATGAACGCCCTCGTCGCCGGGGACACGCTGATCTGGAAGCCATCCTCCAAAGCGCCGCTCGCCGCCATCGCCACCGCCCGCATTTTCGCCGAAGTGCTGCGGGAAAACGACGCGCCGGAAGGCGTGCTGAATCTGGCCGTTGGGGATCGAAACGGGGTGGGCGATCCCATGGTCAAAGAACCCCGGATTCCGCTGGTCTCCGCCACCGGCAGCGTGGCCATGGGCCGCCGGGTGGGCGCGGCCGTGGCGGAGCGACTGGGCAAAAGCCTGCTGGAACTGGGCGGCAACAACGGCGTCATCGTCGCGCCCGGCGCGGACCTGGATTTGACGGTCCGGGCGATCCTCTTCGGGGCGGTGGGCACCGCCGGGCAGCGCTGCACCACCATTCGCCGGGCCATCGTCCACGAATCCATCCGGGAGGAACTCGCCAACCGGCTGATCGACGCCTACCGCCAAGTTCCCGTGGGCGATCCGCTGGAAGACGGCATTCTCATGGGGCCGCTCATCGACCGGGAAGCCGTCGCCGCCATGGAGGACGCCTTGAAAACGATCCGGGAGCAGGGCGGAGAAGTCCTCGTCGGAGGAGACGTTCTCTCCGGCGGCCTTTACGACGCCGGCGCCTACGTGAGCCCCTGCATCGCCTCGGCGACGCCGGACATGCCCATCGTGAAAGAGGAAACCTTCGCGCCCCTGCTCTACATGCAGACCTACCGGGAGATCGAGGAAGCCGTCGCGCTTCACAACGCCGTGCCCCAGGGGCTTTCCTCCGCCATTTTCACAACCGATCTGCGGGAAGTGGAGACCTTCCTGAGCCACGCCGGCAGCGACTGCGGCCTGGCCAACGTCAACATCGGCACGTCGGGCGCGGAAATCGGCGGGGCCTTTGGCGGGGAAAAGGAGACGGGCGGCGGCCGGGAGGCCGGTTCGGACGCCTGGAAAGCCTATATGCGACGACAGACCTGCACCATCAACTGGTCCGGCCAACTGCCGCTGGCCCAGGGCGTCCGGTTTGATCTGGACGGCGGGGATTGATTGATAGAGCCGATCGCGAAATAGGCGATCGCCGCGAAACAGAAACGCCCGCCGGGACCCGGCGGGCGTTTTTTCCAAAGGAAAATTATTGGGTTAATTGGAGCGAACCCGTTCAAAAATCCGCTTGGGCGCTCGAAAAAGAGAGAGAAAAATATCCTTGAACAGGCTGAAGACCAGAATTATTCCGACCACGAACAGGCTCGCGTAGATCTGGAAAACTTCGCCAAGAAATGACCGATTGGCCATAGGGGGGAACCTTTCGGATTAGGTTTACGGAAAGAAATAAGCCGGGGGGTTGCGGGAATCAATGGGGGGTTTCCCGTACCCGCCCATGGGGAAATCCCCCACCGTCGCCGAAATCCTGGAGAAAATCGGCCGACCCGAAAATCTGAATACCATGAACTCGAAACCGATTCGTCCGAAAATTACCGAAAGCCAAACTTGTTCCGCTTTCGAAAAAAATGGCAAAAAAAACCGGCCCTCGCTTGCGCGCCGAGGACCGGGCGGTTCCGAAGATGGGGGAGGTTTACTGGGTCAGCTCTTCGGTCAGGGACTGAATTTTGGGGTTTTCCATCAACTCGCGGAATTTGGGATCGTCGCGCAGCCCTTCCAGGTCGCCGGCCATGACCATTTCCATCACCTCCGGATCTTGGAGAACGCGCCGCACTTCCGGATCGTTCCGCAAAGAAAAAATCATCCCCAGCAGACCGGGGTTGGACATCACGTCGCCCATCATCGACTGTCGCATGGCGGCCATGTCTTCCTTGCCTTCACCCGGCTTTCCGGATTTCAAAACGGCCGTTTCGCCCGCGCCGGGGGACCGGATGGTCCGGATGGCGTTTTCGTCGATGTTTAGCGTACCCATGGTTTCGGATTTCAGGGTGTAGACCCCGTCTTTTAGCGAAACCACTTCCGCCAAGATCACGCTGCCGTCGCCCAAAACCACTTCCCGAAGCTGACCCGCCGTTGCGGCGGTCCCCAGAAAAAGCGCGCCGAGCAAAACAACGATCGACATGAGGCCCAGAACCAGACCGCCGACCGGTTTTCGGTATTTCATCATAAACTCCCTTGATGTTTTGGAATCGGTTTTCCGGCCAATTTTCATTACTTGGAAAACATAGACACCACGCGGAGTTTGGCAAGGAAAACCGTTTTCAGCCCTCTTTCGCGGCCTTCTCCTGCCGTTCATTATCTTGGGCCTGGGCCACGGTGATGGCGATCACGTTGACCACGTTTTCCATGTCGATGTTCCGCTGCAACACGTTGAAAGGCCGGCTGATGCCCATCAACAGCGGTCCGATGGCCTTGGCCCCGCCGATGCGGTCCAGCAGCTTGTAGGCCACGTTGCCGGCGGCCAGCTCCGGAAACACCAGTATGTTGGCGGCCCGGCCCAGCCGGTTGAAGGGAAATTCGCCGTTGAGGATGTCGTCGGTCACCGCCGTGTCCGCCTGCATTTCGCCGTCGATTTTGAGGTCGGGCCGCTGCTTCAGCGCGATCTCCACGGCCCGCTGCACCCGGGCGGCGTCCGGATGTCGGGTGCGGCCGAAGTTGGAAAAGGAGAGCATGGCCACCCGGGGCTCGAAATCGAAAAACTCCGCCATTTCGGCGGTCAGGATGGCGATCTCCGCCAAGTCTTCCGAGGAGGGATTGATGTTCACCGTGGCGTCGGCGAACAACATGGTCCGATTGCGGGAAATCATCAGGTAGACCCCGGCGACCTTGCGGATGCCGGGCCGACGCGGGATCACCTGGAGAACCGGACGGATGGCGTTGGGGTACGACTGCCGGATGCCGTGCACCTGGCCGTCCACCAGTCCCTCGTGGACCATCATCGCGCCGAAAATGTAGGGGTTTTTCAGTTGCAACCGAGTTTCGTCCAGAGACCAGCCCTTTCGGGCCCGCCGCTGGAACAGTTTCTCGGTAAACTCGTCCAGGTACTCGCTGTTTTCCGGATCGTGAATTTCCAGGCCGTCCAGCGGGATGTGGAGTTCCCGGGCCAAGGCGTGGATTTCGGCCTCGTTGCCCAGCAGCCGGGGACGGGCGATGCCCTCCCGGGCCACCTGGTGGGCCGCGCGCAGGATGACCGGATGGTTCCCCTCGGGCAGCACGATCCGCTTGGGTTCCCGCTCGGCCCGGAAGATGATCTTCCGCATGATCTCCCGCTCCGGCCCCAGAATGGATTCCAGCCGGCGGATGTAGTCGTCCCTGGACGGCAGGCCCACCCGGGCCACGCCGGTGGCCACCGCCGCTTCGGCCACCGCCGGAACCACTTTCAGCAGCACTCGGGGGTCCAGCGGCTTGGGAATGATGTATTCCGGGCCGAACTGGATGGGCTTCCCGCCGTAGGCCCGAATGACCGAGTCGGGCACGTCCTGCCGGGCCAGTTCGGCGATGGCCTTCACCGCCGCCGCCTTCATTTCCACGTTGATGGTGGTGGCGCGGACGTCCAGCGCCCCCCGGAAGATGAACGGAAAGCCCAGCACGTTGTTGACCTGGTTGGGAAAGTCGGATCGGCCGGTGGCGACCAGGGCGTCCGGGCGGGCCGCCATGGCCGCGTGATAGTCGATTTCGGGATCGGGGTTGGCCAGCGGAAAAATGATCGGATTGTCCGCCATGAGCCGGATGAGTTCCGGGGTGAACGCCCCCTTGACCGAAAGCCCGACCAGGACGTGGGCGTCCCGAACCGCGTCCTCCAGAGTCCGCAACTCCGTTTCGGCGGCAAAGGCTTCTTTGTACGGATTCATGCCGGCGGTTCGCCCCTGGTGGATCACCCCCCGCGAATCGACCATGAGGATGGAATCCCGCCGGACGCCCAGTTCCATGTACATCTTCGCGCAGGCGATGGCCGCGGCGCCGGCGCCGTTGATGACCACCCGAAGTTCGCTCATGCGACGGCCCGTCAGCTCCGCCGCGTTGAGCAAGGCCGCCGCCGAGATGATCGCCGTGCCGTGCTGGTCGTCGTGGAACACGGGAATGTTCATCTGTTCGATGAGCTGCTCCTCGATGTAGAAGCAGTCCGGCCCCTTGATGTCCTCCAGGTTGATCCCGCCGAAGGTCGGCTCCAGCAACTTCACCGTGCGGATAAATTCGTCGGGATCGGCGGTGTCGATTTCGATGTCGAAGACGTCCAGGTCCGCGAATCGCTTGAAGAGGACCCCCTTGCCCTCCATCACCGGCTTGCCGGCCAGGGGACCGATATTGCCCAGCCCCAGCACCGCCGTGCCGTTGGTGATCACGCCCACCAGGTTGCCCCGGGCGGTGTAGTCGAAGGACAAATCCGGGTTTTCCTGGATTTTCAGGCAGGGAATCGCCACGCCCGGCGTGTAGGCCAGGCTCAAATCGCTTTGGGAGAGGCAGGGTTTGGTGGGGATCACCTCGATTTTTCCGGGGCGCGGCTCTTTGTGATAGTGCAGGACTTCGTCTTCAAACGACATGGCGGGCTTCCCGTTCGGATAGGGTCAATGGAAGGAGGGGGGCGGAACAAAACCGGAAACGCTCCGGCTTCGAAGGACCGTTCCCCGACGGGCGGGCCGACGGGATTCCGCCCGCCCCGCCCGTCGAGTTCCGGGCTTAACTTTCCAGCAAAATCCGCAACATCCGCCGCAGCGGCTCGGCCGCGCCCCAAAGGAGCTGGTCGCCCACGGAAAAGGCGGTCAAATACTCGGGGCCGATGTTCATCTTCCGCAGCCGGCCCACGGGGACGGCCAAGGTCCCGGTGACCGTGGCCGGCGTCAGATCGCGCAGGCTGGCCTCTTTTTCGTTGGGAACCACGGAAACCCAGTCGTTGTGATCGGCGATCATCCCGGCAATTTCGTCCAGCGGAACGTCCTTGGCCAGCTTGATGGTGAACGCCTGGCTGTGGCAGCGCATGGCGCCGATGCGGACGCACTGGCCGTCGATGGGGATGGGATCGGCCTCCCGGCCCAGGATTTTGTTGGTCTCGGCGTAGCCCTTCCACTCCTCCTTGGTCTGGCCGTTCTCCATGGCCCGGTCGATCCAGGGGATCAAACTGGCGGCCAGGGGGACGCCGAACTGATCGACGGGGAAATCCCCGGCCCGCAGGGTGTCGATCACCCGCCGGTCCAGCTCATGGATGGCGGAGGCCGGATCGTCCAGCAGGTCGGCGGAGGCGGTCCCGACGGTCCGCATCTGGGCCACCAGCTCCTTCATGTTTTTGGCCCCGGCGCCGGAGGCCGCCTGATAGGTCATGGAGGTCATCCACTGGATCAGCCCCTTTTCGAACAGACCGCCCAGGGCCATCAGCATCAGCGACACCGTGCAGTTGCCGCCCACGAAGTTCTTGACGCCCCGGGTCAGCGCCGCGTCGATCACCTTCCGGTTGACCGGGTCCAGAACGATCACGCCGTCCTCGGCCATGCGGAGGGTGGACGCGGCGTCGATCCAGTAGCCCTTCCAGCCCGCGTTCCGCAGGGCCGGGTAGATTTCCTGGGTGTAGCCGCCGCCCTGGCAAGAGACCAGGATGTCCATCTCGGCCAGCCGCTTCACGTTTCCGGCGTCTTCCACCGGCGGGGCGTCCCGGCCGATGTCCGGCCCGGCGGTCCCGGCCTGGGAAGTGGAAAAAAAGAAGGGATCGAATCCCGTAAAGTCATTTTCGGCCCGCATCCGATCCATGAGGACCGAACCGACCATGCCTCGCCATCCGATAAAACCGACGCGCGTCATCGTCGTACCTCTCGATGCTGATGGTGATCATTGGGCCCGGCGGTTCCGGGCGCGAACCTTCTTTTTTGCGGAGAAACGCCGGGAAAATCAAGAACTGTTTTCTTTTTCATCCGTCGGACGGGCCTTCTTCCGGGACGGATGGCCGCGCCGGCGGCGGCTTCTCCAACGCTTCCCGGATTCGTTTTCCCAGTTTTTTCAAGGTGTACGGTTTTTTCAGCAGGCTGGACGCGCCGAGGGCCTCCACCTGGCGAAACTCTTCGGTCTCCGCCATGCCGCTGGCGACCACGGCCCGCTGGCCGGGGCGGATCTCCAGAATCCGCTCGTAGGTTTCGCGGCCGTTCATGCCCGGGTCCATCACCATGTCCAGCAGCACCAGGTCGGCGGAACATTCCCGCAGGTATTCCAGGGCGGCTTCGCCGCCTTCCGCGGAATCGGCCCGATAGCCCAGCTTTTCCAGCAGGGAACATGCGATCTCCCGTTGCAGCGGCTCGTCGTCCACCACCAGCACCCGCTCGCCCTCGCCGGCGTAGGCGATCAGCGGCGATTCCGAGGGTCGGGTCTCCGAAGGGGCGGAAATCCACGGAAAAAAAAGCGTGAAGGCGGTGCCGTCCGAACCGGTGGAGACCCGGATATGGCCGTCATGGTCCAGCACGGTGTTCCAGACCACCGCCAACCCCAGACCGGTGCCGCTGCGGCCCATGACCTTGCGGGTGTAAAACGGCTCGAAAATGTGCTCCCGGTCGGTCTCGGAAATGCCCGGCCCGTCGTCGGAGACGGTGAGCACGCTCCAGCGGCCGGCGGGCACCGGTTCGGCGCCTTCCAGCGGCGCGGCCAGCTCTCGGATTTCGGTGGAAACCAGCACGTGTCCCTCCCCCGGCGCCGCCTCGAAGGCGTTGGTCACCAGGTTCATGAGCACCTTCCGCAAATGCAGCGACGATCCGGAAACGTGGGGCGGCGGATCCGCCAGCCAGGGCAGCAGGGTCACCGAAACGTGGGCCGCGATCAAATTTTCGTATTCCGGCGAATCCAGATATTCCCGCACCAGTCCGTTCAGGTCCACCGGCTCGCGGGGGCTGGCCACGCCCCGGGCCACGGTGAGCAGGTCCGACACCACGGCGGCGGCCCGAAGCCCCGAGGCGTGCATGGCCTCCACCGGCCGCCGCAGCGGGCTGTCCCCGGGCAGATCCATCAGCAGCAGCTCGGGATAACTGACCACCCCGGAGAGAATATTGTTGAGGTCGTGGGCCACGCCCCCGGCCAGCAACCCCAGCGCCTCCATCTTTCGGGATCGCTCCAGCCGGTCCCGCAATTGGGCCTGCTCCCGGCGGGCCTCCCAAACTTCCGTGAAATCCCGGGAAAAAACCGCCACCCGGCGGACCCGGCCGTCGTCCCCGAAAATCGGATAGCAGCGGTTGGTAAACCGCCGCCCGTCCCGGGCGTCCTCGAACTGGGCCGGCTCGCCGGTTTCGAAAACGGTGTCCAGCTCGCCCCGCCACCGCTGGAAACTCTCCCTGGAAAAGACCTCGGACAAGGATCGGCCCACGGTGCCTTCCATCCGGCGTTCGCTTTTGCGCAAAAAAATCTCGTTGCAGGAAACGATGACGCCGTTCCGCTCCAGCAGCACCGCCGTGTCGCTGGTGGCGTTGAGCATGGCCCGGGCCGTTTCCTCGCTGGCCCGCAGCTCCTCTTCGGCCCGCTTCTGGTCGGTGACGTCGGCCACCACGCCTTCGATGGCGTCGGTTTCGGGCCGATACCGGGCGGAATAGCGCAGCCAGACCGGGGCTCCGTCCTTCCGGTGGAACCGGGCCTCGAAATTGTGCACCTGGCCCCGGTTGCGGATCATTCCCAGCATCCGTTTGCGCTCGTCGGGGTCGATGTAGCCTTCCCCCAGCCGGTAGTCTCCGGCGCATTCATCGCCGCTTTGGTATCCGAGCATTTTTCCCAGGGCGTCGTTGCAGACCACGAACACTCCCTCTTTCCCCAGGCTCCGGAAAAGGCCGATCTGGGCGTTTTCAAAAATATCCCGGTAGGTTCGTTCCCGTTCCCGCAGGGCCGCCTCGGCCGCCTTCTGCTCGGAGATGTCGGTATGCGTGCCGATGATTCGCCGGGGCCGGCCCGCGTTGTCCCGCCGAACCGCCCGGCCTCGTCCCATGAGCCAGCGCCAGTCGCCCTCGGCGGTTCGAAAGCGGAATTGAATCCGAAAGCCGGGGCTCCGCCCCTCCAAATGGTCCCGCACCGCTTCCTCCGCCGCCGGCAGATCGTCGGGATGGACCCGCTTCCGCCATTCCGCCATGGCTGGGGGAAAGGCGTCGGGTTCGTAGCCGACCATGGCGTAATAGCGCGGGCTGAAATAGACCTCGTCTTCGGCCGGATCCCAATCCCAAATCCCGTCCCGGGTGGCCTCCATGGTGAGCTGAAGCCGTTCCCGGCTTTCCCGCAGGGCCGAAAGGACCTCGTTCCGGCTTCGAACCATGGCGTTGGCCCGTTCCGCCAGGGTGGTGAACTCCCGAAAATAGACGTCTTCCGGATGGATGACCGCCGCCATGGTCTCCGGCCCGCTTTCCTCGGCGTCTTCCAGAAAGCGGGAAAAGGCGGAAAAACTTTCCTCCACCCGCCGGCTGATGAACCGGGCCAGAAGGGCGATCATCAGGATCAACACCAGCACCCCGCCCAGCATGCCCGCGAACTGGACCCGAAGCTCCCGACGAACCGCCGCGGTTTCCCGAGCGATCACCGGCTCGATCTCGTCCAGGTAGACGCCGGCGCCGATCATCCAGTTCCATTCCGGCAGGGCCGTCACATAGGAGAGCTTGGGCGCCGGCTCGTTTCCGCCCAGTTTGGGAAACCGGTAGCGGAAAAACCCGCCGCCCGGTTGAAGCGCCGCCTCCCGCTGAAGCTGGAGGATTTTCTTTCCGTCCGGATCGGTCAGCTCCCAGTTGTCCACCGGCGCCGGAAGCACCCGGCCGTCGAACACCAGGGAGACGCCCTCCAGGGTGTCCACGAAAACGTAGCCTTGCTCCCCGTACCGGACGTCGGCGGCGTAGTGAAGGGCCCAGTGCCGGCTTTGCGTGTCCAGGTCGGGAATCAGCAGGGCCGCGCACAAAATCCATTCCCCGGTGGGACCCTGGCCAGGCGCGCGTCGGGCGGAAACGATGGCCTCCACCATGGCCATGCCGCCGAAGTCGGAATCGGATTCGGGATCGGACGCCGGGCCAGATTCGAAGTTCGATTCCGGAACCGGCAAGCGCCCGCGAAACAGAATCGGCTCGGCGTCGCCCGCGTCCCGAAGCCGCGCCATGGTCCGTTCTCCCGCCCCTGCCGCGGCCAGATCCCGGCCGGCCATTTCCGGATATCCGTCCCAAATTACGCAACGTCCCGCCTGATCCACCAAAAACCAGTGGGACACCTCCGAATCCAGCGGCCACTGAAGCATGGCTTCGGTCATCCGTTGCCGAATCAGGGGGGCCGGCTCCATCCCCTGAAACCGCTGATGAATCCCGGCCATGGCGTGCCAGGCGGCGTTCACCCGAGCCGCCAGCGCCTCGCCCGCCTGTTCCGCCGCCAGCCGCCGTTGCCAATCGATGGCCTGGATGACCCGGTCCACCCGCTCCCGGAGCAGCGCCCGATGCTCCTCCAGAAAATCATTTTGGATGTAGGCGGCCCATTTTTCCGCCTGCCGGGATTCCTGATAGAGCCAGAAACCGGTGATGAGTCCGGCGGTGATCAGAGAGAAGACCAGGGAGCTGATCAGACAGGTCCGGCTGACCCGAAGGCGTCGGCGCAAATTCATTTTCAATATCCCGTCCAATGTCCCAAAAAAAATTCCGGTTCGGTCATGCCGAGGTCCGGGAGCCACGCCAGGCCTCCACCATGCGCCAGACCAGCCCCACCACCAGGGCGGCGCTGATGAGGATCATGAAATTGGCGGAAAAGAAGGTCATGACGAAAAAAAACGGATCGTTGAGGTCGTAGGCCGCGATCAGCACCTCCACTCCGAAGGCCAGAAACACCCCGCTCAACCCGACGCCCACGCAATGGCGGACCCACCAGAACGGGGTCGGGGGCGGCAGGGGTTCCAAGGGCGAATCGGCGGGGGATTCCTCGGAAAAATCCGGAGAAGCCTCGGCTTCCGGCGGGCGCGGATCGGATGGATCGGCGTCGGTCATGGCGTGGAAACCCAGGAATCCCCTCGGGCGGCGGGATGGCGGCCGGAAATCCGAAACGCGCCACCCCCCGGCCCGGGGTTCCTTCCCCGGAGGCGTGAATAAACCCGGAGGCGTGAATGGAAAGGTGAAGTGCTTTTTCGCATGGGCGGTCGTGAACAAACGGGATGAAATGTGGCGCCGACGGATTCGGCCGGATGGAACCCGTGAAAAACGAGGGGGACGCCCTTCGCGGTGGTCGTCCGGAAAAAAACGCGTCGCGCCGCCGTTATGGCATGTCGTCCAATACTTCCATCAACGATTCCAGGATGTCCGATGCGTCCCCCTGCAAAAAAAGATCGGTGATGGAAAAAGTAAATTGGGAAACCTCCGGATTGATTTCGACGATGCGGGCCCCGTTTTCCGCCGCCATGAAGGGGATGTGGCAGGCCGGCTGAATTTCCCCCATGGCGCCCACCACCAGAATGAGGTCCGACAACTCGGCGGTTTCGATGGCGTCCGATTCGGCCGCCGGGGAAACGCTTTCGCCAAAGAAGACGAAATCCGGCTTCAGCACCCCGCCGCAGAAACTACAGTAGGGCGGCAGGCGGCACAAATCCACTTTTGCCGCCGGAAACCGCGCGCCGCAGCCGATGCAGGCCAAGGTTCCGACGCCGCCGTGAAACTCGTGAACTTGGGCGTTCCCCGCCTTCTGGTGCAGGTGGTCGATGTTCTGGGTGATGATGGCGTCCAGGTAGCCCTCCGCCTCCATCTCCACCAGGGCGTAATGGCCTTCGTTGGGCGCGGCCTGGGTGAAGGCGTCGTAAAAAATTTCCCGCAGATGGATCCAGGCCCCGCCGGGGTCCGAGAGAAAATGGGTCAGTTCCACGCAGTGGGGATCGTAATAGCTCCAAAACGCGTCGTCCCGCCGAAAGGGCGGCAGACCGCTGCCCATGGAAATTCCGGCCCCGGTAAAGGCGGTGACGAAATCGGCGTCGCGGATCATGTCCGCCGCCAAACAAATCCGATCTCTCATGGGACGAACCTGGCCGGCTCCGTCGTGCCCGGATTCATTGCGGAATGCCCCGGCGTCAAGCCGAAAAAAGTTGGACGGGAACCTCGGCGTTCAATGAAAGGTTGAAAGTCGGTACGCATCATTAAAAAATCCGATCAAAGGAACGTTGCCCGATTCGCGGAAAGCGCGCCTTCCCCGGAACGCCGAACGTGGGGATTCGAATCTTCGAACCCTTCGCCGAGGAAGAGAACTCCAGGGAAACACGATTTGCCCGGACAGGAAGAGGAAAAACCCGCGAATCTCAAAAAAATCAACCGAAAAACCGAAAACATCCGGACGCTCATATCCCGCACCATAAAGGAGGCGCGGCCCCGGGTCAACCGGAATGGGCGCAGACCCTTCGCGTTCCGTTCCCGGGCCGATCCGCGGCTTGGGAAACGAAACCGCGGACCTACCCCAGAAAAATATGGGCCAGCGCCACCAACACGAATCGACCGAACAGGAGAACCAGCAGGAGAATCCAGACCCAGGTGGGGATTTTCCGAAAAAATTCCTGCCAGTCCGACCGATCGGCCGGGAGTTTCCGGGACATGGTCGCCTCCATTTCGACGAGAGGGGAAGCCGGTTCGTTTCGGGAAAGCCGCGAAAAAAGCCTACCCCCCGTCGCCGGTTGTGTCAATGCGGGGAAAATGGTATGAAGGGAAAGTGCCGGAATTTATCGGAAGATCCCGATATCGTTTCGATATTTTTCCGCGGGCCGGAAGCCCTCCCTGCTCGGGTTCCCGTTTCCGACTTCAACCGCCATCCACGCCTTGTCCCCCGGAGGTCCCCATGTCCGCAACCGTCGTGGTCAGCCAGCCGATTCCCAAAGCCGGTCTTCGATTGCTGCGGGAACGATTTTCCGCCGTGCAAGTGATGGAAAAAGGCGATCGGGAGGGGCTGAAAGCCGCCCTGGCCGACGCCGACGCCCTGCTGCCGCTGCTGACCGACCCGGTGGACGCGGAGCTGATGGACGCCGGGCCCAAGCTCCGGATCATCGCCAATTGCGCGGTGGGCTACGACAACATCGACCTGGAAGCGGCGGCGAAACGGGGCATTCCGGTGACCAACACGCCGGGCGTGCTGACCCGGGCCACGGCGGAAATCGCCTTCGCCCTGCTCATTTCCCTGACGCGCCGGATTCCGGAGGCCGACCGCTTCCTTCGGGCCGGCAAGTTTACCGGCTGGGACCCGCTGCTGCTGCTGGGCGACGAGCTGGCCGGCCGCACGATTGGCGTTTTCGGCATGGGCCGCATCGGCCGGGATTTCGCCCGCAAATGCCGCGCCTTCGACATGCGGATGATCTACCACAATCGGAACCCGGTTTCCCGGGAAATCGAGGCGGAGCTGGACGCCCGGCTCGTTTCCTTCGAGACGCTCCTGGCGGAATCCCACGCCGTCTCGATCCACGCGCCGCTGACGGAGGAAACCCGCCACCGG
>CAYFVR010000102.1:0-15762 GCA_964346545.1 uncultured Desulfobacterales bacterium | reverse complement strand
GCGGGGCTGTTTCGGGAGTTGCGTCGGCGCACGGCGGGCGAGGCGATGCAGACCGGCCTGGACACCGTCACGGAGGACCGGCCCCTGGACGAGGCGATCGCCCGCATGATCGAAAAAGGTCTCAAGCGGCTTCCGGTGGTGGACGGCGAGGGTCGTTTTCTGGGGCTGATCAGCCGGGAATCCCTGCTTCGGGTCGGCTTTTCCCCCGGAGAGGAAGGGCTGGGCTAGAAATCCGAGTTTCCGGAAGGTTCCGTAAAGCGCAGGCCGAAGCGGTAGCCGCCGGTTTGCAGTCGCTTGACCCAGACCAAATGGGCGCGATGGTGCTGAACTTCCCCGCCGAATTCGAACCGCATTTCGAACGCGAGATCCTCGTACAGCTCAAAGCTGATGCCGCTCTCGGAAATGTTGAGCCCCATGGCCTCCAGCACGTCGAAGTCGGCGATGAACTCCACCCGGCTGTGAAGGGTTTCCCGGGGGGCCCGGTTTCCCAGCACCACCGTGCTGGGCGGACGAAGGCTTTCCAAGTGTTGAACGCGGGCCTCCAGGTTGGCGACGGCCCCGCGCATGGTTTCCAACTCTTCGATGAGTTCGGCCTTGCTCTTGTCTTGGTCGTCCATTGAATCTCGGCGGGCCAGGGTAGGGGGAGGGTTCTCGATGATGGTTCCACCATACGCGAGCCGGCTCGGGATGCGCAAGGGAAAAATGGCGCTTCCGGCGTGCCGGCCCAGGCCCGGGGAGGGATGGAATCAAGGGGGGCGATCAGAGGGAGGGGGCGTCCTCGGAACCGGCGCAGGCGTGGTTCCCGTCCAGGTCCCGGCGGTAAATGTCCACCAGTTCGCCGGGCGAAAGGGCGCCGCCCTTGGCCTCGGCGGCGTGGCGCACTTTTTTCAGCAGACGGCGGGCCGCTTCCCGGTCCACCTCGATTCCGCGTTCCCGCAGGCAGTGCTGGATGATGTGGGCGCCGGAGTGCTTGCCGATGACGAAACCGGTGTCGCCGCGGCCCACGGCCTCGGAGGGAAAGGGCTGGTAGGCCAGCGGGTCTTTGAGCATGCCCGCGCAGTGGATGCCCGATTCGTGCTGAAACGCCGCCGATCCGGTGATGGGCTTGTCCGGCGGGATGGGCCGTCCGGAGGTGTGGGCCACGTATTCGCACAGGGGCGGCAGGGACGCGGTGCGCAAGCGGGTGACGCCGGCGGTGGCGAAGGCCAGAGCGGCGGCCACTTCCTCCAGCGGCGCGTTGCCCGCGCGCTCTCCCAGGCCGTTCACCGTAACGCTAAGCGCCGCCGCGCCGGCCTCCACCGCCGTCACCGCGTTGGCGGTGGCCATGCCCAAGTCGTCGTGGCCGTGAAACTCCAATGCCATCCCATTGGCCGCCGGAACCAACCGCCGAAACAGCCGGTGGATGGCCCCCGGCGAGGCGATCCCCACCGTGTCGGCGATCCGGACGCGGTCGGCCCCGCATTCGGTGGCGTGAGCGACGAACGCTTCCAGGTAATCCGGATCGGCTCGCAGCGCGTCCTGGGCGCCCACGGAAACCCGGTCGAAATCGACCCGAGCCAGCGCCACCATTTCCCGCATCAGATCGAGCACCCCGCCCGGGGTTTTTCCCAGCGCGTGAATGTGAATGGGAGAGACCGGCAGGCTGACGTGAACCCCGCCCGTGTCGCATTCCGCGGCCAGCCGGATGTCTCCGGCGGTGGCCCGGCACCAGCAGGTCAGCCGAGGCGGCAAGCCCAGGCGCCGGATTTCCCGGATGGTCTCCCGTTCCTCCTCGCCCATGGCGGGAATGCCCACTTCGATTTCATCCACGCCCACGTCGGCGAGCATCCGAGCGATCCGGATTTTTTGCTCTCGCCGAAAGGCCACGCCGGGGGCCTGTTCGCCGTCGCGCAGGGTGCTGTCGATGATGAAAACCGGTTCCATGTTTCTGGAGATCATGGGCGGAACCTCTCTGTTGGGTCGGGTCTGTTGGGAACCTCGAAAAGCGGTTCCCCCGTCCGCCCGCGGGGATTCGCCGAGGAAGTTCCCCGGCGCCGGCGGTGGATCGGGCGCGATTTCACGAGGGTTGAAACCGCGGCGTCGCGCGGGCCGGTTCGTCGGAAAACCTTCGCTTTCGCCGACGAACCGGCCGGTCGGAACTACTCGGAGGCGCTGTAGGTGCGAATGCTGGTGATGCGGGACAGATCGTAGTAGGTGTTCACCTTTTCGCCGTCGTTCCCGTCCTCGGTCATCCGCAGGAAGGTGTCGCTGAGGAAAAACACGGCCTTCTCGAAGACCGGCCCCTCGTTAATCTGCAAGCGGACGCCCTTCCGAAGTTTTCGGGACATGGTCCCGTGGACGGGCATGGAGGCGTATTCCAGAATTTTTTCCCAGGTTTCAAGCATCATTGGCGTTCCTTTTCAGGCAGAGGTTGAGAGAAGCGCGGCGCCCGTCATCCCAGGGGGGAGGCGGATTCCAGGGACGGACTTCAAACGGCGGTTGCGGATCCGGCGGGCAATCGATTGTTGACCAGCGCCTGAACCCGGGTCCCCACCTCCAGGAATTCCGGCACGTCGTTCGGCGCGGGCGGCTCCCGATGGTAGGCGGCCAGCGAACAGATTTCCTGGAACCGGTCCATGTTCAAGATTCGGTCGTACAGGTCGCGGTCCACGTCGCAGAGATCTTTCAAGGCGTTGACCAGGTCGGTGAGGGTGTGGTTGTCGGGCATCTTCTTGTCATGGAGCATGACCCCCATGACGTGCTTTTCGATGGCCATCCCCACCAGGTTGTAAACGATTTCCGGGGTGAACACGGCGGGGCGGTTTCGAAAGCCGTTGACGGCGGTGTTGAGATATCGGTCCCCGTCCGTGAGATACATTTTCCATTCCGGTGTTTCCATGGCGTCATCCTTTCGGTTGCTGCGTTTGGAAATATAAGCAGATCGCGTGCCAATTGTTCAATGAGTCACAAATATCTGAAATTTAGGAAAATCTAAGCTTGCATGGCATTGGATAATTTTTGGTCTTGATACAATTTTGTGGTTCGATAAAATTAAAACAACAAAATTGTATCGTCAAGCGCCGCCCAAAGATCGATTCCCGGGCTGTCATCGGCGGTGGCCCGGGCGACCGCTTCCCGCGCGCTCGCCCGACGCGGTCTTTTTGAATGCGGATATGGAGCTTTCACCGCATTGCCTTTCGGAATGCCTTTTGGTACGACGGTTTCATTTCCAGAATTTCCCAACCCCCAATCCCGGAAAGGATATCCAACGTCATCATGACCTTTGAATTTTCCACCGCCGACCGGATCGTGTTCGGGGCGGGGACGGTGAAGCAAGTGGCGCCGGCGGCGGCCGGCTTTGGCCGGCGCGTTCTTCTGGTCACCGGTCGGACGCCCGAACGTTCTCAATTTCTGGATTCGGAGCTGGAAGCGGCCGGGCTGGACGTGATCCGTTTCGCCGTTACCGGGGAGCCCACCGTGGCGACGGTTCGATCCGGAATCGATTTGGCCCGGGAACATTTTCGGGACGTGGTGGTGGCCGTCGGCGGCGGCAGCGTGATCGATACCGGCAAGGTGATCGCCGCCATGCTGGCCAACACCGACGATTTGATGGAATATCTGGAAATCGTTGGCAACGGCACGCCCATCCCCCTTCCGCCGGTTCCCTTCATCGCCGTTCCCACCACCGCCGGCGCGGGGGCGGAAGTTACCCGAAACGCCGTGGTGGGCGTCACCGAGGCGGGCGTCAAGGTGAGCATGAGAAGCCCGATGATGCTGCCCCGACTGGCCGTGGTCGATCCGGAACTGACCCATTCTCTGCCGCCGGAAACCACCGCCGCCACCGGCCTGGACGCTTTGACCCAGCTCGTGGAGGCTTTTCTGTCCCGGTTCGCCAATCCCTTGGCCGACGGGCTCTGCCGGGAGGGGCTTTCCCGGACGGCCTGGGCGTTGCGGCGGGTCTGCGCCGACGGTTCCGACGCGGAGGCCCGGGAGGCCATGTCCCTGGCCAGCCTGTTCGGCGGCATGGCGCTGGCCAACGCCAAGCTCGGCGCTGTCCACGGATTGGCGGCGCCGCTGGGCGGCCGGTTCGACGCGCCCCACGGCGCGGTTTGCGGGCGGCTGTTGCCGGAAGTGTTTCGCGCCAATCTCCAGGCCCTCCGCGAACGAGCGCCGCAATCGCCCGCCCTGCCTCGGATGGTGGAACTGGGCCGCATGTTTACCGGAAATCCCGACGCCGGGGCCGCGGACGCCGCCGCCTGGCTGGATGCGCTGGCGGAGGAATTGATGGTCCCGCCGCTGACCACCTACGCGGTGGACCCCTCGGCCTTTCCGGAAATCGCCGAAAAGGCGTCCAAGGCCAGCAGCATGAAGGGGAATCCGGTGCCGTTGACGCCGGACGAGTTGATCGCCATTTTGAATTCTGCCATGTGATTCGCCGCCCCTGATCCCCGGCCGGAATCGAGGAGCGCTCCATGTCCGTCCACCGCGTCATCACCACCTGCACCCGCGACTGCCCCAACACCTGTGGCCTGGTTGTCGAAGTCCGGAACGGCCGGGCCGTCGGGCTTCGGGGAAATCCGGCTCATCCCTTTACCCGTGGAAAAGCCTGCGCCAAAGCGCCTCGCTTTCTGGAACGGGTGTACGGGGACCACCGGGTGATCCGTCCGCTGCGGAAAACGGGGAGCGGCTGGCGGCCGGTCTCCTGGGAAGACGCGCTCGACGAACTGGCGGAACGCATGGCCGACGTTTGGGAGAAGGATGGCCCCGAGGCGGTGCTCTACTACCAGGGTTACGGCTCCCGCACCGCCCTCAAATTGCTCAACGCCCGCTTTTTCAACCAGATCGGCGGGGCCACCACGCTGCGGGGCTCCCTCTGCGGCGGCACGGGCCAGGCGGCCCAGGATTTGGACTTCGGCCGGCGGATTTCCCACGATCCCCTGGACCATCTCAACGGCCGGACGGTGATTCTCTGGGGCCGCAATCCGGCCGTGACCCATCTGGGCCTGATCCCCATTCTCCGGCGCGTCCGGGAGCGGGGCGGGGCGGTGGTGTTGGTGGACCCTCGCCGCACGAGAACCGCCGCGATTTGCGACCGGCATTTGGCCCCCCGGCCGGGCGGGGACCTTTATCTGGCGCTGGCCGCGGCCAAAATGGCGATGGCCTCCGGCAAGACGGACGCGGACTTTCTTCGGAATCGGAGCCAGGATTTTCCCGCCTTCCGACGAATTCTGGATCGGTATTCCATCGCCGAATTGGCGGAACGCTGCGACGTTCCCGTTCCGGATATCGAGTATCTCGCCGAACGGATGGCCGACGGAAAACCGGCGGCCATTCTGCTGGGCTGGGGGCTCCACCGCTACGAAAACGCCCACCTGGGCATCCGGGCCATCGACGCCCTGGCCGCCATGACCGGCAACCTGGGGATTCCCGGCGGGGGCGTCGGCCAGGGATTCGAGGAATACGGCCCCTACGATCCCGACGGCTGGGGCCGGCATCTGGCGCCGTCCCGGCGAACGTTTCGGATATCCGAGATCGGGCGGGAGATTCTGGCGGCCGCCGATCCGCCGATTCGGTTGGCCCTGGTCACCGCCGGGAATCCGCTGGCCATGGCGCCCAACTCCGATCTTGTGCGTCGCGCCTTCGCGTCCATCGATTTCGTCGCCGTGGCCGGCCACGCCATGGACGATACCGCCCAGGCCGCCGATCTGTTTCTCCCGGCCACCACGTTTTTGGAGGAAAAGGATTTGACCGCCGGGTTTGGCCACAATTATTTGGGACCGGTCCTTCCCGCCATCGCGCCGGTGGGCGAAAGCCGGTCGGACTTCGATCTTTTCCAGGCGTTGGGCCGCCGGTTTGGGCTGGGGCCGGAATACGTTCGGGACCGGGACGACTGGCTGGCGGAGCTGGTGGCCCCGGTGCTGGCCGAGGGCTACGCGTTGTCCGATCTGTTCGCGGGACCGGTGCGGCTGAACGCGCCGGCGGTTCCCTACGCGGACGGCCGGTTCCCAACGCCTTCTGGCCGCTTTCGGTTTCTCCCCGCGCTGGAGCCCGATCCCGGCGGCAACGGAGACGCCGAAACCGTCGATTTTCCGTTTCAACTCTTGACTCCCGTGGAAGCCCGATATGTCGGTTCGGAACGGCGGGCCGATGACCATGGGGACCTGCCCTCCATCCGTCTCCATCCCGATTCGGCGGCGGAATGCGGTCTGGCGGATGGGGCTCGGGTTCGGGTGGCGAGTCCGGTGGGCGAGCTTATTGCGCGGCTTCGCGCCGATCCCGGCCTCCGGCGCGACGTCGCCGCGATGCCGCGCGGCGGATGGGTGGCCCAAGGGCACGGCGTCAACCGGCTGACCCGCGATATCACCAGCCGGGTGGGAGAGGGGACGCCGTTTTTCGAAACCCGGGTGGCGGTTCGTCGGGCGTGACGCGGCGCTTTTCGCCCAAGGAACCCTTCTTCACTTTTCGATCCATTTCTTTTAACGGGCCGATTCCCCGAGGGCGCGTCGGCACATCGGAGGAGGAAGTCATGGGAATGCAACGCGGCGTCGGCTATAGTCCGCACGCCGATTCCCGGCGGGCGGGACTTGGGATCGCCGAGGCGGTTCAGGAAAAGCTGTCGGGCCGGACGCCGGATATTCTGTTGCTGTTCGCCACCGTGGGACACGACATCCCGGCGTTGCTTTCGGGAATTCGGGAAGTGGCTGGAGACGTTCCGCTGGTGGGCTGCTCCGGGGCCGGGGTTTTCTCCCGACACGGCGCCGATGAAGCCACCCATTCGGCGGCGATGATGGGGATCGCCGCGCCGCGCCTCCGGTTCGCGCCGTTTTTGGTGGATGGGCTTTCCGCCGATCCCGAGGCGGTCGGCCGCGACATCGGGCGGCGGGTGTCGGCGGAGAACATCGCCGAGGATGCGCCTCACTTTGTTTTGCTGCTACCCGACGGCCTCACGGTCAACGGCGACCGGCTGCTCGCCGGAATCGAGGCCGGGGCGGGACGCCATGTGGACTGCGTGGGCGGCACGGCCGGCAACGATTATCGGTTTTCGGAAACCGTTCAGTTCGGCGAAGGCCGAGTGACCCGAGACGCGGTGGCCGGTCTGGTGGTGTTCGGAGCGCTGAATTACGAAATTGGCGTGAGCCACGGTTCCGAGGCGTTGGGTCTGTTCCGAACGGTCACCCGGGCCCGGCGCAACGTGGTCCACGAGATCGACGGGCGGCCCGCCGTGGATTTGCTTCGGACCTTTTTGGGCGAGGAGCGGCTGACCGACCTGGGACAGGTGATCAATCTGTTCGAATTGGGCGAAGCCTTCGAAGGGCGGGACTATTCCGGCGACATCATCAACCGGGCCATCATCGGCCTGGATCCCGAGGCGGGGAGCATTACCCTGGGGGTGGAGGTGGCCGAAGGGGCCAAAATCCGGCTGACCCGGCGAGATTCGGAGCGGGTTCTGGCCGGCACCCGGTCGGTGGGCGCCCGGGTGATGGCGGGCTTGGACCATCCGGACCAGGCCGCGCTGATCTATTTCAACTGCTCCGGCCGCGGGACCTATCTTTTCGGCGACAGCGAGCCGGACGTGGCCGCGCTCACTTCCGCACTGGGACCGGCCGCCGAGCCGATCGGCTTTTTCTGCTTCGGCGAAATCGGCCCGGTGGCGGGCCGGAATTATTTTCACAATTACACCGGCATCCTGCTGGGATTCGAGGAACGGGATGGCTGAAAAGGCGGATTCCGAGGAACCGTCCCGGGAGGCGGCCCTGGCGGAGGAAAACGATTTTCTTCGCCGGGAGTTGGAACAGGTTACCGCCAAGCTGGTGCGGGGGGACGCCGTTCGGCTGGAAGAGCAGATGGCGGCCCGCCGGCGGGACCGGAGTTTCCGGTTTTTCCAGGAACTCTACGACGAACTGATCGCCGGGCGGGACCGGGACGGCATCTACCGGGCCACGGTGCGGGCCCTGACTCGGAAAGTGGGGTTTGACCGGGCGGCGATCTATCGGCGGGTCAAGGGAATCTATACGCCGATGGCGACCGAGGGCTACACTTCCGAGGCCATGGTCGGCGGCCTGTCCGATCCTTTCTTCGCCCCCTGGGTCGAGGCGGAAGGGGCGGTGCTGGTGAACGGCCGGAATCGCGCAGAGGTCCGCCACGATTTCGAGGAGGCGTTAAAGGTCCGTTACTTTATCGCCGTGGCCTTTCCCTTTTCCATCGGCGTGGGGGAGCGTCATATTCTGTTCGCGGGGAATCAGACCGAGGAGACGGTGCGTCGCCCGCCCCTGACCGAGGCCGACAAGGAGACCCTGACGACCCTGGCCCGGCAAATCGGCATCGCCCTGGAAAACGTGACGCTCTATCACACGCTGGAGGCCCGGGTGAAGGAGCGGACCCGGCTGCTGGAAAGCGAAATCGCCGAGCGCAAGCGGGCCGAGGCCGAAACCGAACGGCTGAACCGGCGGCTCAACACCCTGATCGAGGCGCTGCCCGACGCGGTCTACTTCAAGGACGTGGACGGCCGCTACCGGGTGGTCAACGCCGCCTTCGAACAGATGAACGGCGTGGTTCGCTCCCTGATCCTGGGACGAACCGACGCGGAGATCTTCGAAGGCGGGCTGGCCGCTTTTTACCAGGGGAGCGACCGCAAGGTGATGGCCCGGCGAAGGGCGATCCGCTCGGTGGTGGAGGTCCCCGGGCCCGGCGAGGAGCGGCTGATTCTGGACTGCGTCAAGGTGCCGCTGTTCGACCTCTCGGGCGAGACGGTGGGGCTGGTGGGCATGAACCGGGACGTCACCCGTCAGAAACGGATGGAGAACGAGCTGTTTCGGGCCCGAAAACTGGAGGCCATCGGCATTTTGGCGGGGGGCATCGCCCACGATTTCAACAACCTGCTCACGGTGATTCTGGGCAATCTTTCCCTGTATCGAATGGACGGCGGATCCCCCGAGGCCGACGACCGAATTCTGGCCCGGGCCGAGGAGGCCGCCGGTCAGGCCCGGGACCTCACCCGGAAGCTGATCGTTTTTTCCAAGGGCGGCGAGCCGACTCGTCGGCCCTTGTCCCTAACGGGCCTGCTGCGGGATCTGGCCGACGAGGCCCGCAAGCGGCTGTCTTTGGACACCGAACTGGAGATTCCGGCGGGGCTGCCCATGGTGGAGGCGGACGAGGGGCAGCTTCGGATGGCCATCGGCCAGATTATGGAAAACGCCGGGGAGGCCATGACGAAAGGGGGCGGCATGTTCCGCCTCCGGGCCGAGGCGATTTCCGTGGACGGGGCGGAAGAGGTGCGGCTGACCCCGGGCCGGTACGTGCGGATCACCCTGCGGGACGCGGGGCCGGGCATCGCCGCCGAACATCTGCCCGACATTTTCGATCCCTACTTCACCACCAAATCCATGGGACCGGATCGGGGCGTGGGGCTGGGCCTCAGCATCGTCCATTCGGTGATGAAACGTCACGGCGGCATGGTGTCGGTGGAATCCCGGTCGGGAAAGGGCGCGGCCTTTCATCTTTATCTCCCCACCTTGGACGGCTCTTCGGAAGCGGCCAAAACCGGCCCGGATCGATCGCCGGACAAGGCCCGCGTCTTGCTGATGGACGACGAGGCGCCGGTGCGGGACGTGGCCGCCGCCATGCTCCGGCGGCTGGGGTACGAGGTGGTGTCGGTCCCCGAGGGAAACCAGGCGGTGGATGCCTTCGCCGAGGCCCGAAAGACGGCCCGCCCCTTCGCGGCCGTCATTTTGGACCTGACCGTGAAGATGGGGGCCGGCGGGCTGACCACGTTGAAAAAGCTGAAGGAAATTGATCCGGCCGTTCCCGCGATGGTCTCCAGCGGCTATTCCAACGACCCGGTCCTTCAGGATCCCCGGTCCTACGGCTTCCGGGGCGTGATTCCCAAGCCCTACAGCATTCATGATCTCCGCAAGGCGCTGGAAAACCTGCGGGCCGAAAGCCTGTAGGGCGGGGGACGGTTCGAGGGGGCGGTTTTGTCCTCCCGACCGTTGCCGGCGAAAAGGACCGGAGAAAAGGACCGGAGAAAAGGACCGGCAAAGTGCGAAGAATGAATTCTTCGGCCGATTGAAAACCGTCGGGGAAACGCGCAAACCGAACGGGCGGACAAGGAGGCGTCGATGGATCGATCGGCCATGCGAAAAAAGGTGTTCACCGAAACGGCCCCCTGGGATCTGGCGATCATCGGCGGCGGGGCCGCGGGGCTGGGCGCGGCGGTGGAATCGGCCTCCCGGGGCTGCCGAACTCTGTCGCTGGATGCCCGTGCCGCCGCCGAGGACGCCGCCGCGTTGCCGGGGGAAACCCTGGGCCGCGACGAGACCTGGCGAAAAGAACAGGTGGACGCCTTCCGGGAACCGGCGCGCGGCCACGGGATGGACGGGTAATCCGTGTCGTATTCGCCCATTTCCGACTACTCGGCCATCGGCAACGGCTATACCCTCGCGTTGGTGTCCCGAACCGGTTCGGTGGACTGGCTCTGTCTGCCTCATTTGGATTCCCCGGCCGTGTTCGCGGCGATTCTGGACGACCGTTCCGGCGGCCGCTTCGCCGTGGCCCCGGATCGGGATTTCGACGCCGACGCCGGGTATCGCGCGGAGACCAACCTCCTGGACACCCGGTTCCGCACCCGAACCGGGGAGGCGCTTCTCACCGATTTTTTCCCCGCCGGACCCGCCGCCCGCGAAAATTCGGAGAACAACGGACGGCTGATCCGCCGAATCCAAGGACTTTCGGGCCAGATATCTCTTCGAATCACCTGCGACGTCCGCTTCGACTACGGCCGCCGTTCGCCTCGCTGGGAGCGCGCGGACAACCACCGGTGGCGGCTGGTTTCCCGGGACCGCCATCTCCTGCTCACCGCCGACCATCCCCTCTTTTGGGAGAATCGGACGGCCCGACTCCGCGTGAAGTCCGGAGAGACGGTCTGGCTGGCCCTGACTTGGGCCGGCGAATCGTTTCCCGATCCGGCCGAGCTGGGCGACCTGTTGGAATCCACGGAGCGATACTGGCGGGACTGGCGACGGGAAGGGGACACGGGGAAATATCCGGCCACCGGCTTCTGGCGGGAATCCCTGGACCGGGCGGCCCTGGTGCTGAAGCTGCTCCAATTTCGCCCCACGGGGGCCATCGCCGCCGGGGCCACCGCCGCGCTGCCGACCATCATTCACGGCCAACGAAACTGGGACTATCGCCACACCTGGATCCGGGACACCGCCATGACGCTGACGGCCCTCTCCGAGCTGGGCCATTACGGCGAGGTCCGATCTTATCTGGATTGGCTGCGACGGGTGCTGCGGGAATCCGGCCCGGAAGGACTTCATGTGCTCTACCGTCTGGGGCGGCCGCGTCCCCCGGCGGGGGACCGGGAGTTGCCTCATCTGGCCGGTCACAAAGGGTCGGCCCCGGCGCGGATCGGCCAGCACAACGTGGGGCAGCGCCAGCACGACATCTACGGCGAGCTTCTGGAGCTGTTTTTCACCCTCTCCCGGTACGTGGGCAAAATCACCGCCCGGGACTGGGAGCTGATCCGTCCCCTGGTGGATCGGGCGTGCGAGGTGTGGCGGTCGCCGGACAATGGAATCTGGGAGTTGCTCACGGGTCCCCACCACATGACCCACTCCAAGCTGATGTGTTGGGTGGCCCTGGACCGGGGCATCAAGATCGCCCGCCATTACGGCTTCCGGGCCGACCTGGGCCGGTGGCGGATCGAGCGGGCGGCCGTGCGCCGGGACATTCTGCGGCGAGGCGTCAACCGGCGAACCGGCGCCTTTAAACAGCATTACGACACCGACGCCGTGGACGCGGCCCTGCTGCTGATTCCGCTGGTGGGGTTTCTGCCGGCGTCGGATCGGCGGGTGGCCGCCACCATCCGGGCGGTGGAGAGCGAACTGCTTCGGAACGGGGTGGTGTTGCGGTACGCCGGGGACGACGGGCTTCCGGGGCGGGAGCACGGGTTTCTGATTTGCTTTTTCTGGTATCTGCGCTGTCTCGTCCGCCGGGGAAGGCTGGACGAGGTGGAAAACCATCTTCGCCGGGCGGAGGGGTTCAGCGGAAAAACCGGTCTGTTCGGGGAGCAGTTTGATCCGGTGTACGGCCAGATCACCGGCAACTATCCCCAGGCTTTTTCCCACATCGGATACACCACGGCGGTGCTGGAGTATCTGGAGGCCCGGAAGGCGCCCCAGCCCGCGCCCAAGCCGCCCTGGTCCCTTCGGCTGGGCCTGCTGTTTCGGGCGCGCCATTTGTCTCCGCCCCGGAAGACCGTCCGAGGCCAAACACCCACGGAACCGGGCCGGGAGCTGCGCCAGGTGGTGAATCGGCTGGTGGGCCATTTTTACGACGGGCACGAACAGCGGGTGGACTATCCCGGCATCCGCACCTCGGCCTACTACGGCCAGGTCCGGGCCTGCATCGCCGCCCTTCGCGGATTCGATCCCGAGACGCTTGCGACCGACGGGGAGCGGATCGCCTTCTGGACCAATCTGTTCAACACGCTGGCGGTCCACGCCGTCATCGAGCTGGGGGTTCGGGATTCCATCCGGGAGGTCCCGTTTTTCTTCCGTCGGGCGGTCTACACCATCGGCGGCCGGCGATACCGGCTTTCCGATATCGAGCACGGAATTCTGCGGGGCAACCGTCGGCCGCCCCACTGGCCGTTCCGTCCCTTCGGCGACGCCGATCCCCGCCGCCGTGTGGGGCCGGAAACGCCCGATCCCCGGGTTCATTTCGCCCTGGTCTGCGCCAGCCGGACCTGCCCGCCCATCGAGGCCTACGCGCCGGAAAGGCTGGATGAGCAACTCGATACCTCGGCCCGGATCTTCATCAACGGGACCAGCCAGTTGGACATGGAGGACCGGACGCTGTGGGTGTCCGAGATTTTCAAGTGGTATCGGAAGGATTTCGGCTTCGGCGACGCCGATCTGGTCCGCTTCGCCGCCCGCCACTGGTATCGCTCCGATCCCGCCGATTGGCTCACCGCCGAAGCCGACCGGATCGCCGTCCGCTATCTGCCCTATGATTGGCGGTTGAATCGGTAGGAATGGTCGGGCCGGAGGGCGGTTCGCCCGTTTATGGGAGGCGGCTCCGGTTTCGCGCCGCGCCTATCCGTCCAAGCGGGTCCATTCCCATCTGGCTCCGTCGGGGCGAACCGTCTCTCCGGCCGATCTCAATGGGCTCAATACGGCGGTTTCGCGGGGCCGGCATATCCACACATGCCGGTTCGGGGAGAATTGTAAATCTCCACGGGTTCTCCGTAGTCCTCGTGCGGATGGTCTTCGGCGTGTTTCCCGCATAAAAACCCCGGTTCGTCTTCTTCCGCGACGCATTCTTGGCAAAAGAACTCCGCCGGTTCCCCGCATTCCTGGCAGGGGTAGGCCGGAGGGTAATTTCGGGCCATCAGGTAAATGGGGTGTTGGGTCAGGGGGGCGCCGTCGCGGACGTCGGCGACTTCCACGAGGGTTTCGGAGGTGGTGCCGAAATCGTAGACGTGGATCAATTCCTTTTCCGCCTTGAAGATTCGGGAGGCGGTCCTGTCCATGGGAAGTTCCGTTCCACTGAAAGAATTCCGACCGGGTTCGAAGGCGCTCAGGTGTCCGCAACATTCCAGCCAGATGGCTCGGAGATAGAGGTCCAAATCTTCCAGGCTGGCCGATCCGGCCATTTCCAGGTGGAGCCAGTACGGCGATCCCTGCACGAAATCCCAGACCAGGAGATGGTAGATGGGTTGCGATTTCTTCTTGGAAGCGTTGGCCTTCTCGATGGCCTCCTTTCGGGATTTGCAGGAAGCGAGATGTTTTTTCATCCCGCCGCGCGTGTAGTCTTTTCCGCAGAATACGCATTGGCCGCGGCTTTGGGGTTTTTTGGCCATGGGACGGCTCCTTTTTTTGGCGGATGGAAATGGTTCCCCGCCGGTTGGATTCATCGGTGCCCGGGATTCCATCGAAATCATGGGGAATTGTCAAGGGAGGAAAAAGGCCCGAACGTCAACCCCGGGGGAGATCGAAGAATTGCCGGGCGTTTTCGCCCAGCAGCGCGGCGAGCCGGTCATCGGGGAGGCCCATTTCCGCGATCTGCCGGAGTTCCCGGTCCCAGGCGTAGCCGATGCTGGGAAAGTCGGAGCCGTACATCACCCGGTCGGGCCGGAAGGTTTCCAGTTGGACCGGCGGATCGATGGGCAGGAAGTCGGTGAGGGCCACGGCGGTGTCGAGCCAGAGGTTGTCGTGCCGCTCGATCAGTTTTCGGTAGGTTTCGTCCTCGTCGATGCCCATGTGGGGAACGCAAAGGCGAAGGCCGGGGAAGTTCCGGACGACGGCTTCCACGTTTTCGGCGGCGCAAAGTTGGTAGGGATCGCAGGCGTAGGCCGGGCTTCGAGGCTCCCGGCCGGCGTGGACGATCATGGGCTTTCCGGCGTCCCGGCAGAGCTGAAATATGGGATGGAGGGATTCGTCCGCCATGGTGAAGCATTGGACGTGAATGTGGAGCTTCACCCCGCCCAGGCCGGCGGCGAAGGCGTCCGCCACGATCGCTTCCGCGTCCGGCTCCCCCGGCAGCACCGTGGCCATGCCGGTGAGCCGCCCGGGAAATTGGGCCATCAGCTCCGCCATGTACTCGTTGAGCCCCCGGGCCATCCCCGGCTTGTGGGCGTATTGCAGCGCCACGATGTGCCGGACGCCCCGGGAGAGCAGAAAGTCGATGATCTCCGGCGAAGTCATCTGATACCGAATCGGCCAGGCATGTTTGCCGAACCATTTCCAGATCGCCTGAAAAATCCCGTCCGGGAAAACGTGAACGTGGGCGTCGATGACCGGCGGTAGATCGGGAGGAACGGCGGCGCCTTCGGGGTCGTTTTTGGGGGGGATGGGGGTGTTGAGCATTTTTGAGACTCTCACCTTTCATGACGTGAATTGGAAATTGAAAAAACCGGGAAAAAATGATAAGGCCAAGAAAACCAATTCCCCTTTATGAGATTCCAGTTGCATTCGTTGAGCCTTGTTCTTTTTATCCAATGCAAAGGAAAAGCCAATGGCAGCAGTGGAAGACATTGTTCTTGAAACGGAAGGTGATGAGTACCATTTTCCCGGAAGTCAGGTTGGTGTTCAGCTTATTGTCTCTGAAGAAGTTGGATTTGGATTTTATTTGCTTTACGTTGGAAAAGATGGCGATACGGGGAAAATAGATCCCATTATCCCGGACTCAAGGGGAGATGGGCCAAAAGAAATCGCGGTAGACTTGGGCTGTATAAGCGAAGCATTTTTTATTTTGGCCGACGGCACTCAAGAATTTCCTGAATCTGGTGCCGATGTTATTCTTCGTTTTTCTTTAAATGATGAAAAAAAATTATTTATGAAGTTCCGAGTCATGTCATCATTTGAATACTATTTGGCAGCTAAGATTGATAATTCGAGTGTAATTGGCTCCAAGGTTATCCGTTTTGGGCAAGCCATGGATTCGGCGGAATTGCAATTAACAATTCCTGGTAGTGCAGATTTTTTTCCTGGTGGCGTTGAGGATCCTTCCGAAATTTCGGAGGACAAACCCGCCGCGGGGGAGGAGCAATGGGACGAGCAACACTTGGAAAACGACGAAGGCATTCAAACCTTAAGTCATGATGAAAGAGAAGGTTTGTTTTTTGTTGGCCTTTTGGCAATGTTGTTTGTTTTTGGCAAAGATAATAACTTAAACAAGGATGTCGATGAGCTTCAGGCCCTCTACGATAATGGGAATTTGGAAACAAGTTTGTTTGTCCAAATAGATTCGATTGAAGAATTTCAAGATATTTTAGATAAA
>CAYFVR010000101.1:0-15954 GCA_964346545.1 uncultured Desulfobacterales bacterium | reverse complement strand
CGGGCGAATTCGCCCGGGAACGGGGCGCGGAACTGCCCCAACGGCTCATCTCTTCCTCCAAATCCTGGCTTTGCCATACCCTGGTGGACCGGAACAAGCCGATCCTGCCCTGGGACGGCCCCGAAGAGATGAAAAAACTCTCCCCGGTGGAGGCGGCGGCCCGCATACTGACCCACATTCGGGACGCCTGGGACTACGCCATGGCCGGCGAGGACCCCGATCTGCGGATGGAGCGTCAAGACGTGCTGCTCACCGTTCCCGCCTCCTTCGACGCGGTGGCCCGGGAGCTGACGGTGAAAGCCGCGGAAATGGCCGGCCTGGGGCAAATCACCCTCCTGGAGGAGCCCCAGGCGGCGTTTTACGCCTGGATCGAGGCGGCCGGGGATTCCTGGCGCGAGGAGGTCCGAAAGGGCGATCTGGTGCTGGTGTGCGACGTGGGCGGCGGCACCTCCGACTTCAGCCTCATCAACGTTTCCGAGGAGGAAGGCGATCTGGTCCTGGACCGGATCGCCGTGGGCGACCATCTGCTGGTGGGCGGCGACAACATGGACCTGGCCCTGGCCTACCAGGTGTCCGAGGAGCTGCGCCGCTCCAAGGGCAAAAAGCTGGACGCCTGGCAGATGCGCGGCCTGTGGCACGCCTGCCGGAAGGCCAAGGAGGCGCTGCTGTCGGAGACCGACGCGAAGGTCCATCCGGTCACCATCCTGGGACGGGGCAGCGGCCTCATCGGCGGCACCACCCGAACCGACGTGGAGGAAAGCACCGTGGAGCGGGTGGTGCTCGACGGCTTTTTTCCCCGCTGCGAGCGGGAGGCCCGCCCCGCCGCCCCCCCTCGAACCGGCATCCGGCAGATGGGGCTTTCCTACGAGTCGGACCCGGCGGTGACCCGCCATCTGGCCCACTTTCTGAGCCGCCAACGAGAGGCCGGTTCCGCCGGATTCGGCCCCAGCGGCACCGCCACTTCCGCCGCGCCCACCGCGATTTTGTTCAACGGCGGCGTCATGAAGGCCGACCGCATCCGGGAGCGGGTGACCGAGGTTCTCGGCTCCTGGCAAGACGGCGAGAGCGTTCGGGAAATCGCCAACCGCAACTTCGACCTGGCGGTGGCCCGGGGCGCGGCCTACTACGGCCTGGCCCGCCGGGGAACCGGCATCCGCATCCGCGGCGGACTCAACCGCGCCTACTACATCGGCGTGGCCGCCTCCATGCCCGCCGTCCCGGGAATGCCGGTGCCCATCAAGGCCCTCTGCGTGGCCCCCTTCGGCATGGAGGAGGGCGCCGGCTCCTCGCTTCCGGACCAGGAATTCGTGCTGGTGGTGGGCGAGCCGGTCAAGTTCGACTTCCTGGGATCCACCGTCCGGCTGGACGACGCGCCGGGCGCGCTGGTGGACGAATGGGAGGCGGAGATCGAACCCATCACCACCATCGAAACCACCCTGGACGGCGAGCCGGGCAGCGTCGTCCCGGTGATCCTGGAGGTGAAGGTCACCGAAATCGGCACCCTGGAACTCTGGTGCGTTTCCCGGGAAGACCCCGACCAGCGATGGAAGCTGGAGTTCAACGTGCGGGAGCGGGGGGCGGAGGAGATGTGAGAAAAAGAAGGAGGGGCGGGAGGCCTCGGGCGTCAGGCCCGGTCGAGACGGCGGACGGTCTCCTCCACCACGATGGTGTCTTCGTAGGAAATGACCGTGGCCCCCGGCTTCCGGGCCTCGTCGAGCCGGATGTCCCCCACGTCCTCGGCGAGGCGGCCCCATTCCGGCCGATACATGGCGTTGATCACCACGTTGAACATGATCTCCAGAATCTGAAAGGCGGTGAGCATGGGCCGCCGCAATTCCAGCCGTTCGATGATTTCGGTGCGCCGGCCCTGCTCGATCTTGTACCGCTCCAGCGTCCGAAGCACGTCCAGAAGCTGGGCCCGGGTTTCCGGCGCCACCCGCGCGCCGTGGTCGCCGGCCGCCCAGGCCCGCCGGTACCGGGCCACCGCCTCCGGGGTGGCCCGGATCAGGGCCCGTCGGCTTTCCTCGGATCGGAACAGCCCCTGCCCCAGCACCAGCCGCCGCGTCCGCTTGACTCCTTCCGACCGCAAAAACAGCAGCTCTTCCCGCATCATCCGCCGGGCGCGCAAGGGAATCTCCACCCGGACCTCCTGCAACACCGGCCGATAGGTCTTCAGCTTTTTTCGAAATTCGCCGGTGGCGTTGAACCAGAAAACCCGGCTGCAAATTTTAAACACCTCCGACCGGGACAGATTTTTCCGAAAGGACTGACGGATGATCTTCATGATCTCCGGAATCAGCCGCCCGGTTTCCCGGGCCAGCCGCCGCCCGGTGACCACGTTGAAGATCATGCTGGTGACCGCCTGCCAGTCCTGGAGGTGGAGCACCCGGCCCAGGTCGTCGAACAGGGTTTCCAGCAGGTCGTTTCGAAACAGGTGGGACGGAGTGGCGTAGGAGGGCGTCCCGGCCAGCATGGGCTGGCGAATCGGGCCGGTGGAGGGGCGAAAATCCACGGCGGTTTCAAAATCGATCAACCCGATGGCGTAGTCCCCCGGCGCGCCGAGCATGGCGGGGGAGACGGAGACGTTCCCGGCCAGAAACACGTTGTCGGGCTTCAGATCCCGCATGGCCACGCCCCGCTCCCGCAAAATCGAGAGCAGCTCCAGCAGATTGGCGATGATTCCGGCCATGGCCGTTCGGTTGCGGCCCAGAAGCCGGTAGAACACGTGAACCCGCAGGGCGCTCCGGTACCGGTCCAGCACCGGACGATGGATCTCCATGATCTCGTCGAGCAGGGCGTGGACGGCCGGGGCCCGATCCGCCGGAACGCCGTCGGCGACCGGATCGACCCGGCGCTCCGCCAGCGCGCCCAGAAACCATTGGCGGCGGCGGAAGACCGGAATCTCGTCGGAGAGGCCCAGCGGCGCCAGAAGCGCCCCGGCCCGCGCGTCGAAATCCGACAGCGCCGCCTGCACGTCGAAAAAGCCGCCCAGGGCGTCTCGCCCGTAGACCTCCTCGAAACGAACCGGATTGTCGATCACCTCGCCCTGCCCCAGGATTTCCGCCGCGAGCCGGGACCGCAGGTCGTGCATTTCGCCGATGACGTTTCCCAGAAACGCGTTCTGGGAAAGATTCATGAAAAAGGCGAACCGGCCGCCGATCTGGAGGTGGCGTTGATGCTCCGGCGAGACCCGCAGTTTTTCCAGGCAGAACGCCTCGAATTCCTCGGGACTTCGGCCGGCCGCGTCGGCGAAATCGGGATGCTTGCGCAAAATCGCCGAAACGGAAGGGGTGATGCATTCGTCATCAGGGAAGAGCCGGGCCGCGGTATCCTGTTCCCGCCGCAGGTGTTCCAGGTATTGATCGAAGTTTTCCACCGGACGCGGCGGCAGCTTGACCACCAGCAGCTCGTCGTAGATCGCCTTGTAGCAGCGGCTCTTGCTGCCGCTTTCTTCGGCCAGCGGTCCCAGGCTCATGCGCCGGGCCCGCCAGCCGTCCTCCAGCTTGATCCGAAGCTCGTAGATGGCCTCGGCCCCCGGCCCGGAAGGCGGTTCCACGCAACGGAACCGGGTCGGCCGGCCCAGGGCCCGCATCTGATGCCGATACAGGTCCAAAAAAAATTCGATGATCCGTTGATGTTCGAGAGAAATCATGGAGCGGGGGCCGATCCGCAACCCTAGGTTGACTCGGGGGTTCACAATCGGGAGGCGCGACGGTTTTCCGGCCGCCGCGCCTCCGCTTTCCGGCCATTTCATAAATCCTTTTGGTCTCGAAATCGAGGAAAAAGTGGTCGGCCGACCGAGTTGTATTTTCCACAAACCTTTGGTATACCGTCATCTTCACAGCGGACGGCCCGGGCCCGCGGGGTTCGGGACTTCTCCTTCGGCGGAGGCCACTTTTGGATTTACGCGATTCGCGCTACATCGTCGGCATTGATCTGGGCACCACCAACTCCGCGGTTTCCTTCGTGGACCGTTCGGCGGAAGTCGGGGGGCCGGAGGCCATCCGCACCTTTCCGGTCCCCCAGCTCGTCGGTCCGGGCGAATTTACGGCGGCCCCGGTGCTGCCTTCCTTTCTCTACCTGCCCGGAAAGTTCGACATCGACCATGCGGCCATCGCCCTGCCCTGGCGCACCGAAGAGGACGCCTTCGCCGGCGCCTTCGCCCGGGACCATGGCGCCACGACGCCGAACCGGCTGGTGGCGTCGGCGAAAAGCTGGCTCTGCCACGCGGGGGTCGATCGGCATTCCCGGATTCTGCCCTGGGGCGCCGACGAGGAGGTCCCCAAGGTCTCCCCGGTGGAGGCCACCGCCGCCTACCTCAAACATATCCGCCGCGCCTGGAACCACCGGCGGGGGGACGACGCCGAAGCCTATCTGGAAAACCAGTTCGTCACGGTCGCCGTGCCCGCCTCCTTCGACCAGGTGGCCCGGGATTTGACGCTGGAGGCCGCCGCGGCGGCGGGACTGCCCGGAGTCACGCTGCTGGAGGAGCCGCTGGCCGCCTTCTACAGCTGGCTGCTGGACCACGAGGACCGGTGGGCCGAAGAGGTCCGCCCCGGAGAGCTGATCCTGGTCTGCGACGTGGGCGGCGGCACCACCGACTTCACCCTCATCACCCTTCGGGAGGCCGAAGGCGGGACGCCCCGGTTCGAGCGGATCGCCGTGGGCGACCACTTGATCCTGGGGGGCGACAACATCGACCTGGCCCTGGCCCGACGGGTGGAGACCGACATGTCCCGGGGCGGCCGGGGACTTTCTTTGAGCGGCGACCGCTGGAAGGCGTTATGCCAGCAGTGCCGCCAGGCCAAAGAGGCCATTCTGGGCGGAGAGGCCGACCAGCGAACGGTCACCCTGGTGGGCGGCGGCGGAAAGCTCATCGCCGGAACCCTCGGCGCCAGGCTGGATCGGGCGACGGTGGAAGCCATCGTTCTGGACGGGTTCTTTCCGGCGACGCCGCCGGAACCCCGCCGGCCGTCGGGCGGCCGCAAGGGAATCGCCGAATTCGGCCTTCCCTACGAACCCGAGCCGGCCGTCACCCGCCACATCGGCTGGTTTCTGGAATCCCACCGGGACGACGTGTCCCGCTTCCTGAACCGGAACTCGGCGGCGCCGGATCGGATTCTGTTCAACGGCGGTTCGCTGAAGGCCGAGCTGGTCCAAGAGCGGGTGCGGGCGGCGATTCGCCGCTGGTTCGGCATTTCCGACGAAGAATTGCCCCGCCGACTGGAAAACCCCGACCCCGACGCGGCCGTGGCCCGAGGCGCGGCCTACTACGGTCTGGTCAAGCTCGGCCAGGGCGTACGGGTGGGCAGCGGCAGCCCCCGGGCCTACTTTCTGGGCGTGGCCGCCGAAGGCCCCGCGGCGAAGGGCGGTCGGCCGGCGGTCTGCCTGGTGGAGCGGGGGCTGGACGAAGGCAGCCGCATCGACCTGCCCGGCCGGGAATTCGAGGTGCTGGCCAATCAGCCGGTCAGCTTCGACCTGTACAGCTCCAGCTTTCGCTCCGGCGACCGATGCGGCGACCTGGTCGCCGTGGACGACACCCTGACGCCCCTGCCCCCGATCCAGACGGTGGTCCAGTTCGGCAAAAAGGGCAAGGAAACGCGAATCCCGATCCGCATGGAGGCGGAATACACCGAAGTGGGCACCCTGGCCCTCTGGTGCCGTTCCGCCGTGACCGACCACCGCTGGAAATTTCAGTTCCAGCTCCGGGACGCCGCCGCGCCGGGCGAAATCGGCGAGACCGAGATCTTCGACGAAAGCGTGGTCGCCCAGGCCCGGGAGGCGGTTCGGGCGGCCTTCTCCGGCCCCCCCGACAGCCGCCGGCTGGAGGGGCTCGTCCGGGAGATCACCGCCGCGGTGGAACGCCCCCGGGAGAAATGGCCCCTGAGCCTCATCCGAACCCTGTCCGACGACCTGCTGGAAATGGCCGACGTCCGCGACGCCGGCCCAAAGGTGGAGGGCCGCTGGCTGAACCTGACCGGCTTCTGCCTGCGCCCCGGCTTCGGCGAGGGCTTCGATCCCCATCGCGTCAAGCGGGTCTGGAAGCTCTACCGCGGCGGTCCCGTCCATCCCGGCCACGCCCAGGTTCGATCCGAATGGTGGATTTTGTGGCGGCGGGTGGCCGGCGGCCTCACGCCGGGCCAGCAGCGACAGTTCATCCAGGACCTCACGCCGGCGGTCTTTCCCAAAAAAACCGACAAGGGCGGCGTCTCCGTCCAGGAAAAGCTGGAAATCTGGATGGCCGTGGCCAACATGGAGCGGCTGCTGGCCAAGGACAAGGTCAAGTGGGGGCGCGGCCTGCTGGCCGAGATGACGCCCAAGAAGGCCAAGCCCCAACATTTCTGGGCACTTTCCCGCCTCGGGGCCCGAGAGCTGCTCTACGGTCCGGCGGATCGGGTGGTGGCCCCGGAAACGGCGGCGGAGTGGTGCCGGGCTCTGATGGACGCGCCCTGGCGGAGCCCCAAGCCGGTCGCCGCCGCCCTGGCCCAGATGGCCCGCCGCACCGGCGACCGGATGCGGGACCTGCCCGAGGCCGACCGGGTCCGGGTGATGGAATGGCTGGCGGCCCACGATTTTTCGGAACCCTACCGTCGGATGCTGGAGACGGTGGCGCCCATTGAAACCCGGGAAGAAACCGCGATTTTCGGCGAATCCCTGCCGTCGGGGCTCATTCTGACGGCCTGATCCGGCGCACGAAGGGGCGTCCCGAGGGGCGTCGCCGCCGCCATGAGGATGGAGGACATGATGAGACGAACGGGAGTGGTGGCCTGCCTGTTTCTGCTTGCCCTGGCGGCTCCCCTGTGGGGCCAGACCGAGGAACGCTCTTCGGAGGCGTTGACCAACGAGGGCATGGAACAGGCCCGGCAAGGGAATCTGGACGAGGCGCTGGTGGCCTACACCCGGGCGCTGGAGGTGAATCCGGACAACGCCGCCGCCTTCAACAACCGAGGGCTGATCTACGCCCGAAAGGGAATGTACCAGCGCGCCATCGAGGATTACACCCGCGCGGCGGAGCTGCGGCCGGAGCTGGCCCAAGTCTACAACAACCGGGGCATGGCCTTCGCGCGGATCGACCAGTACGATCAAGCGGTGGCCGACTATACCCGAGCGGTGGGGCTGGACCCCCAATACGCCCAGGCCTACTACAATCGCGGCGGCGTCTGGGACGACCAGGGCCAGCATCAAAAAGCCATCGCCGATTTCAACCAGGCCCTGGAGATCGATCCCCGCTACGACCAAGCCTACTACAATCGGGGCATTTCCTGGTTCAAGGCCGAGGATCTGGACCGGGCCATCGCCGACTTCACCCGGGTGATTCAGCTGGACCCGGAATCGGCCCGGGCCTATTACAACCGGGGCATCGCCTGGTTCAAAAAGGAAGACCTGGACCGGGCCATCGCCGACTTCACCAAGGCGTTGGAAATCGACCCCGACTACGCCGAAGCCTACTACAACCGGGGCATCGCCTGGGCCGACAAGGGCGATTTCGAGCGGGGCATCGCCGACTACACCCGGGCCATCGAGCTGAGCCCCCGGGCGGAATGGATCAAGAAGCGGTTCTGATTCCGGTCAGTCGTCGTCCGGCCCGGCGGACGCCTCGTCGGCCCGCCGGACGCCCTCCATCAGCAGCTTCATGAAACTTCCCACCGGCGCCGTCCGGGTCTCTTCGGGCGGCAGCTCGGGGCTGAACTTGAAGCGCCCCTCCCGCGCCGCCAGCATGGCGAAAAAGGCCTCGTGATCCAGCAGCTCGCCGTACTTGGCCCGGATCAGCTCTCCCTCCAAAAAAGAGGCCGCGGCCAGGGCGCCGTCCAGCTTGAGCAGCAGCACGCCGGTTTTCTGGTTGAGATGCAGGGTTTGGAACAACTCGGTGGGCGGAATTTCGGAAAGGTTGCCGGTCATGGCCGAGGCGGTGTCCTGCACCCGAATGACGTTGGTGTTGGCGATGCGCCGGGCCAGCAGCCGGGTCAGGTAAATCTGAATCGAGGGGGTCCGCTGGAGCAGCTCCCGAAAATACTGGCCGTCCAGATAGAACAGCTTCAGCGGCTCCAGCGCCCGCACCGTGGCCGCCACGGGATCGCCGCTGATGAGGCTCATTTCGCCGAAGACCTCCCCTTTCCCCAAAACCGCGATGCGCACGCCGTCTTCGGCCAGCACCTCCACCTTGCCCGATCCGATGATGTAGAGGTTTTTTCCGGGCTCCCCCTTGCGCAAAATCAGCTCTCCCGCCTCGTGACGGGCCAGCCGCAGCACGCTGAGAATCTCCTTGACGCTCTCCTCGTCGAAGGTCTTGAAAAAAGAGTAATCTCCCAGGGATTGGGCCAAGGCGTCCAGGTCGGGGCTCCGGTCGCCGGAGGCCGACGCGGCCGGTCGCTCCCGGTCGCGCCGGAACTCCAGCCGGGCCAGACCGGTGCATCCGCTGCAATCGAACACGTACCGGGAAGCGGCGTCGATGCACTCGTACCGCAGCAGAACCTCGGTGATGTCGCGCACCAGAATGAGGCAGGACGCCTTGCCGTAGGGCGCCACCAGACTTTTCCCGGACAGCTTGAACTCGTCCCCCTCCCCGTAGAGGGGGCAGGCGTCGGTCCCGATGATTTTGACGATGGCCTTGGTTTCGCTCATGGTTCCTCCTCCGTCCCGGACGCCGCCGGCTCTCCGGACGGCGCATGGGCCAGCCGCCCTTCCACGACGGCCTCCACGAAATCGCCGACGGTTCGGAACACCTGGTCGGCGCCGGGACCGGCGATAATGACGTGGCGATCATAGTTGAACAGCACGTACCGTTTGTCTTCCGAACCCAACAGCTCAAACAGTCGTCGGGACTGACGCGGATCGGCCACCGGGTCCCGACGGGCGTGGAGAATCAGGGCGGGGGTTCGGATTTCCGGCAGTCGCGGCTCCAGCTCCTCCACCAGCAGCTCCACCTCCCGAATGCCCGAAACCGGGTTCCGCAAATAGCTGACGTGGGGCGTTTCCGTTCGATTTTCGATGAACCCGTCCCGGGCGGCCGCCTCGCCCCGCACCATCTCGGCCAGCCGGTTCCAGAGTCCCCGGGCCAGATTTCCTTTGAGGGATGGATCCCGAAGCCGCCGGGGCGGACAGATGGCGAACACCCCGGCCACCTCGGGCGCCCGGGCGGCCAGGTCCAGCGCCAGGGCGCCCCCGGTGGAAAATCCGCCCACCACCACCCGCCGGCACTGGTTTTTCAAAATGGCGTATCCATGATCCACCGAGGCGATCCAGTCGAACCGCTTCCGTCCGGCCAGGTCTTCCGGCGCGGTGCCGTGCCCCCGGAGCCGGGGCACGTACAGCCGGTGACCCCGCCGGCCCAGGTAGACCGCCAGTCCGGCCACCTCGAAGGGCGCGGCCATGTAGCCGTGAATCAACAGCACCCCGACGTCCCGGGTCTCCCCCCGGATCAGGAAGGGGGCGCCCACTTCCCGGGGCTTGGACTCGCCGTCCAGAAAATGGGTGGCGTAGTCGGCCTCGAATTG
This sequence comes from uncultured Desulfobacterales bacterium, assembly GCA_964346545.1. Classification (GTDB taxonomy): domain Bacteria; phylum Desulfobacterota; class Desulfobacteria; order Desulfobacterales; family Desulfococcaceae; genus CAYFVR01. The sequence continues at coordinate 6,460 of CAYFVR010000101.1, read as the reverse complement.
GGCCTGGTCCGTTTCCAGCAGCCGTTTCACCGTTCGGCGACGGACCCAGAAGGTCGGCGTCCAGGCGATGCGCCGCAAGGTTTTCAGCAGCGGCTTCAACGGCTCGATCTCGTTGGCGATCACCGCCACCGGATTGTCCACCCGGGCCTTGTGAAAATCCAGCGGACCGCCCAGCCGTCCCCGGTCCACCCGAAGCCGGTCCAGCTCTCCCCGCAAAATCCCCTTTTCCCGGGCCACCGCCAAAAAGTCCCGCACCCGCCCGTATCGGTCGTCGGTGAGCAGATGCACTTGGCCGGCGTCGAGGCTCTGGTGCCGATGCACCCCCATCGCCTCCAGGTCCATCCCCGCCGCCAGAAAGGCCCGCCGTCGCAGATCCTCGGGGTCGATCCGGCGGAAGGGGCGAAGCCGCATGAGCCCCGCGAAGAGATGATCCGGATTCACCGTGGTCATCTGGTAGATGTCGCCCATGAACCGGTCCCGCAGCCGGCGGGCCGCCCGGCGAAAGGCCCGCTCCGAGGGCAGCCGGTCGGCGAGGCCGATTTTCCGGGCCGCCGCCACGTCCCGCCGAATCTTCCGGTCGGCCATGTAGTCGGCCGCGGCGATGGGCGCGCCGAAGCGGATGTCCACGTCCACCCCGGACAGGAGCATGGTTCCCTCGGTCATGATCTCCTCCACCGCCCGGTCGCCGAGATCGCCCATGAATTGAAGGGCCAGCTTGCTGAGGATGTTCTCCCGGGCCCGGAGAGGATAATAGGTAAGGTTCACCGGCACCACGCAGGCGGGCCGGCGGGCCAGGGCGTTGGCGTCCCGCAGCTCGAACAGCTCCATGAGCCGGGCCGCCTCCTCGGGGCGGCGCTCCGTCAGCGAAAGAATGCGCTGTCGAAAGAACTCGGTTCGCAGGGCCAGGGCCGCCGCGCCGGTGTGGGGCGGATGCTTCCCGTCCCCCGCCTGGATCATGAATCGGCCGCCGTCCACGATTTTTTTGTTCTTGACCATGCGGCCTTCGGGAAAAATGATCCAGGACGCCTCGCCGGCCAGCAGGGTTCGCACGATCAGCAGATCCCGATCCGGGTCCCGGGTGGAGACCACGCCCACGGAATCGAAATAGGTTTTGAGCGCCCCCCGGAAGAGCCGGTAGTCGGCCAGGGACCAGACCGGCCGATCCCCGGTCAGCCGGTGCAAATGACAGGGCAGCAGCAGGGTTTCGATTCGGGTGAAGTGGTTCACCACGAAGATGACGGCCGCGTCCTGGGGGATGCGATCCGCGCCGTGCAGCCGAACGGATGCCTGGGAGAGGCCCGAAAGCATCTCGATGGCGAACCCGGAAGTCCGGTAGGCGAACCGATTCATTTCCCCCCTTGACGGCGCGCCCCGCGTGAATCGATACGGCGGTTTCCGCGGGGAAAGTTGGCGTTGACAGCCCAGTCGGACATCGGTAGGATAGCACTTTCGCTTTAAAAAATTAAGGATTTTCCGGAGGTCCGATGTACGCCAAAATTCTGGTGCTCCGCTTTCCCCGGTCGGTGGTTCACAAGCCGCTGGTCAGCGACCTGGTCAAAAAGTTTGATTTAGATTTCAATCTTCTCAACGCCGAAGTGTTTCCCCGCAAAGAAGGCGTGCTGGTGCTGGAACTTTCGGGCGAACGAAAAAAATTTCAGGCGGGGGTCAAATACCTCAAGGACAACGGGGTGAAAATTCAGCATACCCGACAGATAATCCGCCGGGAAACGGATCGCTGCACCCACTGCGGGGCCTGCACCTCGGTCTGCCCCACCGGCGCGCTGCACATCGTCCGCCCCGAAATGCGGGTGGAATTCGACCAGGGCCGTTGCAGCGTCTGCGAACTCTGCGTCACCGCCTGCCCGCCCCGGGTGATGAAGGTCCGCCCCTCCAATCAACTGCTCTTCGACGACTGATGTCCCGCGTGGCGGTCGCCCTGAGCGGCGGCGTCGACTCCCTGGTCGCCGCCCTTCGTCTTCGGGCGGCCGGCCATTCGCTTCTCGCCCTCCATTTCACCACCGGCTTTGAAACCGCCCATCCCGATTCGGTTCGCGCCCTGGCCGACCGGCTGGAGATTCCCTTCCACGAAATCGACCTGGCCGACGTCTTCCGCCGGTGCGTGGTGGACGATTTCGTGGAAACCTATCGCCGGGGCCGGACGCCCAACCCCTGCATGGTCTGCAATCCCCGGATCAAGTTCGGCCTTCTGCTGGACGAAGCCCGAAAACGGGGCGCCGAGGCGCTGGCCACCGGCCACTACGCCCGACTCCGTCGGGACGCCGGCGGCCGGGTCCGCATGCTGCGAGGCGCGGATCGAAAAAAGGACCAGAGCTATTTTCTTGCCCGGACGCCTCGGGGCCGGCTCGCCGCCGCGGTTTTCCCCCTCGGCGACCTGACCAAGGACCAGGTGCGCGAAGAGGCGGCCGCGAACGGCTTTTCCGGATCGGCGCGATCCGAGAGCCAAGACATCTGCTTCGTTCGGGACAACTACGCCGACTTTTTGGCCGCGGCCGGGGTGCCGTCCCGCCCCGGGGAGATCGTCGCCCGGGACGGCACGGCCATCGGTCGTCACGAGGGGCTGCACCATTACACCGTCGGCCAGCGAAAAGGCATCGGCGTGCCGGGACCGGAACCCTACTACGTGGTTCGGCTGGACCGGGAACGGAACCGGCTGGTGGTCGGGGGCAAAGAAGCCCTGTCGGCCTCGAATTGCCGAGCGGCGTCGGTCAACTGGATCGCCGACCCGCCCGAGGAGCCGCTGGAGGCCCACGTCCAGGTCCGCTATCGCCACCGGGCCGCCCCCGCCCGAATCACGCCCCTGCCGGAAAACCGGGCGGAGGTCCGGTTTGAAACGCCCCAATCCGCCGTCACCCCCGGACAAGGCGCCGTCTTTTTCCAGGACGACGAGGTGCTGGGCGGCGGGGTCATCGAGGAGGCATGGTGAAACGCTTCGCCGTCACCACCCTGGGCTGCAAAGTCAACCAATGCGAGTCCGAGGGCATCGCCCAGGCCCTGTCCAACAATGGCTGGGCCGCCGCGGAATCCGATGGGCCGGCCGATCTGGTGGTGGTAAACACCTGCACCGTCACCGGCCGGGCCGCCATGCAATCCCGGGGGGCGATTCGGCAAGCGATTCGAAACCATCCGGAGGCCCGCGTGGTGGTCACCGGCTGCTACGCCCAGACGGAAGCCGAGGTGCTGGCGACCATTCCGGGCGTCGCCGCCGTGGTGGGCCACGCGGACAAACACCGAATCCCCGAGCTGGCCGACGATTTTCTCTCCGATTTCACCTCCAGGTCCGACGGCGAATCTTCCGCGCCCCGGGTCCTTCACCGGAACCTGACCGATTACCGGGAATTTTTCCCCGCCCCGGCCCTGGCGTCCGGAGAACGAACCCGCCCCTTTCTGAAAATCCAGGACGGCTGCGACGCCTTCTGCACCTACTGCATCGTCCCCCATGCCCGGGGTCGAAGCCGGAGCATGCGTCTTCGCTCCGTGCTGGAACGGATCGAGGCCCTGGCCGACGCCGGCGTTCGGGAGACGGTGCTCACCGGCATTCATCTGGGCCGATGGGGGCGCGATTTGGATCCGCCGGTCTCCCTGGCCGACCTGCTTCGGGAGATCCAAACTCGGGGACGGATGGACCGGGTGCGCCTCAGCTCCATCGAATCCCATGAACTGACCGACGAATTGCTGGAGGTGGTGGCCGGTTCGAACCGCTTCTGCGATCATCTCCACATCCCGCTCCAGAGCGGAGACGACGACGTGCTCCGACGCATGGGACGCCCCTACACCGCCGCCGAATACGCGGAACGGGTGAGGCGGGCGGCGGACGCCCTGCCCGACGCGGCCATCGGGGCGGACGTGCTGGTGGGCTTCCCGGGCGAGGAAGAATCGGCGTTCCGGAACACCTGCGATCTCATCGAATCCCTGCCGACAACCCATCTGCACGTCTTTCCCTTTTCGCCCCGGGAAGGCACGCCGGCGGCCGGGTTTTCCGACCCGGTCCCCTCGGACGCGATCAAAGAACGCTGTCGGGTCTTGCGGGAGCTGGGCGCGGCCAAACGGGCTTCGTTCTACCGGCGGTTCGTGGGAAAAACCGTGTCGGTGCTGGTGGAGGCACGGAGGGACCGGGAAACCGGCCATCCCAAAGGCGTCAGCGGGAATTATTTGACGGTGCTGCTGGAGGAAATCGAAGGGCGGGAAAATCAACTGGTGAAGGCCCGAATCGACCGGGTGGAAGAAGCGGTCCCCCGGGCGTGGGGGACCGCGATATAGGCGATTCGTTTCAATGCCGTTCACTTTGGGATTTCCAATGGACAATCGTGCCGGATTGCCAAAGGGCGAATGCGATTCGCCCCTACCATTTTTCGCCAAAATGAACGGTATTGCGATTAGGACTGCTTGTGCTCCAGGATGATGGCGTCTTGGGTGTCCTCTTCCCCCGCTTCCGCCTCGCCGGCCGGCGTGGCTTCCGCCGGTTCGGGGGTCTGGTCGGAATCCGAAGGGGTTTCGGCGGCGTCCGTTTTTTCGGGTTTTCCCGAGCCCGGATTGGTCACGTCCACCCGCTCCGAAGGCTCCAGCTCGGCGGGAAACGCGCCCAGGGGCCAGGGCTTGGCGACCTCGTTCATGGTGATGTACCGGAAAATTTTGTACAGATAAACGGTGAGCACGTGGGACAGGCTGGTGATGGCGCCCAGCGGTTTCAGCAGGATCAACGCGGCCGCCACCTGCAAGCCGCCGAGGATCAGCAGCGCGAAGGCCAGAAGGCCGCCGGCGACGCCGTACGCCACGCTGAACACCGCCCGGATCGCGATGGTCCGCCGCGCCATGAGGAAACGCAGGATCGCGCCGAGAATCGATTTGAGTATTTCCACGATTTGCTTCATGTTTCATCTCCTTTTGGTTGGCGGAAACTTTGGGATTCCAGGTGGAATCCGAGCGGGGGCCGGTCGAATTTCGGGATTACCGACGGATTCGACCGGAGGCTTTCGGGGAACGGGCGTTGGACCGGTTCGGGTTTGGCTTCATTTTTTCACGCCGGGGGGGAACGAAAAAACTTTGCATGGCATTAACAAAATGCACGACGGGGGTCAATCTCAATGTGGCGCGGGGAATCGGGAGTGAAGGCGGCAAAAACGGGTAATGACGGCGGAAACGGGATTCGATTGGATGTCCCCTTCCTGCCCGACCCGGCCTACATCCGCTTTTTGAACCGCCACGCCCATCGGCTGGAATCGGTCCACGTGGGCCTGCCCGCGGCCGACGCCCGCCATCCGTTGCGCAGGGAAACGGTGGACCAAATCGCGGCGGGGCTGGCCATGCTGGAATCCGTTCCCCGATACGCGCTGTTAAACGCCCGCTTCCATGATCCCTCGGGATATCCGGATCCCACGACATTGGCCCGGCTTCCCGAAGCCTTGAATCGATTGGCGGAAGACCGACTAATCCACGGGATCGTTTTCGCCGACGCCTACCTGCTCCGGGCCGTCTCCGACGCCGCGCCGGAGCTGGCCCGCCGCCTGGAGGCGGTGCCCAGCGTCAACCTGATTCCGGACCGTTTCGACCGGGTGGCGGCCTTGATGGACCTGATCTCCACCACGAAATTCCGTCCGCCGTCCCGCTGGATACTGGACCGTTCCCTCAACCGAAATCCGACGGCGTTGACGGAAACCGTCTCGCGGCTGCGAAACCGCTGGCCGGAGATCCGGATCGGCCTGCTGGCCAACGAAGGCTGCCTGAACCAATGCCCCTTCAAGCCGGCCCACGACGCCCACATCGCCCTCACCCATCTGGAGGTCCCGGCGGACACTCACGGCCTGAACCGGGACTTTGGCTGCATGCGGTTTATCCGGGAACGGCCCCACGCCATTCTCGCCTCCCCCTTCATCCGGCCGGAGGACGTTTCCGCCTACGCGCCCGAAATCGACATCCTGAAAATCTGTGGCCGGACCCTGGGGCCGGAATTCCTCCAGCGCACCATTCGCGCCTATCTGGACGAACGATGGGCGGGCAATCTGCTGGACCTGCTGGACGCGGCGGAATGGATGGGCCGGGAGTACCACATCGCCAACGATCGACTGCCCGAGGATTTCCTGGAAAGGGTTTCCCGCTGCCGCGAGGATTGCGCGGAATGCGGCGTCTGCCGGGAGCTGTTCGAAAAGCACGCGGAACGAAAAGCGTTGCCGTTCGCGGATTTGCGGGGGAGGGCCTGACGTCGGGACGCTCTGGAACACCATGTTCGGGCATTGAAACTCTTTCCGAGGAAATAACCGCTTTCATTCCGCATGGCCCCGAAGCCGATGGATCATGTTGTTCGCCGCACATTTTTTCTCCAAAACGGGAGAATCCACCATGGCCGACCCGCTGATCACCGGGAAAAAAATCACCGAAGCGGAATATTTCGAATTGGACGAAGGATCGGAAGAGCCGCTTACGTTTTACGACGGCGAAGTGTTCG
>CAYFVR010000100.1:0-15961 GCA_964346545.1 uncultured Desulfobacterales bacterium | reverse complement strand
GGCGATTCAGCGCAAATTGTCGGTGATTGATGAGCGGTTGAAGCGGTTGGAGGGGCGGGAAGGAAATAAAAAAAGCGGGTGAGCGGAGTTTCGTTTGGTTTGGAGGCTTACGGAATGGTTTCGAAACCGGCCTGCTGAAAATGCCGGTCAAATGCCAAGGCGGTTCGGATGCCCTGTTTTTTCATGAGAACGAAAGAAGAGCAGTCGGTGAAACTCCATCCTTTATCGGGCCGACCGCGAAACAGTTCGATGGTTTCGGCGATATGTTCCTCCGATAGGAAAATCAATCTTGTATTCGGGCTTTTATGGAGCATATCCAGGAAACGAAGCGAATAGGCATGACCCACACGGGACTGAAGCAGGGTGACGGTTTCATCCATCACATAATCGGTCGTGATCAGGATGGGACGGTTTTCGGCGACGAACTTTATCGTTTTCCCGTGATGAATATCCTTTTCCCAAATGAGCGCGAACCATCCTCCCGTATCCACGAAAATTTTCACAACGGGTTTTTCCCGTACAAGTATTCGTCGTGTTTTAAAGACATATCCGTAACGTCTTCTTTAACCATTCCAACGATGTCCCAAAGGGGATCGTCCTCATACGCGATGGTTGAAGGTACCTCTGCCACCTTTTCTTCATCCGTTTGAATTTGGTCCAAAATAATTTTGATCAGTTTGATTTTCTCCGAGTGGGAAAAAGTGCGGATGGCCGGCACAATTTCATTAAACGTCATGGTTCGGCACCTCGCCTTTCGCGGTTGGATTTGATGGGTCAAAACCCAGTTTCGGAGCGCCCAATAAAAATATAACCCGTCCATCGCGCTGAATCAAGCACGACTTGTGGGAGGCAAAAAAAGCGCCTCCTCCCATCGGGAAGAGGCGCTTTCGTCATTTTCAGGGCTGCGAATTCAGCGAAATCACCCCGCCATCTTCTCCAACTCTTCCCGCACCACGCCCTTGAGCAGCGGCACTTTGTAGCCGTTCTGGCGGAGCGGCGCCGCGCCTTCCGCGGCGGCTTCGGCGGCGGCGGAGATGGTTTCTTCGGTGAGCGCCTTGCCGATGATGGCTTTTTCCACCGGCTCGGATCGCCAGGGCACGGTGGCCACGCCGCTCAGGACCACGCGGGCGTCTTTCACCGTGTCGCCGTCCATGGCCAGCGCGAACGCGCCGCCGGCCAGGGCGAAATCCCAGGAACGGCGGGCGCGGACCTTGCGGTAGGCGCTTTTCGTCCCTTCCGCCGGGGCGGGAATCTGGATCGCCACGATGAACTCGCCGGGCTCCAGCCAGGTCTCCCGGGTGGGATCGGAGGCGGGCCGGACGTGGAGTTCGCCCACGGGCATGGTTCGGCTGCCCTCCGGCCCGATGATCCGGGCCTCCGCGTTCAGCGCGGCCAAGGCGGGGGCCGGGTCCGAGGGATGGACGATGTAGCACATGTGGTCCCCGCCGAAGATGCAGTGGAAGGCGTTTTCCCCGTTGATCGCGTAGCAGAAATTCCCGCCCTTGCGCAGGCAGTCGAATTCGCCCCGGTAATACCAGCAGCGGGGCTTCTGGCCCAGGTTGCCGCCGATGGTGCCCTGGTTTCGCAACTGCGGGCTGGCGGCCGCGGCGGCGGCGTCGGAAAGGGCGGTGAACCGTTCCCGGATCGCCGGGTTCTCGGCGATTTCCGTCAGCGTGGTCAGTGCGCCGATCATCAGGTCGCCGTTCGCGCCCTCTTTGATCCCCCGCAGTCCCGGCAGGCCGTTCAGGCTTACCACCGTTTTTACCTCGAAAATATGTTCCCGCAGGCAGCCCAGCAAATCGGTTCCGCCGGCGTGGGCCATGGCCCCCGGTTCCTTGAGACGGCGCACCGCCTCGTCCACGGTGTTGGGTCGGATATAGGCAAATTCGGGCAGCATGGGCTAGGCCTCCTTTTTGGAATCGCGGTCGGCCAGCAGCCCGGCCAGGCGAAACGGGTTGACTGGCGATTCGGTGACCCGAATCCCGACGGCGTTGTAGATGGCGTTGGCCACGGCGGCGGCCGTTGGGACGGTGACCGGTTCCCCCAGCCCCTTGGCGCCGGTGGTGTTGGCCTCTTCGTCCGGCATGTCAATGGGCACGGAGACGATGTCGGCCGGAACGTCCAGGCTGGTGGGCAGCTTGTAGTCGTGCCAGTTGCGGTTGCACAGCTTCCCGGTCTGGCCGTCGTCCAAGACGCGCATTTCCGTGGTGGCCAGGCCGATGCCCATGGCCACGCCGCCGATGACCTGACCGTCGTAGGTCTTGCGGTTCATCACCCGGCCGCTTTCGTTGGCGGCCACGAACCGGAGGATGTTGATCTCGCCGGTCAGCGTGTCCACCTCCACCTCGCAGAACTGGGCCGCGAAGGGGATGATGATCTTGTTTTCCGGGTTCGGCCCGCGGGTGCCCACCCCCACGATGACCCGGTTGTTTTTGAGGCCGGAGACTTCGGTGATCTTCATGGACATGCCGCCGTCCCGGCGGGAGACCACGGAGTCGCCCCGGACCGCGAGATCGTCCGGATCGGTTCCAAGGTCCTTGGCCGCCATTTCCAGCAGCTGGCGTTTCACGTCGATGGCCGCGGCCCGCACCGTGGGCGCCTCGGTGGGGACGGTTTTGCTGCCGCCGCTGGGGGAGGCGTATTGGGTGGTGCCGGTGTCGGCGTTCTCGATCTGGATGGCGTCCGGGTTCACGCCCAGCTCCTCCGCCGCCACCATGGCCATGATGGTTTTGGTGCCGGTGCCGATGTCGCTGGCCCCCATGTTCAGGTTCACGCTGCCGTCTTCGAACAGCCGGATGATGACCGTGGAGGGCGGCCATCCGCCGCCGATGAACCAGGAGCAGCCGGCCATGCCCACGCCGCGCCGGACGCGCGCGCCGGCATCCTGTTCCGCGACCGATTTTTTGGCCGCTTCCCAGTCGAAGGCTTCCGCGCCTTTCTTCAGGCAGTCGGGATAGCCGTTGGTGGTGTATTTCGGATTGCCCTCCCGGGCCTGGCTGTAATCCGGAATGTTCTTCAGCCGGAATTCCACCGGGTCCATGCCGATTTTTTCGGCCAAGGCGTCCATCATCTGCTCCAGGGCCCAGGCGGCCTGGGGATAGCCCGGCGCGCGGAAGGGGCGGGCCAGACCGGCGTTGACGAACACGTCGGTCACGGCGCAGCGGACGTTTTCGCAGGTGTAGAGTTCCTTGATCAGGAAATCCACCAGGGAGGTGCCGCCCGAAGGAAACGCGCCGCCGGTGCCGGTCACTTCGTAGTCCAGGGCCGTGATCGTGCCGTCCTTCTTCACGCCGGCCTTGAGCCGCATATTGGCCGGCGGCCGGTTGCCCATGGTCAGGTAGGTTTCTTCCCGCGTGAGAAAGGCTTTGACCGGACGGCCGGTTTTGCGGGCCAGGATGGCGGCGATGATTGAATACTTGCCGGTGTCCAGCTTGCTGCCGAAACCGCCGCCGACGTAGTGGCCGATCACCCGGACCCGGGAGCGGGGCATGTTCATCACCTGGGCCACCGTCTCCTGCACGGCGTAGACGCCCTGGGTCGATTCCCAGAGGGTGAGCCGGTTTCCGTCCCACTCGGCAACGCAGCCGTGAAGCTCGATCGGCGTGTGCAGTTCGCAGGCGGTGCGGTAATTCTCTTCCATCACCTCGTCGGCCTCGGAAAAGCCCGCTTCCACGTCGCCCCGGCCGTAATTCTGGGTTTTGATTTTGTTGCCGTCCTTGTGGACCTTCGGCGCGTCGGATTCCAACGCCTTGCGCTCGTCGGAGACGGCGGGCAGCACTTCGTAGTCCACCTTTATCGCCCGAACCGCGTCCCAGGCCCGATCCGGGGTTTCGGCGGCCACGGCGGCGATGGCCTCGCCCTCGAATTTGGGTTCGGGGTCGAAGAGCGGCCGTTCGTAATCCTTGGCGTAGGGCCAGTTCAGTTGGGCTTCCCTGGTTTTTCCGGTGACGACGGCATGGACGCCCTTCATTTTTTCGGCCGCGGAAGTATCCACCGACCGGACTTTGGCGTGGGCGTGGGGGCAGCGGACGATGGCGGCGTAGAGCATGTTGGGCCGCACCACGTCGGAGGGGTAGACCGCCGCGCCGGTGAGCCGTTCGAAGGCGTCCACCCGGGGGCGTTCCGTGCCGACGACGTGGGTATCCCGCCAAGGGGCGGGGCGCTCGCCTTCTTCCGGGACTTCATGCATCGGCGCGTTTTTCACGTAGTACATTTCGTCTTTCATGCGCCGCCTCCTTTCTTCAGCTCCGCGCCGCGCCGGGCCGCCTTGACGATGTGGGAATAGGCCCCGCAACGGCAGAGGTTGCCGCTGACGCCGATTCGGATGTCATCCACCGAGGGCTCCGGCATTTTCAGAAGCAGTCCCTCCACGGCCATGATCTGGCCGGGCGTGCAGTAGCCGCACTGGTAGGCGTCCTCTTCGGCGAAGGCTTGCTGGACCGGTCCCATGGTTTCGCCCTCCACCAGCCCTTCCACGGTGACGATCTCCGCCCCCTCGGCCTCCACGGCCAGGGTCATGCAGGCGTAGCGGGGAACGCCGTCCATCAGCACGGTGCAGGCCCCGCACTCGCCTCGGCCGCAGCCCTCCTTGGCGCCGGTCAGTTTCAGTTTCTCCCGCAGCACGAACAGCAGGGTCCAGCGGGGCTCCGCCAACATGCGGTAGGCGTCGCCGTTGATTCGGAGCTTGACGGGGACCATTTCTCCGGGGGGAATCGGTTCCTGGGCCGCGTCCGCCTTTTCGGCGAACAGATGACCGGAGGCCGCGACGCCGGCGGCGCCGACTCCCAGAGTGGTGATGAAGCCGCGGCGGGTGACGCCGCAGTTGGATTGTCGGCTGGATGGTCGGTCGGCTCCCGGATCGCCCGGTTGACCGTCCTTGAGTTTCGACATGAACGTTTCCTCCAAAGGTCGGAATTGATTTGAAGATTTTGCGGGAATGTTGGAAATTTCGGATTGTGAGAAAAAGGATGAAATGGATGTCAAAATACACGCTTGGGCGGGAAAGGTCAAGCCGTTGTCGCGGAGATCGCCTTGACGAAAGGGAGATCGCGATTATTTTTGAATTGTGACGGAAAAAGGCCCGGCGAATTTGGAAGATCGCGAATTCATCCCCCCGGGTCGATCTTCGCGGGGAAAAACAGAAGTTGTGAACGCTTGAGTCCTTCTTTTTTTCGTGAATTCTCCGCGAAGCAATCCCGACAAGCTGTGGGAACGGCCCGTTTAAGGGGTCGAAAATATAATGAAACGGCGGACACGATGTTGTCCGCCGTTTTTGCGTTTGGAAGTTGGTGTCGTTTTTGGAAAAAAGAGGCGGGATGATTCGTGGATCGAGGCCGAAAAGATCGCATGATCACCCAAGTTTTTTGCGTTCCCCTTCCAAAAACAAACGTGGGGGAGCCAAACGGTTCCGGTTCCCAAGACAATCGCCAAAATCGCAGGGAATTTTCAAGAGGGGGCATGGAGACGGCGAAAGGCGACAAGGAACGCTATATTTCCGGGCGGCGTGGCCGGGAAGGGGTTAGTTGGCCACGCCGATGACCTCCGCTTCCGCCTCGGAGCATTCGCTGATCTCCGCGATTCGCAGGTACCAGAATTCCCGGTTGAATTTCCGTTTCGCGTCCAGATAGTCCACGGCGAAGCAATACCGGACCCGGACGAGTTCTTCGTCGTTGTATCCGACCATTTTGTAGGGTTTCATGGAGTTCTCCAATTTGTCGGGGCGAATCGAGGGGCAACGGGCTGGTTGATGTGGCCCATTTTCCGAAGAATTTGGGGAAAATTCCGGAGTCGCGATGAGATTTCCTCAATCGAATTTCCAGGCTTTATACCATGCCGATTTCGCGGAGAGCAAGGGAATCGATTCCATAACCTCACGATTCGGGTTTTCATGTCAATCCTCTTATTCCGCCGCCACCTTTCCCCGGGGCATTTCCGTTTCTTCTTCGGAGGCGGGACTTTCTTTCCCCATAATCCCCATCACATCCTCCAGCGCCAGATACAGGCACGGCACGATGACCAAGATGATGCCGGTGGCGAAGAGGATGCCGAAGCCCAGGGAGATGGCCATGGGGATCAGGTAGTTGGCCTGCTGGGAGGTTTCCAGTTGGTAGGCGGCCCATTTCGATTCTCAGCTCCGCGATGGCCGATTCCAGTTCGCTTTCCCGCTGTTGGAGAAGGTTTTCATGGTCGGCCGGGTCGGTCCGCGGCAACATCTCGCCTTTTTCCACGAACCCGCCGGGGGAGGCTGATGGCGTCCTCCGACGGTCGAAACGCCAGGTTCACATCGAAAACCAGCGTGTTTCGGGCCGGTTCGGGGCCGTCCGCGCCTTCGATGTCGAATTCGGTCAGATCGATCCGGAACCGCCCCCGGGCCAGCAGGCGCGGTTTGCCTTCCTCTCCGATCACCGGCTCCATTTCCATGACCACCTGCATGGGCTTGGAAGTCCCTTTCAAATGAAAGGTGCCCGACACCGCCGCGGGAGACAGGTGACCGTATTCCACCGGACGGCCGTCGCCGGAAACCGATTCCACCTCGAACCGGGCGGCGGGGTGGTCGTCGGTGTCCAGAAAGAGACTGCCTTGCAGCACTTCGTCCAGGTCTTCCACGCCCATGGTCACGGTGGCCGGGTCCATTTCCACGAATCCGTCGGCGCCGTTCAGCGTTTTGCCCTCCGCCAGCCGGAATTTTCCGTTCCCCTGTTTCACTTCCCCGGTGTATTGATCCAACGGCGCGGGGAACCGGAACTGCACCATGGGCGGATCGCCGGGACCGGGCTTGGCCAGGGTCCATTTCAGCGGGATTTCGGCGTCCACGTCGGCCATGGCCGCCCGTTCCGGCTTGGGCGGCAGCGGATAGCCCATCTCGGCCCAGGCGATGGTCGGGGTTGCCTTGGGGATTGGATCGAAGCCGTCGCCGTCTTCGGTGTCGGCGATTTGTCGGGCAACGGCCTTTTCCATGATTTCGGCGGCTTGCTGGAACAGTTTGGCCCGTTCTTCGTAGGGCCCGAGCAGCGGTTCCTCCTTCTTTTCAAACACCGGGGCTTTGCAGTGAAACTGGGAGTAAAGGGCGAGGGAGAGAAACAGCGTGCCGTCCTCGGCCCGCCAGGGATAGAAATCCATGTAGAATCCCCGGTCGGCGCGGCCGAGTTCCACCCGGTTCCGGGTTTCGAATTGATCAAAGCCCTGTTCCATGGCGGCCCGGGCCTCCCGGACAAATGCCTCGTGGTCGTATCCCTTGGGCGGAGTTCCGGTGACCGGCGCGACTTTGACCGGGGACCAGATTTGGGCCCGGCCCGTTTTCCAAATCGGAATGTCTTCCCGGACCAGCTTTTCTTCCCCTTGGGGCACGAACCGGGAGGTGCGGATGAAATTGCGAATCCGCGCCGGGGTGGTGGTTCGTCCCTGATAGACGGAACGGCCGCGATGGTTCTGGAAGACCAGCAGCGGCGTAATGCCCACTTCCGGCGGAACGGGTTCGTCGCCCACTTGGATGACCTCCACTGAAACGTCCATGTCCGCGGCGAGTTCCCGGATTTCCGGTAGACGGTTTTCCCGGAAATCCTTGGCCACATCGGAGGCGTCCGGCTGAACAAAAACGAGCAGTTGTTCCTCGGCCGCGGCGGCGGGGGCGGCGGCGAGGATGAAGACGAGGAAAGCAATCCTAAAAAGGTTCGGTAGCTTGACCATTGGAGGGCTCCGTGATGGATTCCCGGGGCATTGGCCCCGGGCTGTTATGGACCGCCCCTCCGGGGCCGGGTTCGGTGGCTTCAAGCCCCGAAGGGGCGGCAATCATTTTGGCCCCGGGCCAATGCCCGGGAAAGGCGATGGCCATGGGCAATCCGGCCAAATTTTTGAAACAAATTGGACGCCATGGGGCGCCTACTCCGCGTAATCAAATCCCGAAAGCCCGGCGCTGATTCGGATTTCGTAGGCCACCTTGGCGTCGTCCCGTTCCGGCTGGAGGTTGAAATCCCGGCGGTCGAAGCTGAAATCGGAGGTCAGCACCAGCAAATCCCCCGCGCCGCCGTTGTTCCGGGCCTTGACCATTCCGGGCAAATGGCGGAGGGTGACGGGCATTTCCAGCGGCATGGTGACGCCCTTCATGGTAAAATCGCCGCGAATTCGCAGATCCCATTCCGCGTCGCCGGTGGATTCGGCCGAGATTACTTCCCGGAGTTCGAAGTCGATGGACGGGTATTTCTCGACGTTGAGCCATTCTTCGGCGTGGAGCATCTTGGTCATGCGGGGATTCGCCATGATGACCTGATCCGCCGCAACGGAAATCTTGCCGCTGGTGGCCTGGGGGTTTTCAGGATCGAAGGTCACGGTTCCGGAAACGCCCCGGGCCGTGCCCATGATGGGTTCGAGCATGGAATACAGGGCGATGTTCATGCTGTTGACGCCCTTGGGATCTTCAAAATCAAAGGTCGCGGGTTCGGCGAGGGTCAGGGAGGGGAGCAGCAGGGAGGCGACGATCAACGGGACGAACAACGAACGGGTCGGCCAATCTCGAAACATGGGGATTTCCTTCCGATGGGGTGGATAATCGCCGGGACGGCGCTTCGGGGTTTTCATCGATCCGTGACAAATTTGGCGAAGCCAAAGATAACCGCCGCCGGGAGGCTGTCAAATCCAACGGGCGGTTGACGGGTATCGTTTTCCGGAAAGGCCGGAATTTTCAGCCAATGGTTTTTTGGCGCGGAGAGAACAAACGATTTTGGCGGGGAGGTCTTGAATCGGTTCCAACCGGCCACTTGGGTGGGAACCGAACCGATCCGAAGCGGTGAATGCAAACACAAGGAAAATGAAAAAAATGGTCCATTCCGTTCGCGCGCGATATTCGTTGATTGCACTCGTTTTCTGCATAATCGCCTCCGCGGCGATGGTCGTCGGCTGGTGGTTCATCCAAATTCATGTGGAGCGGCGGAGAACGGAGGCGATTCAAAACCATCTGGCGTTGGCGGGCCGGGTTTTTTCATCGCGGGCGGACCAATTCCAGCGGATTCTCCAAGCGGGCGCGACGGGAACCGGTTTTCGGGAAGCCCTCCGCGTCGGAGATCGTTCGGCCCTTCGGAAGCGGCTCACGGAAATGGCCGTGATTGCGGGGTGGGATTTCGCCGGCGCGGTCTTCCCCGACGGTCAAATGATGGCCCGGATCGGATTGGGCGGGGAGGGCGATCCACCGTTTTTCGGGCGAAACCCGGCGGCGGATTTGGCGTTGGAAAAAAGGATGGCGCTGGCCGGCGCCGTGGTGATGGATCGCGGAACCCTTGCCGCCGAAAACCCGGAACTGGCCCGCCGCGCGGTGGTGAAGGTGCGGCAGACCCGCGAAACGGGCCGGGTGCCGCTGCTGGAAGAGACGGCGGGGTTGAGCCTGTCGGCGGCGGTTCCCGTGTTGAATGACGGGGAATTGCTTGGCGCGGTTTACGGCGGCGTTTTGCTCAACCGGAACGAACGGTTTGTCCGGGAAATGACGGAAATGGCTTTTGGTCCGGATGGAGAATCCACCTCGGACGGCGGGCGGATGGCGATTTATTACCGCAACCTACGGGTGTCCGCCGTCGGGCCTCCGGGGGATTCCTCAGAGGCAAATTCGTCCAATCAATCCCAACGAGGGGATGAATCCGAACCGCCGGCGTTGGGAACACCGGCGGGGGAAGAAGCGACCCGTCGGGTTTTGGTGGAGGGGAAGAACTGGATCACGGAAGAACCGAACGGTTCAAAAAATGGATGGATGGGATATGCGCCCATCACCGATTTGTTGGGGCGGCGGGTGGGGATGGTGCGGGTGGGGTTGCAGTGAGGCTGAAATTATGGCTGAGTAGCTTCCATGAATTTTTTGGGGGACATGACTTGAAAATGATTTTTTCCCGATAATGAGCGCAAAAAATCCCGGTTGTCGGATACCAGAATATCCACTTGCCGCCACTCGCAAAAAGCGCCGATTACTTGATCGCCTTTTTTGAGTCCTCGTCGACCATACGTATCGAGAAAGATACCGGGAATCTGGTCAAAATCGAATTGAACACCCGCCTCGGAAGCAAGAGCATAGAAGATTTTCATATGGCGACCTGGAAGGTTTCTTTCGATTTCCGCTCTGATCTGATTTGGAAGAAGAATGTGAAATTTTGGGAGAATTAAGAGGATCCCCTCGCAATAGGGATCTTTTCCAAATAGTCCGAATACCCAGACATTGGTATCAAGACAGACAATCATTCTCCGCCTCCCAGACTTCCAGGCGGTTTTTTTTTAACAGCTCCAATATTTCACTTTTGCTCATATTTTCGAATTGCTTTTCCTCCCGCAATTCCCCCATCCATCTCTCCATCTTTTTCCGCCATTCCGGCTCTTCCGAAGATCGCAAAATGAAGACGATCATTTTACTGGATGGAGGGAGGCCGGTGATGGTGATTTTCCCTTCACTATCCGTCACTTTTTCCATTTGGTATGTTTCCATGGCCCCTTCCCCTTTCAACTGTTGTTCCCGTTTTTCTTTGGTGGGAAAATATAGCAACGATCAACCCATTCCCCCACTTGTCTCGGTGCTTCCTCTCCTGGAATCAGCGTGCTTTTTCCCTCGCGGACCTCTTGGATTTGAGCGGCTTCAACTTTGGCGTCGATATTTTCCCCGATGTTTTCCAACAGCTTTTCCACCAGAAGAATCTGGGCTTCACGAGGAAGCCGGATGGCGTCTCGGTAGAGTTGGACTGTTGAATTTGGCATTGGCGACCCCCTGAAAAATGGTAAGCGGCCCGTGGTCTGTTGTCCCTTTAATTTTGAGGTGGAAGGAAAAACAGAATACATCCCCGCCCCCTGCCGGTCAAATGGCTTTTCGCGGCATCCGGCGATGTGGATCAATGGGGAGGGGGAAAAGTTGCTGCGGCCGGCGTGATAATCGAAGGGCGAGGAATTTCATCGGAGAAATTCGAATAAAAAAGGGCCGCACCGGAAGGTTCCGGGACGGCCTTTGACGCGTTTCCGTCGGACGGGCAAAGATGCCGAGTGGATCGGCAAATCAGGGATCGGGCAAGTTACTCGCCTTCTCCCCCGACGGCGAAGCCGCTCTTGCCCAGTCCGGTCGCCGAGGAGGTGCCGGCGATCTTGGCCAGGTAGGTGTTGCCCAGCTTTTCGATATGGCTTTGGATGTCTTCGAAATAGTTCAGGTGGACCTGCTCTTCGTCGATGATGTTTTCGAAGATTTTCACGCTGGTGCTGTCGCCGTTGTCCCGACAGACCAGGGCGAACTCGTTGTAAACGTCGATGGTGTTGTCTTCCAGGCCGGAGTCGTAGGCGTAGATTTTTTCGACCTCCTGGCCCTTGACGACCTTTCCGTCGTGGTTCGACACGGGCTCTCCGCCCAGCTCCTTGATGCGCTCGGCGAACTGCTCGGCGTGGCGCATTTCGTCGATGGCGATCAGCTTGATCTTGCCGGCCAGCTCGCCAAAGTCCATGTCGTCCAGGTTGTAGTGCTGGTTCATGTACTGGCCGATGGCTTCCAGCTCCATTGCCCGGGCCTTGTTCAAGACTTCGACGACGTTTTTTCGGCGTTCTTCTTTGGAAGCTTTGTCCATGTGACTCCTCCTGTTGGTGATGGGTTTGCAAGGTTTCTATGGGAAAAAGGACATTCCGGCGTTCCGCCTACCATGGGGCTTCGGCCATAACCAGCCGCCGACGATCCCCGGCGGAAAATTCATGGGCCAACTTTTCGCGAAGGAAGAAGCGGCTTCGGATTCGGCCGTTAATGCGAAAAGCTCCAATCTAATAATGATTTTCCAGAGATATATCTGTTTTAGAGACGGAGCGCAACCATCCCTTATAATCTCCAATGAAGGAATTTACGGGATTATTCGATTAAGATCGTGAAAATTCGGATCGAAACGCAAAATTGCTTCCAAATCGGGTGAAAAACGGCTTCATCCGATGGCTCTCCTCGGCGATCCGAGGGGGATGGCTTGGTTCCCAGCGCCTTCCGCCGGGAGGCCGGCGTGGACGGCGGAATTGCTTCATTTCGCACTCCGCTGGGATTCGTGGGCGAACGACGCGGCCGGCCGAAAACGGCATCGGATACGAGATGGCGGATTTGGTGGAGGGCGTCTATCAGGCGTGATGAGGTCCGCGCCCGCCTGGATGGCGGGCGGATTTTCACGAATGGAGCGGGGGGAGGGCTTTGGGGCGGCGAGAGAGAGGCCGCGTTTCTCGTCAGAACGTCCCGGAAATTCCCAGCCCGAGCCGCGTTTCGCCGTCCGGTCCCCGGGACAGGCCCACGCCCACCTGGTCTTTGAGTCGATCCAGGAAATCCCGGGTCTGGTCCCGGTTGAATTTATGGGCGGAAGAAATGCTGCCGTAAATGCTACCGGTGTAAAATCCGACGCCGACCGCGGAAAGCAGGCCGCCCAGCGCCTCGTTTCCCCCGTCGAAGGCTTCCCACGCGGCCAGCCCAAGGGCCCCGTTCAGCAGGAAGGCGATGAGGGCGTCCTGATTTCGGCCCATATAGAGATACCCCGCTCCGGGGACCGCCGCCAGGGAACCGGCCAGCACCGGCGATTTTTGGGGAAGTTCCGGCAGCGCCGCCATTTTCTCCGCCAGCTCCGGCAGCCGGAAGGATTCTTGATTTTCCGGACGGATGTTGCCGAAGGCCAGCCGGGCCGGCCGCCACGCCTCGGCCTCCAGGTAGGTCCATCCCATCCGGTAAAAGGCGGCGTCCCGAATTTCCGGATTCTCGGTCACCGCCACCAGGTTTTGGAGAACCGCCACCGCCCGCCCCGGTTCGTCCATCCGGACGTAGGCCGTCGACAGGGTGAAATGGGCGCGGACGGCCGTGTCCGAGGGCGAAAGCAAACCGGGACCAATCTCGGCGGCCACCGTTTCCAGAACCTCGGCGGCCCGTTCCGGTTCTCCCGCCCGAAGACGGGCCCAGCCGACCCCGTACCGGGCGTCGAGAACCCGGGAATCTTCCGGGAAGAAATGGATGAACCGCTCCAGCTCCCGAATCCCGTCGGCGTACCGCTCTTCGGCCAAGTAGGACCGGGCGAATTCGAGCTGGGCGGCGGCGGAAATGGTCAGCGACGACCCGCTGGGATGTCCCTCCGCGGCCGCCGATCCGGCGTTCGGGGACGACATCGCCAAAAGCGCCAGAATTGTCCCGAGAAAAAGGCCGTTCCAACCCGGGATCGGCCTTTTTGCGGATCGATTCCGGAAAACCGTCCCGAACCCGATCCGGATCATTGCTGGGTCACCCGCACCACCTCTTCGATGGTGGTCAGCCCCTTCAGGATTTTCGAAACGCCGTCCTTTCGAAGCGTGACCATGCCCTTGGCCGCGGACTTGATCACGTTGGAGTCGTAGGTCTTGAGGATGACGCCCTTGAGGCGTTCGTTCATCTCCATGATCTCGATGATGGACATCCGGCCCCGGTACCCGGTTTGGAAGCAGTGGGGACAGCCCCGGGACCGGTAGATGGTGTGGTTGGCGGCCTCTTCCGGGGTGATGCCGATGCCCTCCAGCATGACCGGCTCCGGCTCGTAGGGCTCTTTGCACTGGCCGCAGAGCACCCGAACCAGCCGCTGGGCCGCCACCGCCAGCACCGAGGAGGAGATCAAAAAGGGTTCCACGCCGATGTCCACCAGCCGGGTGATGGCGCTGGCGGAGTCGTTGGTGTGGAGGGTGGAGAAGACCAGGTGGCCGGTGAGGGCCGATTGGACGGCGATTTCCGCCGTTTCCCGATCCCGGATTTCGCCCACGAGAATCACGTCCGGATCTTGGCGGACGATGGAGCGCAGCCCCCGGGCGAAGGTCAGCTCGATCTTGGGGTTCACCTGTATCTGGCTGATGCCGGGAATCTGGTACTCCACCGGGTCTTCGATGGTGATGATGTTGATCTCCGGCTTGTTGATGGACTGGAGGACGGCGTACAGCGTCGTGGTTTTCCCGCTGCCGGTGGGACCGGTGACCAGGATGATGCCGTTGGGGGAGGTCACCAGCCGTTTGAGCTGGCCCAGCCGGTCGGGCGCCATGCCCAGCTCGGACAAGTCCAGCAGCGACGCCGTTTTGTTGAGCAGCCGGAGCACCACCCGCTCCCCGAACGCCGTGGGCAGGGTGGAGATGCGCACGTCGATGTCCTGGTCGCCGATCTTCACCTGAAGGCGGCCGTCTTGGGGCAGCCGCTTTTCGGCGATGTTCATGTTGGCCATGACCTTGATGCGGGAAATCAGGGCGGCCTGAATGCCTTTGGGCGGCGTCAGCAGATCGTAGAGAATGCCGTCCACCCGGTAGCGAACCTTGAAGCTCTCCTTGAACGGCTCGATGTGGATGTCGCTGGCCCGCGCCTTGGCCGCCTGGGAGATGATGTGGTTGACCAGCTTGATGATCGGCGCGTCGGAGGTGTCGTCCAGCAGGTCGGCGGAGGCGTCCAGGTCCTGAAGGATCAGCGACTCGTCGTCCTCCATGTCCTGGACGAGCTGTTCCGCCGAGTCCCGGTTCATGTCGTAGGAGATGTTGATGGCGCTGAGGATGGCGTCCCGGTAGGCCAGCACCACCTCCACTTCGTCCGCCTCGATCAGCCGGATCAGGTCGTCCAGGGGCTGAAGCGCCGACGGGTTGTTCACGGCGATCACCATGTCCCGCGGGCCGCCCTCCTCGGGCGCTCCCTCGATCTTCTCGTTTTCGCCGCCGGCCGGTTTCTGGCGCGGAAAGGGAACCATCGCGTACCGCTTCAAAAACTGGATGGGCACCTTCCGGATGATGTCCGATTCCATCTGGCTCATGGGGAGCTGGGGCCAGAAGGGAAGGTCGTACAGCTCCGACAGCGCCTCCAGAAGCTGCGCCTCGGTGACGAATTTCCGGCGAAGCAGGATTTCGCCGATGGCGCCGCCCTTTTCAGCCCGGATGCGACGGGCCTCCTCCACCGCTTCGTCGGAGAGGCCCGCCTTTTCCCGCAGGATGTCGGTCAGGGAGTGGGAAATGGCCGCGGTCAAGAAATCGCCTCCTTACTGCTCCATCAGTTCCGGCAACGTGGGAATGTCCTCGAAGGCCGAAGGTTTTCGATCTCTGTACAGTTTGATCGAGTCGTCGGTGTCGTGCCGGTCGATCTCCTCCCGTTTTTCCTGGTAAATCGCCGCGGCTTCCGTCTCGTTCCGCACCACGTGGGGCGTCAGGAAGATGTAGAGGTTGGTCTTTTGCCGACCCCGGTTGAGGCTGCGGAAGGCCCAGCCCAGCCCCGGAATGTCGCCCAGGCAGGGAATCCGGTTTTCCGACTCCGAAAAGCTGTCGTCGATGAGTCCGCCAAGGACGACCGTATGGCCGTCCCGGACGATGACCGTGGTGTTGACCTCCCGCTTGAACGTGGTGGGGCGTTCGGCGTTGCCGGTGTTGGACGCGGAGTCCAGGGCGGTGAGGGTTTGTTCGAGGGTGAGCCGGATCAGCCGGTCCTTGCTGACCTGGGGGGTGACTTTCAGGGTGATGCCCACGTCCCGGTATTCGAAGGTGTTGTAAACTTCGGAGGTGGACGTGGTCCCGGTTCGGGTCTGGAACGGAACGTTTTTTCCCACGTTGATGAAGGCCTCTTCGTTGTCGGTGGTCAAAAGCTGCGGCGTGGAGAGGATGTGGGTGCTGGTGTCCCGCCGGAAGGCCTGGGCCAGAGCGCCGAGATTTTGAAAGCTGATCCCCCCGATTTCAATGCTCTCGCCGAATATGCCCATGCTGAAGCCCTGGGGCAGCAGCGCCGCCCCGCCGGTGGCCGCGGCGGCGCCGATCCCGGAAAGGTTGGAAAAGGCGCTGTCTCCGCCGCCGGAAAAACCGCCGCCCAGCCAGGCGTCCCGATCGCTGCCGTATTCCACCTTGCCGCCGGCGATCCACTCGGTGCCCAGTCCGAAGCCGTTGTTGACGTCCACTTCCATCAAAAGAGATTCGATGTAGACCATGGCCCGGGGCACGTCCAGCTTTTGGATGATTTCCTCGATGACGA
>CAYFVR010000099.1:7910-16043 GCA_964346545.1 uncultured Desulfobacterales bacterium | reverse complement strand
GGGGGCTTCGGCCGGGGGCGGGCGCAGGGCGTTTCGGGCCTGGGCGAAGGCCGCTTGGATGTTTTCGCCGATGGCGGATAGGAGGGTCAGGTTGTGGTCGTAGACGGTCAGCACCGCCTCGGCCGCCTCCTGCCGGCGGGCCTCGGTGGCCTCCCGGTCCTCCACGAAAAAGTCCACCGGCGCCTTGATGTCCCGTTCGGCCACGTCGCCGGATTCGTACCGGGGCCGGGCGACCATGAGCCCGGGAAACAGAAGCGTTCCGAAGAGCAGCAGCACGAGTCCCAGCAGGACCCAGCGGATGGCCGGGCTGGTTCGGAAAAAGGTGGCGAGGGCGCCTTTTGGCGTTCCGATCTTCATGGCGGCGGGGGACCGGTTCAGGCGGTTTCCGCGCTCCGGGCGGCGTCCCGCTCTTCGTAGGCCCGGATGATTTCCTGGACCAGCCGATGGCGGACCACGTCGATTTTGGAGAAGAAGACGAACCCGATGCCGGGGATGCCCTCCAGCACCTGTCGCGCCTCCACCAGCCCCGACGGCCGGTTGGCCGGCAGGTCGATCTGGGTGACGTCGCCGGTGATGACCGCCTTGGAGTTGAAGCCGATCCGGGTGAGGAACATCTTCATCTGTTCCGATGTGGTGTTCTGGGCCTCGTCCAGAATCACGAAGGCGTCGTTGAGGGTGCGCCCGCGCATGAAGGCCAGCGGCGCCACCTCGATGGCGCCCTGCTGCATCAGACCGGAGACCTTTTCGAACCGCATCATGTCGTGGAGGGCGTCGTACAGCGGACGCAGGTAGGGGTCCACCTTTTCGGCCAGGTCGCCCGGCAGAAAGCCCAGGGCCTCGCCGGCTTCCACGGCGGGCCGGGTCAGGATGATCCGGTTGACCTCCCCCTTGTTGAGCGACGAAACCGCCATGGCCATGGCCAGATAGGTTTTCCCCGTGCCCGCCGGGCCGATGCCGAAGACGATGTCGAACCGGCGGATGGCGTCGATGTAGTCCTTCTGGTTCCGGCTTTTGGGGGTGATGTGGCGCTTTTTGGCCGTGATGAACACGGTGTCGAGGAAGATTTCCTTGAGACGCGCCCGCTCGTCCTTGGACAGAATGCCGATGGCGTAATCGATGTCGTTGGGATAGATCGGGTATCCCGATTCCAGCAGCTCGTACAACTGGTTCAGCAGGCTCCGGGCCAGATCCGCCTCGATGGGATCGCCCTGGATCAGCGCCGTGTTCCCCCGCGTGTTGATCCGGACGTCCAGGGCCGAGGCGATTCGTTGGAGGTTGCGGTTCTGGTCGCCGAAAAGCTGACGGGACAGCTCGATGTCTTCAAAGGCCAGCCGGTGTTCCCGGGTTTCGTTTTGTTCATCCATACGGGCTTCCGATGAAGGTCTTTCCTGCAAAAGGGCGGCGTCCGCCGAGGCGGCGCGATCCGATTCGTTCCGGGGAGGCGGAGGGCGGTCTTGCTTCGCCAATTCCCGTTCGGCCTCATCTATCACAGCTTCCGGATCGTTGGCAAACGCCAAATGGCCGCCGTTTTTCCAAAAAGAAAAAGGGTTTGACGGAGCCAAACCGCTTTGATAGATAATTCCATTTGTCGGCTTCTTGTAGGCATCCCCCCGGAAAAAAGTCAAAAGGAATTTGCCCCGCTTTCCGCCATGAACGCCTTCGACCTGCTTTTTGTTCTCGCCGTCGTTTACTGTCCCCTGGCCGGATGGCTGGCGGGACCGTTCCGGGAAGGGGCGGCCCTGACCGGGCTGTTGCTGGGCTTCGTCCTGGCCTGTTTTTTTCATCCGGACGCGGCCCGCATGTTGGCGCGCTGGTTTTCGGACCCCGACTATCTTCTGCTGCTGGGGTTTCTGGCGGTCTGGATGGCGGCGGGGTTCGCCATGGCCCTGGCCGGTCTCGTCGCGGATCGGTTCGTCAAGCCCCGCAAGGGGATGAAGCGCCGGGCCCTGGCGGCGGGGCTGGGGCTGGCCCGGGCGGTCTGTTTCGGCGCGGCGCTGCTGATTCCCCTGGTGGCCTTTTTTTCGGAAAATCCCGCCGTTCTCCGCCGTTCCCGCGTGGCGCCCGCCTTGATGATCGTGTCCGACCCGTTGGCGGGCGTCGCGCCCGAGGCCCTGCGGGAGGGATTCCGTGCCAAGGCCCGGCTTCTTCGCGCCCGCTGGGCGGAAACCGAGGTCTGACGCTTCCGGTTTCCGTTTGTCCAACGGCGTCATGCCGATTCATTCGTCCGCGCCGGGTCCCTTTCAGACCGGGCCGCGTTTTCTGAAATTTCCCCGCGATGGAGACGATTTCCGCCCGTCCGTCGCGGTGGCGATAGCAAGGATTGATCCATGAGAGATTCCGCCATACCCATGGCTTCCGCCGAATCGACCGCTCCGCGGTCCGAGGTGGACCGGCTGGGGGAAATCATTCGCATTCTTCGCGGCGAAAACGGCTGTCCCTGGGACCGCAAGCAGACGCCGCGCAAAATGGCCCTTTATTTGATCGAGGAGGCCCACGAGCTGCTGGCCGCCATCGACGACGACGATCCCGAGGCCGTCCGGGAGGAGCTGGGCGACGTCCTGTTCCAGATTCTGTTCATCGCCACCATGTACCAGGAAAAGGGACGGTTCGGCCTGGGAGACGCGGCCCGAACCAGCCGGGAGAAAATGGTTCGCCGCCATCCCCACGTCTTCGGCGAAGAGTCGGCCGAGGATACCGACGCCATACGCCGACGCTGGCACGCCATCAAGATGGCCGAAAAGGGGAACCAGGCCCGGGAATCGGCGCTGGACGGCGTGCCCCGGTCGCTTCCGGCCTTCATGCGGGCCTATCGGGTGGCGGAGCGGGCCGCCCGCACCGGCTTCGATTGGGCGGATCTGTCCGGCGTGATGGAGAAGGTGGAGGAGGAATGGGCCGAACTCAAGGCCGCCCTGGCCGACGCGGAAGGAAGCGGCGACGAGAAACTTCGGGCGGCGGTGGCCATGGAGTTCGGCGACCTGCTCTTCACCCTGGCCAACGTGGCCCGATTCGCCAAAATCCACCCCGAAACCGCCCTGGCCGGCTCGAATCGGAAATTCGAATTGCGCTTCCGCCACATGGAGGCCGCCGCGGTTCGGCTGAAAAAGCGGTTGGAAGATTTGACCCCGGCCGAATTCGACGACCTGTGGGAAACCGCCAAGCGGGAGACGGCGGAGGAATAGCCGAAAGGGATTCCGCATACCCCCGGTCCTTGTATCGTCCGCGCCAGTCCCCCAAAGGACCGCCGGCTGGCGGGAATGGAAAGTCACCCTTTACCGCGGACCCACCGTCCGCCCCAGAGAATTGCTTATGATCGCCATCATTGATTACGACGCCGGCAACCTGGCCAGCGTGGAACGGGCCGTCCGCCACATCGGGCGGGACTGCACGGTCACCGCCGACACCGCCGCCATCGACGCGGCGGAACGGATCATCTTCCCCGGCGTGGGCGCGGCCGGCGCGGCCATGGAAAGCCTTCGCCGCCGGGGGCTGGACGCGGCCATCCGCCGGGCGGTGGAAGCGGGACGGCCGGTGCTGGGCATCTGCCTGGGCACCCAGATCGTCATGGGTTTCAGCGAGGAGGACGGCGGCGTCGATTGTCTGGGGCTGGTGGCGGGGAACGTGCGCCGCTTTCCCGCCGGCATGACCGGGCCGGACGGCGCCGCGCTGAAAATTCCGCACATGGGCTGGAACAAGCTGCGCGTAAAACGGGAGCATCCGGTGCTGGCGGGCCTTTCCGACGAGGACGAGTTTTACTTTGTCCACAGCTATTATCCCGCCCCCGCCGACGACCAAAACGTGTTGTGCGAGACCGATTACGGCCTCGCCTTCGCCTCGGTGGTGGCCGCCGGCAGCCTGGTGGCCACCCAGTTTCACCTGGAGAAAAGCGGCCGGCCCGGCCTTCGGATTCTGACCCAATTCTGCGAGTGGACGCCATGTTGAGCAAGCGCATCATCCCCTGCCTGGACGTGCGCGAGGGGAAGACGACCAAGGGAATCAAGTTTCAGAACAACGTGGACATCGGCGATCCGGTGGAAATGGCCCGGATGTACTACGAGGGCGGCGCCGACGAGCTGGTGTTTTACGACATCACCGCCTCCCACGAAAAACGGGGGATCATGATCGACGTGGTCCGGCGCGTGGCGGAGACGATTTTCATCCCCTTTTCGGTGGGCGGGGGCATTCGAACGGTGGCCGACATGCGCGAGGCGCTGCTGGCCGGGGCGGAAAAGGTGAGCGTCAACTCCGCGGCGGTAAAGAATCCGGAAATCATCCGGGAGGGCGCAAAAGCCTTCGGCCGCCAGTGCGTGGTGTTGGGGATGGACGTGAAGCGGGTGGAGAAAAGCGAAACCATTTCCTCGGGTTATGAAATGGTCATCAACGGCGGGCGCACCTGCATGGGCATCGACGCGCTGGAATGGGCCAGGCGGGGACAAGAGCTGGGCGCCGGCGAAATCTGCCTCAACTCCATCGACGCCGACGGCACCCGGGCCGGCTACGCGCTCCATTTGACCCGGCTGGTTTCCGAAGCGGTGGAAATCCCGGTGATCGCCTCCGGCGGAGCGGGCGCGCCGGAACACCTGGCCGACGTCCTCACCCTGGGCAAGGCCGACGCGGCGCTGATCGCATCCATGACCCACTACGGCCATTACACCGTGGCGGACATCAAGGATTTCCTCCACGACCAGAACATCCCGGTTCGCCGCCGCTGGTAGGCCGCGATCGATCGGGGGGGCGGAAGCGCCGCTTTTCGCGCCCCCGCCCGGATCCTCCGCCCGCTATTCCTCTTCGTCCTCCTCGTCCAACCCCTCGGCATATCGTTTCTGGCGCAACCGTAGCCGGATGAAACCGTAGACGGTGACCATCGCCGCCCCGACGAAGATGAATTCGTACAGGTATCTCGCCAGAAACAGCAGCCAGGCGGGGGGATCCTCCAGGGATTTTTTCCAGTCGGCTTCCAATTGGCCCAGCGAGATCCCCAGCGCCGTTTGGACGGCGGCTTTGGGGGCCTCCCCCGCCTTCAGCGCGTTCAGCAGTTCCAGCAATCCCTGGCGGCCGTATTCGCGCACCAGATAATCCACCACGCTCCGGCTCTGGGCGTAGGCCAGGGCCAAGCCGGAACGGGTGTTGGGAAATCCGTCCGCGAGGGTCGAGAGGGCGAACAGCCGGCCCGAGGCCGCGGCCGCCGGCAGGGAGACCTGGTCCCGGCTCACCAGCAGTTCGGAGAGGCCGTCGCTGCTCCACTGGGCCACGCCTTCGTCGAGCCAGCGGGGAAGGCGGTCCCGGTCGATGTGGCGGCCGAGCAGCAGGTGGCAGAGTTCGTGCTTGAAGGTGGCGCGAAGGGCCGCCGGATCGGACAGCCGGCCGTGGTCCAGGACGATCAGCTCCCGATCCGGCACGGCGAAGGCGGAAAAAAACGGGGTTCCCGCCCATTCCTCGAACCGCCCCCGATCTTCGAAAAGCACGATGGTGGGCGTTCGGTCGTATTCCCATCCCAGGGAACGACGCAATTCCCGGCCCAGCTCGGGGAAGACCTCGCCGAGGTTTTGGGCGGCCTCGGTCAACCGGGGGGGGAAGACGAACACGGCCTCGCCGATGCGGCGTTGCCGGAGCGCCTCGGCGGAGAGGGCGGCCGGGACGAGGAAAAAAAACAGGAACAGGCCGGCGCGAAACGCGCCGACCCGTTTGAAAATCTTGCCCCTGGGCGTCGAGGCCGAAAAAATGGCGATTAGTCGAGGTCTTCGAATTTGACCGTCACCGAAACGTGGACGTTGATATCCTGGAGGTTCTCCAGCACCTCGGCGAGGCTCGACATCGCTTCCATGGCGTTGGCGGTGAGGGTCGCGGGGTTTTTGGGTGGACGGCCGGGACCCCGGCGGGATTTGGTCTTTCGAGGCGTGGCGCGGGTCCGAACCCCCTTCTTGCGCGTCCGTCGGGGTTTGGTCCGGGGGTTTTCCACGTAGGGCTTCAATTCCGGCTTTTCTTCCAACAGATCGTCCAGAGACACCTGATTTTGGCCGGTGCGCAGCGTCAGGCCGTAGGCTTTCTTGTCGCCCAGCGGCTGAAATTCATCCACGAAGCTGTAGCGGTAGCTGTTCCCGTCTTTTTCTTTTTTGATAAAATAGCCAAGGTCGCATTTCCCTTCGTCGCTGAGGCGGGACAACATGCTGGCCACGTCCTGCACCTTCACTTCCCTTCCCGCCATTTCGGTCACGATTTCAGAAATTTCCTTGGATTTTACCGGGCCGTGGTGAAGCATGGCGTCAATAATCATCTGAACATTGCTTTTCTTTTCCGCAACCACTTCCATGAGAGGCTCCCCCCTGTTTCCGTTTTTCGTTTCATTGGTTTTCGGCCTGGAATCGATTCGGAATCCCCATTCAATCGCCGGCCTTTTCCGGTCTTCGATGCCGATTCGTATGCGACATTGATTCACACTAAGAAGGGGGACGAAAAATGTCAAGAATATTCGACGATGTTTTTTCCGTTTTGAGCTTTAGAAAAGTTCTCCGGTTCGCAACGGGCTGGGATTTCATGGGAAAAAATCTGGAAGTCTGGATCGTTTCCTTTGTTCGAGAGTCCCCGGCCGGGGATGTCCGGCGGTTATCGCGGCGGACGCACCGCGAGGTGTTCAAAGGCGACCGTTTGTCTTCCGCAAACCCGAACGCCGATCATGCGAAAATCCATGTCGTCCGTCCGGCCTCCGCCCACCGACTTGTCGTTGACCCAATATTCGAACCGACCGTCCCGCACCCGCACCGTCTGCCGGTTTTCCGCGGTCCCGTCTCCCGGCCGCCCCGCGGGGCGAGGGGGAGAAATCACCGTGAATTCTTCGTTTTCATAGCGAAGAAATCGCGCCTCGCCGTCGTTTCGCAATGTAAACACCAGAAATCGTTCGGCGCTTTCCACCAGCTGGAAACCATAATTGGCCGTCTCCCCGCTCCGCCACACCGAAACCAGCTCCGCTTCGAAATCGCCTTCCAGCGGGGTCCGAATGGCGGTCCAGTGGCAAACGTCCTCTTGGTAGGTGGTGTAGACGTAGGCGCCGTTTTGGAGCCGCTGCCGCCGTTTGATGTCGGACTGCGGCGACCAGCCCGCCCCGGCGTCGGAAAAATCTTCGTCGAAAACGGGTTGGGCGCGGCCGGGATCGATGATCCGCAGGCCGGTGAAGGAAACGATCTGCTCGCCGCAGATTCGGAGTCCCAATTCTGCGGCCTTCAGCCCGTCCATCGCCCCTTCGCGGAGAAGCTTTCCGTTGGCGAAATACCGCCATTGGCCGTCGCCGATTTCCACCCGCAGCCGATGCGCGTTCCCGGATTCCGGCGAAAAGCCTTCGCTCCAGCCGAGGTCGGTGATCCATTCGCCGGCCTCTTTGCGGCCAAAGCTGGCGGCGCCGTCGCCCCGAAGCTGGAACACGAGCTGGTTTTCCCCGGCGTCCATGAGCATCAGGCCGAATTGGTCGTATTTTCCCCGCTCCCAAACGGCGTCCAGCTCCACCACGGCCGGGTCCGGCAGGGAAATCGGAATGTCGTCCCAAAAGCACCAGTTGTCCCGTTTGGACTCCAGCCGGTACGCGCCGTCGGCAAGGGCGAAACGGTAGGTGAATTCGTCTCCCACGGTCCAGCCGTTCGCGTCGGAATCAAACGGCTCTTCCAGGGACACGTCCGGCGGCGGATGGAGCCGGTCCTTCAGCCAGGAACCCAGGACCCCGGCCAGCGCGAGAAAAATCAGCGCGCCCAAAACGCGTCGGCGTGATCGGCGTTTTTCCGATTCCGCCCGCACCTCGTCGGCGATTTGATCCACGTCCTCCCGGGAGAGGACGGTCATTTCGGCGAGGACTTCCCGGGTGGCGGCGCGGCTTTGGTCCGCCTCCAGCCGGTTTTGGAGGGATGCGTCCCGGGCCAGCACCCGCCGTCGGATTTCGGCCAGAATGCGTTCTTCGCTGCGTTTGCTCATGGGCGGCTCCGCGTTTCCGATTGAGTTTGGATCACGGAACTATACCAAAAGGAAAACGGGAAGGCCATCGTCCGGAACGGAATTTGGGCGCAATATCGTTCGTTTTGGCGGGATTGGAACGGGGGAACGCATGCGCCTTCGGGCAATTTGACGTCGGGATCCGATGAAATCGGAGGGGGG
>CAYFVR010000099.1:0-7810 GCA_964346545.1 uncultured Desulfobacterales bacterium | reverse complement strand
GCGTCCCAATGAACACCGGCGCGGAATGATTGTTTACCGGTCGGCCCCATGGTGATACGAAGCGACGCTTTCGCGCCGATTCCGTTTCGCCGTGCACATTATTTGCTTACTTGCAACGCCAAAAAGCCGCGTCGGTCGGCGCGGCCGCGAGCGGTGTTCTCTTCAACGAAAGGATTGTGGGCATGGCTACGGATGTTCAGACCCTCCAGTCGCTGGAGCTGTTCAAGGAGTTGAACGGGGATGAACTCGAAAAGATCGCCAAGCTGGCGACTCCGTTCCGGGTGCAGGAGGGGGAGGTGCTGACCCGCCGGAGCGATCTGGCGCACACCCTCTACATCGTCCTGTCGGGGAATTACATGGTCTATTTTCGGGGCGGTCAGGCGTTTACCATTCACGACCGGGGCGAAATCATCGGCATGGCCACGCTGATGACGCCGTTCTACTACCGGGGCACCACGGTGGCGCTGACCGAAGGAGAGGTGATTTCGATTCCCGGGGGGAAATTTCAGGATCTGGTGCAAAGCGATTCGGCGTTGGCGGAAACGTTGATGCGAAAATTGAGCGGCCTCATTTCCCACCGGATGCCGTTCTTCAAGGCGGCGGCCAAGGCGGACCAAGCCGCCGGGGCCGATTGAATCGGCGGGCCGCCGGGCCGGCGATATGGAAGCAAGGAAAACGGTCGGTAGTTTTTCGCCGCCCGACGGCGGATTTTGGTCGTGGAACGCCCCCCGGTTTCCCCGCCGCCGCCGAGCCGATTTCGCCGAACCGGACCCAGTGGATAAGTGGATAATCGGGGCGATAACCGAAACAGAGTAAGGAGGAATCGTGACAGGACTGGAAGCGATTGCCGCGCACAACGGGTGGGCCATCGCGGGATTGGGGATTTGTATCGTCTTTACGGGCCTGACCCTGCTTTCGCTCACCATTTCGCAGCTTCACAAAGTGTTGGCGCTGTTGGAGGATCCGGGACGCCACCTGTGGGAATTCCGGCGACGGGGACAAGTGGAAACGCCGGAGCCGGAGGCGGCCTGTCCCGTGATTCCGTCGGAAATCAAAGAATCGGTTCGCCAATACCGGATGCTGGTGGGCCGGCTGGGACAGCCGTTTTCCCTGCCCAGGCTGCTTTTTGACGCCGAGGGGTGCGGCCTGGATCATCCCCACTCCGCCCTGAACGATCTGATCAAAAACGGGCTGATCATTCCGAACGGCGTGGGATTTTATCAATGGAACGAACGGGCCTCCACGGCGTCCCTTTCCCGCGAATCCAATAAACAGAGGTAATCCATGGAAAACTTAACCGATCTGGTCTTGCAGTTCATCTCGAACACCGGTTTTTACATGCTGGACTACCGGTACGTCGTCATGCTCATCGTCGGGTGCGTCTTCATCTATCTCGGCATCGCCAAGCAGTACGAGCCGCTGCTGCTGATTCCCATCGGCTTCGGCATTCTCATGGGCAACATTCCGGTCTTCCAGGGGCTCGGTCTGGCCATTTACGAAGACAACAGCGTGCTGCACTACCTGTACATGGGCGTCACCTCCGGCGTGTATCCCCCGCTCATCTTTCTGGGCATCGGCGCCATGACCGATTTTTCCACCATGCTGGCCCGGCCGATGCTGATGTTGCTGGGCGCGGCGGCCCAGATGGGCATCTTCCTGACCTTTTTGGGCGCCCTGGCATTGG
Source organism: uncultured Desulfobacterales bacterium (assembly GCA_964346545.1). Taxonomy (GTDB): domain Bacteria; phylum Desulfobacterota; class Desulfobacteria; order Desulfobacterales; family Desulfococcaceae; genus CAYFVR01. The sequence continues at coordinate 6,126 of CAYFVR010000099.1, read as the reverse complement.
GATTCGCGCCCAACGAGGCCGCCTCCATCGGCATCATCGGCGGCGCGGACGGCCCCACCGCCATCTTCCTCACCGCCAAGCTGGCCCCGGAACTCATCGGCCCCATCGCCGTGGCCGCCTACAGCTACATGGCCCTGGTGCCGGTGATCCAGCCGCCCATCATGCATCTGCTGACCACCGAGAGCGAGCGGGTCATCCACATGGACGAGCCGCGGGACGTGGGCAAGAAGGAAAAGATCATCTTCCCCATCATCGGCTTTCTGCTGTGCTGCCTGCTGGCCCCGGCGGCGCTGCCCCTGCTGGGCATGTTGTTTTTCGGCAACCTGCTGAAAGAATGCGTGGTGACGGAGCGGTTGGCCGTGGCCGCCCGGAATTCCATCATCGACACGGTGACCATTCTGCTGGGCGTCACCGTGGGCGCCAGCACCCAGGCCGACGTGTTCCTCACCGGACAGTCCATCGGCATTTTCGTTTTGGGCGCCATCTCCTTTTGCGTGGCCACCGCCTCCGGGCTGATTTTCGCCAAGGTCATGAACCTGTTCCTGAAGACCAAGATCAACCCGCTGCTGGGCGCGGCCGGCGTTTCCGCGGTGCCCGATTCGGCCCGGGTGGTGCAGCACGTGGGCCGCGAGGCGGACCCGACCAACTTCCTCTTGATGCACGCCATGGCGGCCAACGTTTCCGGCGTCATCGGGTCGGCCATCGGGGCGGGCATTTTGTGGAGTTTCATGATGCGGTAACCCGGGTCGGGGAGGGGGCGCGTTCCCCTCCCCCGCTTCGGAGGCGCGATGCGGTTCAGCATTCGGAAAAAATTTCTGGTGGCCTTTCTGGTGATTTCCCTGGCGCCGCTGGTCGCCCTCAGTTTCTACGCCCGCCGGATTTTGGTGGTGGCGGGGAGCGAAGTGCAGGCCGGCAGCAAGCAGGCGCTGCTGGAGACCTCGGCCTCCCTGCTGGAGGCCCGGGCCCGGAGCATCGCCCGGCAGGTGGAGCTGTTTTTGGAAGGCTGCCGGGAGGATTTGGCGGCCCTCGCCCTGCTGCCTTTTGATCCGGAGCTTTACCTGGATTTTAGCCAGGGCCATCGCCGGGAAATCTGGACCCGGACCGGCGGCGGCGACTGCACCGGGGAGGAGCGGCGTCAGGCGCCGCTGTATCGGGAAATCACCTACGCGGCGCCCGAAGGGGTGGAGCGCATCCGGGTGCTGTCGGACCAGGTGGTGACCCCGGGCCGCCACGTGGCCGGGCCGTTTTGGGGGGCCTTCGGGCGGGAGGATTTTTTCCGGGAGGCCCGGGCGCTGGAACCCGGGGCGCCGTACGTCTCCCACCTCATGGGCCGTCACGTTCGTCCGGAGGAGCAGCTTCGGGGGGCCGCCGACGTGGAGTGCGCCGTGGGCGGGACCGAATACGCCGGCATCATCCGCTTCGCCGCGCCGGTCTATCGGAACGGGGCCTTCGCCGGGGTGGTTTCCCTGGCGCTGGATCACCGCCATCTGATGGAATACACCCAGCATGTGCTGCCGGTGGGCGACCACGAGGTGGTGTTTCCCAGCTACGCCAGCGGCAACTACGCCTTTTTGTTCGACGACGAAGGCTGGATCATCACCCATCCCAAATTTTGGGACATCCGGGGCCACGACCGGGAGACCGGGAAGCTGGTGGACCCCGCCGGGCCGGACTACACCGAGGCCGCCATGCGCGCCGGCCGGATTCCCTTCAATCTCTTCCACGTCCCCTTCATCCATCCCAACTACGCCCGGATCGCCGAGGCGGTGCTGGAAGGCGAATCCGGCGTCACCACCACCTCCAGCGTGGGCGACGTGCCCCGGGTGATGGCCTACGCGCCCATCCGCTTTACCGACGGGGAGTACGCCGCCACCGGCTTTTTCGGCGGGGTGACCCTGGGGGCGCGAACCGAGACCTTCCACGGGCCGGCGGAATCCACCGCTTCGGCCATTCGGGACGCCCTGAACGCCACCGCCCGCGACTTCGGCGGGATCATTCTGGCCACGGCGCTGGTGGTGGCGGCGATTGCGGTGTTTCTGGCCGGCCGGTTCACCCGGCCCATTCAGCTGCTCAGCGAGCAGGTGGGGGAGGTGGGCGCGGGCCATTTCGACGTGTCGGTGGACATCCGCTCCGGCGACGAGCTGGAAACCCTGGGTCGTGGGTTCGAGAAAATGGCGTCGCAACTGGAGCAGCACCGCCGCGATCTGGTCCGCTCTCTGGAGGCCCGGGAGGCGTCCCGCCGCGAAGCCCTGCGGGAGCGGGATTTCATTCGGGCGGTCTTCGGCAACGTGCCCAGCGGGCTGGCGGTGATCGGCGAGGACGGCCGGATCACCACCGTGAACCGAAACACCGAACGGATTCTGGGGCTGCCGCCGGGCGGCATGGCGGGCCAACCGGCCGAAGCGCTGCTGGCCGACCATCCGGCGCTGCTGGGACTGATCCGCCGGGGGCTGGCGGGGGAACGCTCCGGCGCGGCGGACATCGACATCCAGACCGAGACCGGCCGCCGGAACATCGAGGCCACGGCCAGCCGAATGCCCGACGGCGAGGAGAAGGGCGAGGCCGGGGTGCTGGTGGTGCTGCGAGACATCACCCGCCGCAAGCGGATGGAGGAGATGCTGCGCCGCTCGGATCGTCTGGTGAGCCTGGGGACCCTGGCCGCCGGCGTGGCCCACGAAATCCGCAATCCCCTGACCGGCATCAGCCTGATGCTGGACGACCTCCACGATCGGATGGTCCATCGGGAGGGAGATCAGGTGCTCATGCGGCGCGCCATGGAAGAGATCGAGAAGCTGGAAACCATCGTCACCGAGCTGTTGGAGTTCGCCTCCAAGCCATCCGAGGGGTTCGAGGCGGTGGATTTGCGGGCGGTGATCCACAATACATTGTTCCTGATCAAAAAACAGTGCAAGCGCCAAAACGTGCTGCTGGTGGAAAACCTGCCCGACGACATTCCGCCCCTGCGGCTGGACCCGGAGCGGATGAAACAGGCGCTGCTGAACATCCTGCTGAACGCCCTGAACGTAATGCCCGACGGCGGCGAGCTGCACATCATCGTGCTGGTGATGGAGGACGCCGAAATGTTTTCCGGCGGCCGGGGCCTGGAGATCCGCATTTGCGACACGGGCCCCGGCGTGGACCCGGCGGACATGGACTATCTGTTCGATCCCTTTTTCACTCGCAGCCCCAAGGGCTCGGGGCTGGGGCTTTCCATCACCCACACCATCATCGAGGAGCACGGCGGCAAGATCATGGTGGACAGCAAGCTGGGGCGGGGGGCCTGCTTTAAAATCTTTTTTTCCCTGAACGACGACGAGGCGGACGATGCAGAAGATTCTGGTGGTGGATGACGAGGCGATCATCCGGGACAATTTGGAGCGGATTCTGATCGAGGAGCGCTACGACGTCACCTCGGTCTCCACCGGCGGCGAAGCGCTGAACACGCTGGAAACGACCGAAATGGACGTGATGCTGCTGGACCTGAATCTGCCCGACGTGACCGGACTGGAGGTGCTGAAGCGCGTCCGGGAGCTGGACCCGGAGCTGATGGTCATCGTCATCACCGGCTACGCCTCGGTGGATTCGGCGGTGCAGGCCCTGAAGCTGGGGGCCTACGACTATCTGAAAAAGCCGTTCAAGGCCGACGTGATCAAGCTGATCGTCCGGCTGGCCTTCGAAGCCCAGAATCTGCGGAACAAGGTGGGCAATCTGGAGCGACGGGTCAAGCCGATCCCCAGCCATCTCAACATCATCGCCGAAAGCGATCAGATGCGGGCCGTGCTGGATCAGGTGACCGAGGTGGCCCGCCACGACGAGGCCACGGTGCTGGCGACCGGCGAAAGCGGCACCGGCAAGCAGGTGGTGGCCCAGTCGATCCATCTGTTGAGCCCGCGCAAGGAGCGGCCGTTTTTGGAGATCAACTGCGCGGCCCTGCCGGACAATCTGCTGGAGAGCGAGCTGTTCGGCTACGAGAAGGGGGCCTTTACCGACGCCCGCCAGCGGAAAAAGGGGTTGTTCGAGGCGGCCGAAGGCGGCACGGTGTTTCTGGACGAAATCGGCGAAATGCCCATGAACCTCCAGGCCAAACTGCTGGGGGTGCTGGAGAAGAAACGCTTCCGCCGTCTGGGCGGCCACCGGGATATTGAAATCGACGTGCGCATCGTGGCGGCCACGAACATCGATCCGCGCAAGGCCATCGAAGAGCGGCGGTTCCGGGAGGATCTGTATTATCGGCTCAACGTCTTTCCCATCCACATTCCGCCCCTCCGGGAGCGGCCCGACGACGTTTTGGCCCTGGCCCATCTGTTTCTGCTGAAATTCGCCCGGCAGTTCGGAAAAAGCTTCGCGGGCATCGAGCCTCGGGCCGGGGAATATCTCAAGGGCTACGCCTGGCCGGGCAACGTGCGGGAACTGCGCAACGTGCTGGAGCGCATCTGCATCATGCACGACGAGCCGGCGCTTCGCGTCTCCATGCTCCCCCGGGAGATCGTCTCCTTCGAGGAGGGGGCCTCCTACGTGGAGATCCCCGAAAACGTCTTCGACATCGAAGCGGTGGTGGACGAGGTGACCTCCCAGTTGATCAAACGCGCCATGCGCAAGGCGGAAGGCAACATCGCCAGCGCGGCGCGGCTGCTCGGGATACCGAGGGGGACGCTGCGGTACAAGTTGAAGCGGTATCGGGTGGAGGGGTATTGACCGGACGGGCGGCGGGTGTCATCCTGGTGCCATAAGGTTTTCCCAGAGGGAAGGAGGAGACCATGAAAAAGTCGCTTTGGCTGGAAATCCCCGCCCATGTTCGCGATGCGCTCCGATTGCCGCCCGGAGAGGTGGAATCGCGCCTGCTTCGGGAGCTGGCCGTGGGGCTTTACGCCAAAGACCTGTTGTCCATTGGAAAGGCCGCGGAACTGGCGGGAATGGACCGATGGGCCTTCGGAGAACTGCTCGGACGCGAAGGAGTTCCCCGGCATTATTCCGAGGAGGATTTGATGGATGATATTGCCTGATTTTGCTGTGAGGCGCTGAATGAGACCCAAACGAATACCGCATCCCATCCCCTACCAGGGAAGCAAGCGCAATCTTGCTTCAGAGATTCTGCGATATTTTCCCAAGGATATCGATACGCTTTACGAGCCTTTTGCGGGTTCTGCCGCAATCAGCATCGCCGCGGCGGCCGCAGGGCTGTGCCGGCGTTTCGTGATTAACGATCTGAATAAGCCCCTTGCCGATCTTCTTGACCAGATCATCAACGCCCCAGAAAAGTTGGCCGATGATTACCAAAATTTATGGTTCGAGCAATTGGATGATCCAAGGGCTTTTTACAACAAAATCAGGGATGAATTTAACAAGACCGGCGAGCCTGCGCTTTTTTTATATTTGTTGGCCCGTTGCGTGAAGGCTTCTGTTCGTTATAACGCCCATGGCGAATTTAACCAAAGTGCCGACAATCGACGAAAAGGCATGAAGCCCGAAACGATGAGAATGCAAGTTCTTGGCGTTTCCTACTATCTGAAAGGGAGAACCGTAACACAATCAAAGAATTATCGAGACATACTGGCGCTTGCGGGGCCCAAGGATATGATCTACATGGACCCTCCCTATCAAGGTGTGTGCGGCAACAGAGATACTCGTTATTTGCAGAGTGTGCAATTTGGTGAATTTGTCGAAGAGATTAAGAAGCTGAACGACAAGAATGTTCGGTTCATCATCAGTTACGATGGGAGGACGGGCCAGAAAAGCCATGGGAGGCCTCTGCCCGACGACCTGAACCTTGCTTTCATTGAATTGGACGCGGGACGGTCTACCCAAGCGACGCTTCTTGGCCGCGATTTTGTCACGATCGAATCGTTGTATTTATCTCCGGCTTTGGTCGGCCAGCTTTCGAATGTCCCAACCCCGCACCGATATGCTCCAGGGGAGCAGGGTTGTCTCCTGGAGAGCAGGGTATGAGCCGCGATGATTTGCCAGCGGATTTCTTGCGTCAATGCAAGGCCGTTACCAAAAAAAGGCCCCGGACAGTAATCAATCATATCCTCAAAAACGGTTTCGTTACGACGCAAGAACTCAGGGACGTTTACGGATACAATCACCCGCCCAGGGCCGCCAGGGATGTCCGGGAAGAAGGCATTC
>CAYFVR010000098.1:1248-16088 GCA_964346545.1 uncultured Desulfobacterales bacterium | reverse complement strand
CGGGTTTGATTGACACAAATGATCATGGGTCCCTCTGGCTTTGAAAATGAACATTTAATCTGAAATGAAGTTCCTTGCCAATTAGGTTCGATTTGGATAATTTCCAGGCAGGCAGATGGCCACCCAATTCCCGCAGGAAGAGAAACTGGCTTGGGAGAAATCCGGCAAGGCATATTAGAATCCGAGCGGTGACGATAAATCAATCCGGGCCAGCCCTCCAGGGTAGCATGACCATGGCTCAGAACTGGAAACCATAACAAACTGACTCTGCTTGCCCCGAAGTGTCTTACATTTGCGACATCGCCGCTTTCGGGTCTTATGTGGTTCCATATAACCCTTGCTACGCGTAAAAAGGAATATATGGATTTGGCAGCCAAAATTACACCTCGACGAATCGAGCTGACCTACGAGGCAGTCCTTAAGTCCTTTTGGCGTCGGAATGCATTGAAAAAATTTCTTTTGGCATCTCACGTCAAGGAGAGAAAAGAAGCCCAGGAACGAGCGCGGGCACGAGACGTCAACGCCGAGACCTACATTCCGCGTTGGAAGCTGGGCAACCGGCCGGTCATCAACCGATAATTGAGGAGATCACCCGGTGATAACCGAAATCTATATCGATAATTTTCGATGTTTTACCAATTTTCGAATCAAGCCGGGCGGCTTGCAGTTGTGGCTGGGGGACAACGGATCGGGGAAAACGTCCGTTATGGATGCGCTACGCCGCCTTCAGCGCTTGATGCGGGGCGAACATGTGGCGGATATTTTCCAAAGAAACAGCCTGACAAGTTGGGATTTGAGGAAGGAGCAAACCTTCGGTCTTTCCTGGATAATTGACGGCGAGGCGTACCAGTACACCGTTACGGTGGAACATGCCGATCAGGAAGACAAGCGGCGGATTAAAGAAGAAAAATTGCTATGGAAAGAGTCGCCTTTCTATTGGTTCGACGGCCAGGAGGCGCACCTTTATAGAATCAATCGACACAACCAAGGAGCCGAAAAAGGGACCGCCTTTCCGGCGAAATGGGATCGCTCGATGATTCCAACGATCGGGCCGCGGGAAGACAACACGCCGTTGGTCCAGTTCCGAAACGCATTCGAAAACCTCTTGATCATTCATCCGGTTCCAATCGCCATCGGGGATATCGCCGCCTTCGAATCCCACGCGCTGTCCCAACATGCTGAAAATTTTGCCCAGTGGTATCGTCATCTCCTGCAGGAAAATCCGAATATCGCCTACCGGGCCAAACAACTTCTGGAAGACGTCCTTCCGGGGTTCGAACAGTTGAGCCTCAAAGAAAGCGGGGACTCGCGGCGATTGACGGCGACCTTTCGCATTCAGGAAACCGACCGCGTTTTCAACTTCAAGGACCTCTCCGACGGCCAACGTCAGCTCATTGTCCTCTACACGGTTTTGGAAGCCTTGCGCGCCGGCGTTTTTTCCACCGTGTTAATCGACGAACCGGACAATTTTGTTTCCATGCGCGAAATCCAACCCTGGCTGGAAAACCTGAACGAGATTTGCGACGAACAAGGTAAACAAGCATTAATCATCTCCCATCACCCTGAAATAATAAACAAAATGGCAAGGGGCCCGGAACTTTGGTTTTCCAGGCAACGAGGGGCGCATATTGTTGCGGGGCCTTTCCCCCAAATCGCCGGGTTGCCGCCGGCCGAGGTGGTGGCACGGGGGTGGGACGATGAGTAAGGCATCGCAAATTATCATTCTTTGCGAAGACAAGGCCCATGAAGTGTTCGCAAAACGGCTCCTGAAAAGATGGGGCGTAAAGCCTCGGGCCATCCGCGTGCCGCCCTATCCAAATGGAAAAAGATCGGGCAAGAAATATGTGGAGGACCAACTTTCCCTCGAAGCGGAAGCGCTGCGCAGGCGTCACGCTTCGACGATCCTACTGGTGATTCAAGACGCGGACGAATTCTCCGTCAATGCGATAACATCCCGGCTGGACGAGAAGCTTGGGGCTCCCAGAGGCGAAAATGAGCAGATTGCCTACGTCATCCCCAAATGGCATATCCAAACGTGGTTTGCATACATGGATGGCCAGAACGTCGATGAATCGGACAAGAAGACCTATAAGGACCAGTATGGCAAAATCTCCGAAAGCAAGGAGGCCCATCCCTTGATCGACCGGCTTGCGGATAATTGCATGAAAAATAGAGAACTCGAATCGCCGCCGGATTCACTTGCCGCCGCTTGTGGAGAATTTGATCGGATTCGGGCCGCGTTGTAGGAAAAGCGAGCCGCGTCCACCATTGAAGCCCGGGGCCGGAATGGCCGCGCCTCGCGAAGATGTGCAAGGGCGGTCCCCGGGACGCCGCTGAATGAGCCGTTCAATTGGAAACTACGGCGACAACCGCACCACCCTCGCCGCCACCCGATTCTTCCGCAGGCTTTCCACCATGGCCTGGGCCTGATGGCGGTAGAGGGGGCGGGGCGGCTTCGCCGGCAGCCGGTCCATCAGCGCCCGGGCCTCGCCGATGTCGCAGCCGGAAATCCGGGCGATGATGTTGGCGATCTCGAACGGGTCCACCGACACCAGGGACGGCGCGAGGGCCGGAATCCACACGGCGAACTGCCGATGAAACATGATCCCCCGCTCGATCCGCCGCAGGCCGTCCATGGTGGCCAATACGAACAGCCGGTCCCCCACCGCCAGCCGGAAATCCTCCGACGGCATCCAATGCACCGCCTCCCGGTCGGGCTGGATGTGCAGGATCGGAACCACCCGGTAGCCGTAGGCCACCTCGGAAATCAGCAGATCGTGCAGAGTGTCGTCGGCCTCGATGTGGTACTCGGTCACGATGATGGTGCGGTCGTCCAGCCGGAACAGCTGGGCCACCTTCTCGCCGAAGGCCGCGGCCACGAACGCCTCCGCCGCCAGGGCCGACACGCACAGCACCTTGGCCCGGGGAAACAGGTGGGCCATGTTCTCGCTAAAGCGGGGATGGTAGGTGCGGATGGACAGGGCGGCCCCGGGATTGAGGCGGCGGACCATCAGGGCCATTTCCAGATTTTCCATCTCGTCCCGGGTGACGGCGATGACGCTTTGGGCGGTGGACACCCGCGCCGCCGCCAAGGTCTCCTCCAAATGCCCCCTGGGACCGGCCAGGTGGGGCACCTCCGGATGGGGCGCGGCGGCGGGATCGTCGGCCAGGGAAACCGCCGCCACCCGTTCGCCGGATTCCCGGAGCCGCCGCACCACCCGCCGCCCGAAATTCCCCATGCCGATCACGATCACATGGCCCGCCTCCGGCAGGACGGCCTTCCGGAAAAAGCGAAGCCGGGCGCTGATCAGGCTTTGGGTTATCAGGGCGTAAAGCACCCCCACGAACACCGTCCCCACCACGGTAAGCCCCAGGCCGAACAGCCTCATCCACCAAGGAAAGGGCTGGGTGAACCGGAAGTCCGCGCCCAGCAGATCGGAATAGCCGCCCAGCAGCAGCCCCGCCGTCGCAAACACCGCGTCCACAAAGGGAAGGTCCGGGCCGAACCGGTAAAACAGCAGGCCGCCGGTCAGCAAAAACACCAACAGGGCCACGCCGCAAAGAAACACCAGCCGATGGACCCGCTCCAGCAGCCGCCGTCCCAGGGCCAGGGCTTCCCCCCGCCGGATTTTCCCAATCACCGACCCGACGGATTGGACCGCGTTCCGCCACCCGTTTTGGGCGCGGCGGCCATCCGGTGAATCCGAGGGCTGAATGGAACGGCTTTCGATCCAGACCACCGTGTCGCCGGGCCGCAGAACGGTGTCCGGGTCCCAGTTGTAGAAATCGGGCACCATCGCCTCGGCGGGCCGCTGAAACCGGACGATCCGGCGGCCGTCGGTCTGGAGCTTTCGCAGCCGCAGGCCCGCCAAGGAATCCCTGGGCCGGACTTCATGGCGGATGACCTGGGCCAGCCGCCCCTCCAGGTGGAAGGAGGCCGGCGCCTGGTCGCCCAGGGCGGACTGGACGAAGGCCGGAACCGACAGGGCCTTGGGCTCGAAGGCGATAAAATTGCCCAGCTCCGCGCCCAGCAGCAGGTTCAAATTTTCTTTGCCGCTGCGCACCACCAGCCGGGCCGCCGGGTTGAGGCGGCGGGCTTCGAAGGCCGCCTCGATGTTGACCCGGTCGTCGCTGGTGACGAATAGAACGGCCCGGTAGGCCGAAATTTCCATCCGCTCCAGCACGGAGGGGTGGCGGCAATCCCCGACAGCCACCGCGTCCAACAATTCCGGCACCGCCTCGATCTCCCACTCGTCGTAGGCCACCCGGTCGATGGCACCGACCCGGACGCCGAATGCCTTGAGGTTGGCCACGCAGTGCTGGCCCAAGCTGCCCAGGCCGCAGACCAGAAAGCGGTCGGGATGGGTTTGGATGGGCGGGGTTTCCGATGCCATGGCGGATGAATTTCCGGCGGGGTTGGGGGTGAGGGCCAGGGGATAGGCCGCAACGGCAAAAGCGAGGGCGGCCCCCAGTGGATGGAAGGCCGCCCCTTTGCGACAAATCTGCGGGTCACGGGGCGAATGGGCGGAAACAGCGTCGCCGATCCGCCACCGAAGCCGGCCTACGCCGCCGCCGGTTCCAGTTGCAGAATCTCCCGCAACATTTTTAACGCCTGCTTCTCATCCTCCACCAGGATCAGGTCGGCCATGGCAATCTTCTCGGCAATCTCGAAGGCCTCCCGCCGGTGTTCCGCCTGGGGCAGCAGGCGGCGCAGGGCTTTGCGGGACTTCTCCGGCTCCACCTGGAGAATGCGGGCCTGCTCCTTGGCCATCTCCTTGAAGGCATCCAGGGACATGTCGGCGAACCGTTCGCTCTCCCGGACGATCCGGCCGGCCTCCGCAAACTCCCGCTCGTCGAACTCCCGGTCGGCCCCGGCCATCCAAACGATGGTCCGGACGATGCCCGCCGGAATGCCGCCCTTGTTGATCTTGTCGGCCCAGTCGTCCCGGTCCGCCGCGATGGCGGCCTCGGTGTGGGCCGCAATTTCCGCCGCCGAGCCGTCCGCTTCGGATTCCGAGCCGTTCATGTCCGGGAAGACCAACGCCCAGCCGGGATTGCCGTACACTGTCTTGAACAGGAATTCGTCGGCCGCGTCCCGCATGTCCCGCCAGGCGTTCAATCCGCCGATGACGGCGTCGGAAACCTGCTTCTCGGCCGTGCGGAAGCGATTCGCCGGCGGGGCCGGTTTCCATTCCTCCCGCACCGCCGGGACCAGAAGGCGAACCGAGGCCATCAGGGGGTTCCAGTCGCTGAAGGCGTAGCGGGAGACGCGCATGGGGTGGAGCCACTTCAGGTCTTCGGCCACGATTTCGTTGGTGGACAGCTTCACCCACGGCGCAAGAAAGAGCCGGTACATCCGGTCATTGGCCTCGGAAACCCGGCCCACCGTCGCGAAATCCTCCTCGTCCGCGAAGCCGTCGTCCATGGAGAGGATGTCCTCCATCTCCCGCTCCTGGAATTTGACGATGTAGTCGGTCAGGACGATCTCCTCCCCGTCCTCCACCAGGGTTTTCTTTTCCTCCTGGATCACCAGCTCGTACAGCCCCGGCGGCAGGTAGTCCATGTTGTCGATGTTCTCGATGATCTCCTTGTGCTCCTTCTGGGCCACCTTTCCGGAGACGAAGATCCCAAGATGGCCGATGTTCTCGTGGACCCGGTAAATGATGACCTGGCGGCAGCGCTTGATTTCGTCCACCGTGCCGTAGACCTTGGCGATCCAGTTCAGGGCCTGCTGGGGCGGCGTGATGTTGTCCCCGGAGGAGGCGAAGACCATGACCGGGTCCTTGAGGTTCTTCAGGTCGATCCGCTTGCCCTCGTCCAGCTCCACCACGCCCTGTTCCAGCCGGTTGCCCATGAAGAGGTCCTTCACGATGAAATGAATCTCCTCGCTGTTCATCATGAAGTAGGAATTCCACCATTTTTCGAAGTTCAGGTAGCGCTCCTCCTCCCGGTCCACGTTCCGCCAGACGTTGTACTGTTTGGTCCAAAGGGTGTTGGCGGGATGCAGGTTCTCGAAGTTCATCACCAAGTTGGCCCCGTCGAACTTGCCGTTGCCCAGGTCGCACAACAGGCTGGTGAGCCAAATGCCGCCCAGCAGGCCGCCCCGGTAGCGCATGGGGTTTTTGCCGTCCACCCCGGCCCAGTAGGACAGCGGCGAGCCGTTGAGCACCAGGGGACCGGTCACGTCGGGCCGGTCGGCGGAGAGCAGCGCCACGGCCCATCCGGCCTGGCAGTTGCCGATGACCGCGGGTTCCGAGGCCTTGGGATGGCGCTCGCGAACCGCCTCCACAAAGCGGGTCTGGGCGGCCTTCACGTCGGCGTAGGTCTGGCCCGGCTCCGGGTCCGGATAAAAGAGGATGAAATAGACCGGGTGGCCCTGGCGCAGCGCCATGCCGATCTCCGAATCCTGCTTGGAGCCGCCAATGCCCGGCCCGTGGCCCGCGCGGGGGTCGATCACCACCACCGGCCGCTTTTCCATGTCCAAGGTTTCGCCGTTTTTGGGCAGAATCATGGCGAGGTCGTGGTTCACCGGCCGCTCCAGGCTCCGGCCGTCCATGACGATCCGGTAATCGAAAGTGAGCACCGGCGGTTGGCCGTTTTGGACGATTTCCAGAAAATGGTTGCCCCGCTTTCGCAGGATGTCGGCGAACAACACCGCCCGGTGGGGAACGTCCAGGGCGTATTCCCAGGCGTCCTTGACCAGATCGCCCCATTCGGGGAGGTCGGCTACGGGGGGTTTGGGGTGGAGGGATTCGAAATACCGGAAACCGGTCTCCCGAAGCTGGTCCGCGAGCCGAAAGGCCCGGTCCGCAGTGGTTCCCCAGAATTCCCAGGACCGAGTGATCAGGTCCGCCGTTGGATGTTTCTCGGGCATGGAGGCGTTGGGCATGGCGATGGCTCCCCTCTTGAATTCGGTTGCATGCAAAGGCTAAATCTCCCGCTTGCTTGGACGAGTCGCGCCGTGGACCGGCGGCGTACTCCCGGAAAAAAAGAACGATGGCGGAGAGATCCTATTTGGAAATTATTCAAATTTGATTTGGATCGGATTCGGGTTTCGCTAAAGAGACGGGGGCGTTCCAGCTTCGGAAACCGTTCCGGAAACCGTCGTCACCTCTATCGCCGCCGATCGCACCCGGGCGGTCACGCCCGAAAGGCTGCGCTGAATCCACCGGCCGAAGGCCAAACCCCAGAGCAGCAGAAACCCCGCACCGGAAACGGACGAAATCAGCACGGTGGACCGGGTCCGGCGGGTGGCGGACACCACCTCGTCCGCAGCCCGCCGGTTCAACAGGTCCACCGCTTCGTTGACCGCCAGGAACTGGTTTCGGATTTCGCCCATGGCCAAATGAATCTCCTGCCAGACGTAGGTCCCTTCCACCTTCAGGGTTTCCAGCCGTTCCCGCAGGTCGGCCAGCTCCGCGAATCAGTTATCCAGCGCCGTCAACGTTTCGACCGAGTTCGGCGGCAATCGGTCCCGCAACGCGGCGGCGTACCGCTCGAACAGCCGACGGTACCGATCCAACAACTGGTGAGAGTCCGCAGTCACCAGGCCGGTGATGTCCCGACCGAGACAATCCACCATTCGACCGGATTCATCCCCGGCCGCCTTCTCGAATTGGCAATACTCGCGCAAAAGTGCCCGAGCCCACGCCACAGAACGCCCTTCCGCCGCCATCTGGTCGCCGGTGATCCGATCCACCTCGTCGATCCGGGCGGTCAATTGGGAAACCCCGGCGGAAATCTCCAACAGGCGGCGGGCGATGGGGATCAACTCGCCCTCGGCTTGGCCTCCGGAATTCCCCGCCGGAACGGCCTCGGAACCGGACGCCGATTTGCCGACTTCGGGGGGCTTCGGTACCATTTCCCAACCGCTGGGATTCCAGGACCGGCGCCTGAGCGGTCAACCGCTCGAAGCGTGGCGCTTCCAGGGCAGCCAACGACTCCCGGCTCCGAGACAACGCCTCCGCCGCCGATGCCAGGCTATTATTGGCCCGTTCCGAGTCGAAACGGGCGGCGAAGGCGACGTTCAAATCCAAGCCGCCTTGCAGAAAGACGTCGTAGGCGACCCCGAGGATTCGGTCGAACGTCCCGTGAACGTCTCGCTGATGGGACACCACGTGGGCCATGTGATCCGAAGCCCGATAGACCGCCGCGGCGATAACGGCCAGCACGAGCGCCACCACCGCCAAACCGAACGTCAACCGGGACCGGATGGTTTTGAAACCGGAAAACCGGAAAGTCATGCCCGCCTCCTATTCGTGAAGATGGGCCTCCGGGTGGTAGTGCAGCCGGACCAGTTCCTCTTTCAACGATCGCAGATGGTCGATGTCGCCATCCGCCTCGAAGGCCCGGAGTTGGACCGGAACCGCCGCCGGGCGTTCAAACCGTCGATGATGGCGTCGGAGATTCGCTTCTCGGCTTCGCGGAGGCGATTGGTCGGCGGGGCGGGCTTCCAATCCTCCCGCACGACCGGAGCCAGAAGGCGGACCGGGGCCATGAGCGGGTTCCAGTCGCTGAAGGCGTAGCGGGGAGACGCGCATGGGGTGGAGCCACTTCAGGTCTTCGGCCAGGAGTTCGTTGGTGGCAAGCGAAAGTTGCCAATGACCGCCGGTTCCGGGGCCTTGGGATGGCGTTCGCGAACCAGCGCCGGAATTTTGGAGCATTCAAATGCCAAAGTTTTCACTTCCCGATGGTCGCGCAGGGAATGCGGCGATATCCCAGACGCCCGAACGGGGAGTGGTGGGGTGCGCATCCGCCGTCCCTTCCGGGAGCCGCCCATGCTTCTTCAGCCGGGCATCCACGCGGTGGAGCGCCTCTTCCACTCGCCGGATTCCCTCGGCCTGCTGGTTGGAGGCGGTCACGATTTCCCCCATGTGGGCCACCGCCTGGGCCACGGTTTCGGACACGGCCTGGAACGCTTCACTCGTTTCCACCAAGCGCTCATGTCCCTCCCGGATTTTCTCGGTATTCCGCCGGACCAGTTCGTCGGTTTTCCGGGCCGCCGCGGCCGAACGGCCCGCCAGGTTTCGCACCTCGCCGGCCACCACGGAAAAGCCCGCCCCGGCCGCCCCCGCCCGGGCCGCCTCGATGGCGGCGTTCAGGGCCAGCAGGTTGGTCTGAAAGGCGATATCGTCGATGGTCCCCACGACTTGGGCGGTTTCTTCGCCGGCTTTCCGGCTCGATTCGGTCGTGTCCCGCAGTCGGGACATCAACCCTTCCACCCGGTCAAAGAGCGATTTTAGCTCCGCCAGCAATTCCGAACTCCGCCGGGCTCGCGCCGCGTTTTCCTCGATGGATGCGCCCATTTCCCGAAAAACCGAAGAAACCAGGTACTCGGTCTCTCTCTCCGTATCCCGGATATCGGCCTGGAGCGTCTCGGTCAGTTCGGCCATGCGGGCCTGGGAAGATTCCAGCTCGCCCACCGCTTGCCGCTGCCGGACCAGGGCGGTTTGCTGGTCCGAGAATCCCCGCCGGATGCTCAGTTCCGCGCAAAAGACCGCCACCATCAGGGTGAAAAACGGTCCCAGCAGGTTGGCGATCTCAATCTGAAAGGCCTGGTCGGGGGGCGGAGAAAAGGGCGGGAGGGGATGGCCGGAGAAATAAACCCAAGAGAAAAACAGCAATTGAAGGGAAACCAGGACGAACCAGAGCGCCATGTGCCGGAAACCCAGAAAAACCGCGGCAAAGGTGGGATACACGATGTTCCAGGTCAGCGCGTCGGAAAAAATCCCGCCCGTGCGGTAGGGCAACAGGGTGAAGTGGATTCCGAGGGGCAAAAACACCCACACCCCGAGCAGGTCCAGGGACCGGAAAAACCGAAACAGAAAGGGTCCGCAAAGGGTGACGCCCATGACGATCGTCATGCTGACGGCCAAGACCGGTTGGTCCAGCCGGTTCCACTTGAGCACGTTGGGAATGAAAAAAAAGGGGGAAAGGAGGATAAACAGGATCAACTGCCGCGCACGGCGCGCTTTGTCCGGGTCCAATTGGATATTCTCCGGAACAAACCACAGGATGAGATGCCGGAATTGCATGGGCGCCTCCGTTTCGGGTTCCATGATACAGATCGCTGGGGAATCAATATATAAAAAACCGGGGGAAATCGCACCCGCTTTCCAGGGTCTGGGAAGATTCTAACAGAATTTTAACCCCGGCTTTGGCCCCTGCTTCCCCCCTGCGCAAAGCACGGCGCCCGATACGACGGGCTTCGAACGTCTGGGGGGAACGGGATGCCCCCCTCCGCCGCCATGGTTGCGCCCGCTTGGCCCAACGAAGAATCCCAAACGGGGAAATTGGGTTGGCGTTTCATGAAATCATGGCAATTGTTTTTTGTTTTGACATTCGTCCCCGCTTCCGGTTGAGTGGGGCAACCGACCTGTGGAGGGACGATGGGGGTCATCGGCCGGGCAAGGGCGAGGGAAGGCCCCGGGTCGATTCCCATCGGGACGGGAAAAAAAGAAGAAAGGAGACCATTTCCATGTCGATCGAAATATTGATCGCCGACGATTCCGAAAGCATTCGGCAGATGGTGGCGTTTTCGCTGAAACGGGAAGGTTTTGCGGTGACGGAGGCCCCCGACGGCGCGGAAGCCTTGGAGAAAGCCCGGGCGAAATCCTTTCACCTGGTCATCACCGACCTGGACATGCCGCGAATGAACGGCATTCAATTGGTTCGAGAACTCCGGAAGCTGTCCGGATACGGCAAAACGCCCATTTTACTGCTGACCACCGAGTCCGAAGCGGACGTCAAAAACGAGGCCCGAGAGGCCGGGGCCTCGGGCTGGATCACCAAGCCCTTCCGCCCCGATCAACTGGTGGCCACGGTGCGAAAAGTGCTCCCGACGGATCATGGCTGATCTCCTTCCTCGGTCGAGTATTCCACCCAAACCGTTTCCAGATAATCTCGAAGCCGGTTCGCCAGCGCGCGAACCGATTCCACGGGCCGGGCCTCCCGCCCGGCGTCCTCGATCTCCCGGGCAAAATCGCCCATCTGCTCAAAGCCATAGCAAAGCGCCGCGCCCTTGATCCGGTGGCCCATCCGCCGGATGATCCCATGGTCGCCCTCGTCCACCGCCGCGTCCAGCCGGTCGATCTCGGCACGGGTCACCTCCATGAAACCGGGAATCAGCTCCCGCAACTCCGCCGGCGCCCGAACCATCGGGCCGTCGCTCCGGGGCGGCCCCCCGGCGATCTTGGCGGCGCTCCCCTCTTCGTCGGAAACCCCTTCGTCGGACCATCGTTCCGGTTCCGGGAACGCCCCCGTCTCCGCCGATCCGGCCGCCTCGGCCGAGGAATCCGAGGGGAGAGCGCCGTATCGACGAAACATCTCGAACAATTGTTCCCGTCGAAAGGGCTTGGTCAGGTGATCGGTACAGCCGGCGTCCAGGCTTTCCTGGCGCTTGCCTTTGAGCGCATGGGCCGTCAGCGCCACGATGGGCAGGGGATTTCGCGCGTTTTCGGCCTCCCACCGGCGGATGGCCGCGGTGGCCGCGTAGCCGTCCATCACCGGCATGTCGATGTCCATGAAGACCAGATCGAAGGCTTCCTCGCCGCCCGTCAACAGATCCACGCACTCCCGGCCGTTTTCCACCAGTCTCACCGCATGGGGCGAATCCTTCGTGTAAAACCGGAACAAGGTGCGGTTGTTCTCGTTGTCTTCCGCCAGCAACACCCGCAACGGACGGGTCGCCGAGGCCGCTTGGCCGCCCGCCGCGGCCTCGGCTTCCGGCGCGGTCAGCCCAAGCGCCGCGCCCAGGGCCCGGGCCAGTTCCCCGGCTTTGGGCGGCTTGACCACGGTTCCGGCCACGCCGATCTCCCGGCCTCGAGCCACGTCGCCGCCCACCCGGTTGCTGGGAGACAGCATGACGATGCGGCCCGCGACGCCCGAACGCTTCGCCAGATGGGCGGATCGGGCGAAACCGTCCCCGTCCGCCAGATTGCGGTCCAGCAGCAGGACGTCCGCCGCTTCCTCCCCGTCCAGGGCGGCTTCGGCCGCTTCTCCCCGGGCCGTCGTTGAAACCGACGCGCCCCAAGCGACCAAGGTTTCGGCCAGCGTCTCCCGGGCGACCCGGCTTTCCATGGCCACGACCAGCCGTTTTCCGGAAAGGTCCAGCGGCGGCGGTTCCGGCCCTTCGCCGGCGTCCTCCAGCCGAATCAGAATTTGGAAATCGCTGCCCTCCCCGGGTTCGCTTTCCACCCAAATGCGACCGTCCATCATTTCCGCCAACCGCTTGCAGATGGTCAGCCCCAGGCCGGTGCCGCCAAATTCTCGGGTGGTGGAAGAATGGGCCTGGGCGAAGGTCTCGAAAACCCGCTCGATTTTGTCCCGGGGAATCCCGATCCCGGTGTCCCGCACCGAGGCGTGGACCCAGACGCCGGGCCTGCCGTTTTCCGGCGGGTCGGCTTTCCGCAGCCGGACCACGATCTCGCCGGATCGGGTGAATTTGACGGCGTTGCCCACCAGATTGGAAAGAATCTGGCGCAGACGGCCCGGGTCGCCCACCAGCCGGGCGGGCAGGGCCGGATCGATGACGCTCACAAGCTCCACCGCCTTTTCGTGGACCTTTAT
Organism: uncultured Desulfobacterales bacterium; assembly: GCA_964346545.1. GTDB lineage: Bacteria > Desulfobacterota > Desulfobacteria > Desulfobacterales > Desulfococcaceae > CAYFVR01. Next base: position 3,521 of record CAYFVR010000098.1, on the reverse strand, counting down.
GGCCATCACCTCGCAGGTTCGCTCCAGCACCTCCCGGGGCCGGAAGGGAACCGACTCCAACTCGATCCGGTCGGCCTCCACCTTGGACAGATCGAGAATGTCGTTGATCAGCTCCAGCAGACTTTCCCCGGCGTTGCGAAAGACGCCGACGAATTTCCGCTGGTCGTCGGTGAGGGAGGAGTCCCACAACAAGTCGGCCATGCCGAGGATGGCGTTCATGGGCGTCCGGATGTCGTGACTCATGTTGGCCAGAAAGGCGCTCTTGGCCCGGGTGGCGGCCTCGGCGCCCTGCCTCGCCCGGATTTCGTGGCGGGCCAGGGTTTCCAGCATCCGCTGCACGGAGACCGTCCCCAAGATGGCGCCCTCCTCCACGATCACCACGTCGTCGTAGACCCGGTCGCCTTCCCGATTGATGGCCGCCCGGGCCGCCTCGCCCAGGGGCTGGTCCGCGCTGAAAACCAGCGGTTCGGCGTCCATGAGCAGGGAAACGGGCCGTTTGTAAAACAGGGAGACGCCGTATTGCGTGCCCAACTGCCGGTCCATGTGATGGCTCATCACCATGCCCCGCACCCGCCCGCCTTCGGCCACGATCACGCTGCTCAGGGGCGGCCGATCCGCCAGCATTTCCTTCACCCGGGCCACCACGGTGTCCGGCGTCACTTGCAGAGCGGATTCCGCCAGATCCCGAATGGGCGTCGCCTCCCGCCGGGCCGCCTCGCCTCCGTCCAACCGAAGTTCCGCGGGAAGGCGCATCTCTTTTTCGGGCCGCGGCCGCTCCGGCCGGTGGATGAAATAGCCCTGGCCGTAGCGGACGCCCGCCTCCACCAAGGTGCGGAATTCGGTTTCGGTTTCGATTCCCACCGCCATGACGCGGGCGCCGATGCGCTCCGACAATGCCACCATGCCTTCCACCATGGCCCGGCGGATCGGGTCGTAGCCAAACCCCCGGATCAGGGACGGATCCAGCTTGACGTAGTCGGGCCGGATTTCGGAGATGAACCGGAGGGTGGAACGGCTAAAATCGTCGATGGCGATGCGGTAGCCGCGATCCCGATAGCGGTCCAGATTCCGCAGGAAAAGCTCCCGGTCCTCGGAATCGAACCGTTCGGAAAATTCCAGCACCACATGCTCCGGCTCCAAACCGGGCACTTGGCCGACGGCCGGGGCCAGTTCTTCGATGAAACCGGGATCGGAAAAGGAGTGGAGGTGGATGTTCAAGAAGAGTCGCTTGTCGCCGGAAACCTCGCCGAAATCGCGGAAGGCGGCCCGGCGGCAGGCCCGGTCCAGCGTCCATACTTGGCCGGTTTCCTCCGCGAAGGCGAACAGGGCGCCGGGCTGGTGGAAGGGGGTTTCCCGGGGGCCGCGAACGAAGGCTTCCCACCCGTGAATCCGCCCGCTGGAAAGCTGAATGATCGGCTGAAACACGCTTTCCAGCCGGTCCTGATTCAGCAAATCGCGGAAGGTTTCGCCGAAACGGTTGTCGGGAGAGAGGGCGCAGGCCGCCACGTCCACCGTCCGGGCGTCGGCCAGGGCTTCGTACAACGCGGGGAAAAAACCCACCTCGGTCGTCGGGGACACCACGCCGCAACCGACGCACAGAGGGGGCGCTTCGCCTTCGAAGGATTCGGATGCCAGCCGCCGTTCCAGTTCCCGGCGAAAAATGGCGGTGGCCTCGCCCAGCCGGTTCGCGCCGACGCCTCTCAGGCCCACCGCCGCGAAACATTCATCGGGGCTGGCGATTTCCGCCGGGCAACCGGAGCGTTGGGGGAAAGCGACCTCCAGGGCCGGCGGGATGGCGGACAGAATCGTTTCCAGCAGGTCGGCGGTTTCGGCCGGACCCCGCTCCGCCGTCAGTGTGCGCACGGCGGTGAAGCGAACGGAAAAAACGCCCACGGCCCCGGCCGGGAGGATTTGGTGAATCCATTCCAACATGCGATCCGACAGCAGAGAACGAACCGGCCCCGCCACCGCGCCGCCCCGCCGAACCGGCTCGGAAAGCTTGCCCGAAGGCCGCTCCAACGACGATTTCCTCGGGCTGAACGAAATAAATGGCGTCATGACGAATCCCCCATTCGAGAAAGGGTCGAAACCAAATCAGGCAATTTGCGGGAGAGCAATCGAGGCGTAAACAGGCAAATCCCCAAAGGGCGAACAAGGACTCCCCTTTTCTCATCCTTTTACTACCAATTTTCTCCATCGAAAAGACGGATGGCGGGCGCTAACCAAATCCTAACCAAATTTCGCTTCGAAGAAGTGCGGGCGCTTCATTTCCC
>CAYFVR010000098.1:0-1148 GCA_964346545.1 uncultured Desulfobacterales bacterium | reverse complement strand
CTAACCAAATCCTAACCAAATTTCGCTTCGAAGAAGTGCGGGCGCTTCATTTCCCAGCCCTCGCAAAAACCGGCCCAGCCCATTCCAGACCATCGACGACGGCTCTGGCGGAAACGCCGGCGAACCGACCGGCTTTTTGACGCCGCCAGACTCCCGATGGATTCGGCCCGGAACGCGCGGGGACTGAGGGCCCGGCTGGTGGAGGCGGGAGAGGAACGCTCCCCCGGTATCTCGGCGGGAAGGGCGGCGGGAAGGATAATTGGAAGGGAGGCCGGAAGGGACCGGAAATCCGGCCGATCCGCTTGACCGGTTCGTCGTGAATTTTCCCCTCTGTGGGCCTAAAAAACTAAATTCAGGAAAAAAATGACCAGCATCACCGCAACCGCAAAAAAGGAAAAAACAATTCCAACCTTTTGATTTTCTCTAAGATCTTGTTGGGCGGTGGCCGGGTTTTCGCCGTCCCACATGCACTCGACGCGTTGGCCTTCGGAAAAATCGCCGAGGTCTTGGAACTCAATGCCAAATGTTCCAACCTTTGGAATGGCCGAATGAAGTATGGCGGTATGTTGGCCACGGATGGTTTCTACGGATTCAACTGTTGCGATAAAAGAAGAATAGGCCGAATACTTTTTTCTCTGCTGGAGAAGAAATAGGCCCAATCCGCCGAAGACAACACACCACGCCACGCCGAAGAGATATCCCATAACTATTGCCTATCTCCAAAATTCTGTATGGACCCAACGTCCGGTTCGCCCGGCAGGTTTAATCAATGGTTATACGGCCGCTTCATTTCACTCGGTAGCCGGATAGCGGTAATGACCGGTGATGGAGAACTGGAACAGGATATCCTCGATTTTCGGCCCGGATCCAATGTTGTGGACCACGAGCGGCCTGATCCCGTCCCGCGAGAGACGATCAATGACGATCCCGATATGGGGGAGATTGCCTGGCAACATCCAGGTTACGAGGTCCCCGGGCCGGTAGTCGCTTGGGTCTTGAGACGTCGGCAGAACGTCGCCGTTGCGCTCGAAAAAGGTCTGGAGGTTCGGGACGCGACGATGGTCTATGTTCGGATCGGGCCGAGTCAGTCCCCAGTGGTCCGGATATTCCTCGAAGCCGGACGACATGTCTTCGTGGACCAAGCGCTG
>CAYFVR010000097.1:14892-16103 GCA_964346545.1 uncultured Desulfobacterales bacterium | reverse complement strand
TTCTCCACGCCCACGGGTTCGTCGATTTGATTTTGCTCCGCCAGGATTCGTTCCGTCTGCATCCAGGCCGCTTGGTCGATGGTCCCCATCACCGTATCGGCTTTGGGAAGGACCAGGGAACGGGTGATGTCCAATTGGGTTTTCAGGATGTCGGGCTCCGTATCCTTGTCAAATTGCGCCAAGGTCTCCAGGGCTTTCTCTGAATTCTCCGGGTCCAGCGCCGTTCGCCATCCGGCCATGAGCGCCCGGACGAATTTCTCCACCGTTTCCGGGGATTCCTTCAGCGTTTCCGCCGAGGTCACCACGGAATTGGCCACGAACTGAATCCCGAATTCCGCCGGGTTGAAAAAGGCCACCTCCTCCCCTTCCGCCGCCAGTTTTTTGGCCAGAATTGGCCCCTGGGCGTTCCGGTACACGGGCCAAAGATCCACCTGATCCCGGTAAAACGGCGTGTAATCGTATCGAACGCTGAACAGCTTCACGTCCCGTTCGGTCAGCCCGGCCTTGGCCAGCAGCGTCCGAAGAATGGTTTCATCGTTTCCGCCGAAGGTGACGCCGAGGGTCCGGCCTTTCAGGGCCGCCAATTCGGTCACCGGCGGCTTGGACGCCCGGTAGATCCATTGCAGCGGATTGATCTGGAAAAGCTGCGCCAGCACCACCACCGGCGCCCCTTTGGCCCGGGCCCGGATCACCTGATCGGCGGAGGCGACGCCGAAGTCGGCGTGGCCCAGTTCCAGCTCCCGGATGGCGTCCCGCTCCGGCCCGCCGGGCTTCACGTTCACTTTCAGCCCCTCGGCTTTGAAAAAACCGTGGACGTCGGCGTACAGATCGCCCACCACGCTGGTGTTGAAGATCCATTTCAGCCGGTAGTTGAGGGTTTCGGCGTTGGCGTCGGCGTTGCCGAGAACGGCCGTAAAAAAGAAGAAAACCGCCGCAGAAATCAAAAAGCGTCGCATGGCAGGTCGCCTTTCGGTTGGCTTTCGGAAGAATCATTGGTGGGCAGAAACAGCCCTGCCCACCCTACCCTGAACCAGGAAATCCCGCCGTAGGGTGGGCACGGCTTTTTGTGCCCACCATTTCGCCTTACGCCCCCGCCCACCGCTCCTTCACCACCGCCCCGACCCATTCCAGCGTCCCCTGGTAGATGGACAAGGTAATCCCGATGGAAAACAGCGCCGCCAGCACTTTGGCCAAATCGCTCTGGTACAACG
>CAYFVR010000097.1:0-14792 GCA_964346545.1 uncultured Desulfobacterales bacterium | reverse complement strand
ATCCCGATGGAAAACAGCGCCGCCAGCACTTTGGCCAAATCGCTCTGGTACAACGCGATCCGGATGGAATAGCCGATGCCGGCGTTGGCGGCGATGAACTCGGCCACGATGGTGCCCGCCATGGCCAGGGTGGCGCTTCCGGAAACCACGGTGGTCAACTTGCTCAGGTTCTCGAAGGCCCGGATCTTCACTTCGAGCTGCCAGCGCATTCTCCCCGTGGCCCGGTAGAAATGCTCCACGTCGGGGATCGGCTCGGACATGATGCCCAGCACCGAGAGCAACAACGGAAAATAGCAGATCATGGCCGCGATGAGCAAACGGGAGAGGAAGCCGTCCCCCAGCAGGATGAAAATGATCGGGGCCAGGGCGACGATGGGATAGGCCTGGATGTTGTAGGCCGCCACCTTCACGAAAGAACCGAACCAGGTGGCCTGGCGGCCGGTGATGCCCACCAGCAGCGCCAGCAGGATGGCGGAAATCTGCCCCACCACCGCAATGGAAAGGGTGTCCAGCACGTCCAGAAAATACCGCTCCGCCTCGTCCCGGAACACCCCGAACACGGAGGGGAGATCGGGTATCACGTAGTCGGAAAGGCCCAACCCGTACTTCACCCCCAGCAGCAGGCCGATCCCCAAGGCGTAGATGATGAGGAACTGGTAGATCCGCCTAAGCAGCATTCACGATCCCCAGCATGACCCGGTCCAGCCGTTCGGAGTCCTTTTCCTCGCCTTCCCGAAGGTCCAATCCCGCCACCTTCACGCCTTGGGGCGTTTTGTGGGGGCCGCGCAGCACCAGAATGTCCCGGCAGAACGTGGACACCTCCACCACGTTGTGGGAGATGTAGATGAAAAACGTCTCCGGGAACATCTCCTTGATGGCCAGCAGAATCCGCTCTCGGGTTATCTCGTCCACGTTGGCCATGCTCTCGTCCAGGATCAGCAACTGAAAATCCTGCAAGAGATAGCGCACCAGATTGATCCGGTTTTTCTGCCCCAGGGAAAGCTGGGAAAAACGCTGGCCGAGAATCCGCTCCAGCCCGAACACGTCCACCAACCGATCCCGCAGGTCCCCCTTTCCCTCCGGCGTCACCCGATCCAGATGGCGACCCACGGCGGCCCATCCCGGCAACCGCTCCAGGTTGTAGGTGTAGGCGAAGCGCTCGATTCCCTCTCGAACGATCTCGCCCTCCGCCGCCTCGGGCGGAACGTCGCCGGAAATCAGTCGGGCCAGGGACGTCTTCCCCACCCCCGACGGCCCGAACAGGGCGCTGAAGCCGGGGCGACGAATTTCCCAGTCCAAATCGCGCAGGACCGGTTTCCCGGTGTCGGGATAATGGAAGGTGATGTTCCGGCAAGAGAGGCGCATGGCGTCGCGACGGTCGGAGGTTTCCTGACCGCGGTCGTTCGCGCCGAGAGATGCCGAAGGCGCGGCGCTTTCAGGGATCAAAAGGGACGAATTCAGAGATCGAGTTCGCCGAAGAAATAAGGGAGCTGCCTCCGCCACCATCCCCACTCATGCGCCACGTCATGTCCCCAAAAATCGGCCCAATGCGGAATCCGCTTGTCCTCCAGAATGTCGGCCAGGGCGGCGGTTTCGGAAATGGAGTCGTACTGGTCGCACCGCTCCCAGGGCCCCTGGCCCACGCACGTCACCACCCGGCTTTCCCGCAGGGGGTCGAGATAGGCGGGGTCTTCCAGCCCCGGCAGATAGGTCAGGGGGAAGTAAAAATAGACGCGATCGTCCATGTAGTCTCCCAGCAGAAACCGGGGACCGTACAAACCGCTGAGCCCGATGCTCAGATCGAAGGTGTTCGGATAGCGCAGATGAAAATTGACCGCGTGGAAGGCCCCCATGCTGCAACCGGTGGTCATCAGCCGGCGCACGTCCTGGCGCCGGCTCTGGATGAACGGCGCCACCTCCTCCAGGACGTAGCGCTCGTACGCGTCATGGCGATCCGCCCGCCGCCCCGGATCGATGTCGTAATTCAGCCAGGATTCGTGGTCCAGCGAGTCCACGGCGTACAACACCACCCGGCCGTCGCGCACGAAATGGGCGACCGAATCCACCATGCCGTTGTCCTCGAAATCGTAAAACCGCCCCCCGGACGACGGAAAAACCACCGCCGGCTTTCCGGCGTGGCCGTAGACTTTCAACTCCATGTCCCGCCCCAGGGCCGGGCTCCACCATTTGTGGTAGGTGACGTTCATGGGAGGCTCCTTTTCAGGCCGGCTCGTGGACGAAGCGGGCCATCTCCCGAATTTCGTCCACGTTTTGGGCGTTGGCGATGTAGGCGAAATTGCCGATGGCCTTGGCGAAGGCGGAGTCGATGGGCCCGTGATGCACGATCATGTAGCCGAATTTCCGCAAGATTTCCCGGTGGGAATGCTGGTAGCTCTTGTTGACCTTTCGGCCGATGTAGCCGCAGTGGTAGGGACGGTTGAATTCGGCCTCGAATCGGCCCCCCACCACCACCCGGGCATACTCTTTATAGATGTCGATGTTGTTGGCGAAATTGAACATGTCGGTGGTCAGCCCGCCCGGCGGACGGGCGTTGACCTCCAGCCCGACCAGGGTTCCGTCCGCCCGGCGGAAAAACTCGATGTGGAAGAACTTTTCCCGCATGTCGAAGGCGGCCACCGTGGCCCGGCCGGCTTCCTCCAGATCCGGTGGGATTTCGCGTTCGGAATAGTAAAAAATGTCCAGGTCTTCGTTGACCGTCTCCATGATCCCCTGGCTGAAGACGTGGGAGGCGAAGAAGACGATCTCGCCCTCCCGGTTGGTCAGCCCGTCGAAGGAGACCAGCTCCCCGGCGACGAATTCTTCCAGAATGTACCGGACGCCGCCCCCCTTTCCCAGCAGGTTCCGAAGCTCCGTCTCCGATTCCACCCGACGGGTGTCCGCCGCGCCCACGCCGCGATCCGGCTTCATCACCAGCGGATAGCCGACCTCCCGGCCGAAGTTCAGCGCGGCTTCCGGCGTTTCGGCCACCGCGCCCCGGGGGACGGCGACCCCGGCGGCCAGAAAGCCCATCTTCATTTCGGATTTCCGCGTCAGCCGGAACAGGTCGCCCAATTGAATGCCGAACACGTTATAGTCGCTGCGCAGCCGGGCTTCGGTTTCCTGCCACCAGTCGTTCAGGGATTCGATCCGGTCGATTCGGCCGTAGGCGTGGATGAAATAGCCGCAGGCCCGGTAGACCTGGTCGTAGTCGGAAAGATCTCCCACCCGGTAATATTCGGTCAGGGCCGCCCGCTGCTCGGGCTTCAACGTGTCGTAGGGCACGTCGGCCACGCCCAGCACGTTGGCCCCCTGGTCCCGAAGGTTCCGGCAGAACAGATAGAAACTGGGGGGGAAATTGGGGGAAAGAAAAATGATATTCATGGAGCCGGGTCTCCCAGAAAGTATAATAGGTAAAAGAAAAAGAAATGCCGGCCGGACGTTCCGGCGGCGAAGAACGGATGGAGCCGCTTCGAAAAGGGGGGCACGCGCCCGGACGGGAGCGAAAACCGGTTCATCGGGCCAAAAAGTGGAGGTTGAACGGGTCCTCCGGCACGGGCTGGACGAAGATGTCGACAAACCCGGCCTCCCGCAAATAGGATTCGGCCTTCTGTCGCCCCCACATGGTTCCCAGACCGGGACCGCCGTCCTGCTTCCCCACCGGCAGACAGTGCATCATGCTGACGGTATAAAGCATCGGCCCCATGGGATGGTCCATGTTCCCGGCCACGCCGCTTTCCGCGGCGATGTCCACCATGGAAAACCATCCGCCGGGCCGCAGCAGATGGCGCACGCCCCGGAGGACGTCCAGCGGCCGGATCTGATCGTGGACGGCGTCGAAGGCGGTGATGTAGTCGAAGGCGTCTTTCAGGGACGGATCGTCCTTGAGAGTGGCGGCGTCCTCCAATTCAAAACGGAGATTGGACGGGAGGGGGCCGGCGGCGCGGGCGGCCTCGATGGCCGGTTCGTCCAGGTCCAGGCCGGTGAACCGGCTTTGGGGAAACGCCTCCGCCATGAGCCGGGTGGCCACCCCTTCGCCGCAGCCCAGGTCCAGCACGTCGATGCCGTCCCGAAGACGTTGGACCATGCGTCCCTCGTCCACCGAGGGCAGAAACACGTCCACCAGGGTCTGGCGGTGTTTCATGTTGCCCAACTCGGACATGAACGCCTGGAACCGGGGATATCGTTCGTACGGGATGCCCTCGCCGGTGGAAAAGGCCTCGGTGACGGCGTCGTAGGCGGCGCGGGTCAGGAGCGGAATTTCCTGGGCGTAGACGCCCATGTTGCCGTTTCCGGCGCGGCGGGTCAGAAAATCGCCGTGGGCCTTGGGCAGCCGGAATTTTTCCGCATTTCCGTCGGCTTCCAAATCCAGCACTCGGGCGGTGGCCATGACGGCCAGCCATTCGCGGACATACCGCTCGTTCAGCCCGGCCGCCTCGGCGATCTCGGCGGATTCGGCGAAGCGGTCCATTTCGTCCATCACGTCAAATAGCCGGGTCCGATACCCGATGGCCATGGCCAAGTTCACGGCGCCGGCGTTCAGAATTTCCATCATTCGCCGGGAAAACGCCTTCCGCCGCTCCGCCTCGATTTCCATTTGCGCCGTCATCTCCCCCGCTTCCGTTGCGCGTTGTCGTTCACTTTTCATTCAAACCCATCAACTATATTCCCTCGGGCCGCCGAATCAACCAATTTTCCGAAAAATTTACATCTTTCCCCAGGGGATTTGACTTTTCGGCGATGTCCGGGGTAAATTTTCAAACTGCGGTCGGTTTTTGGAACGCGGAACAAAGGGAAAACCAATGATCTCATTCCGCTTGAAAATTGCCCGGGAATACTTGGCGGATGGCATTTCCCTGGACGCACAGCCCCTGGGAAGTCTTTTGGAAACCGTGGACGAGATAATTGCCCTCGTCCAGAAAAAGGGATAAATCGCCATGCGGGACATCAACAGCTTGGACAAAAATCTTGCACGGGCGGCGGCGCATTTTGTGGACGCCGCGCACCGGCTTTACCGTGGCATCCGGATCACTCCGATTCCACCGATTGAGGATGAAGACTTCACTTTTGAAGTGGCCGTGCCGCCCTCCGAATCATTGGATGAGGTGCTGGAAGCCTGCCATCGGGTCTGCATCGACATCGAAGATGAATATCATCTTTTCTTCCTGCCCCATGTGATTCATGGGTCGGAAGAACGGGAAGTGAAGGAGCAAGCGGAACTGGAAACCTAACGGGCCGTGAATTTCCAAATCCCAATGCGCAATCATCCACCGGGAATGTATCTCCCGGCGAATTCAAATACGGTTAATCTCGGCGAAATAGGGTAGCGCAGAATGGTGGGCACAAAAAGCCGTGCCCACCCTACCGGCTACCGGCTCGCGCGGTCACGGGCGCATTCTCACTTCACTCTCCAAACCCCGCCGCAATTTCTTCCAGCAACTCCGCGTCCACGTCCAGAATTTCCCCGTCCCGCCGGAAGGACCGCTCCATTCGGATGAAAACGTCGTTTTTTGCCTGGCGCTTCAAGCATTCCAAATCGCCGATGATGATCAGCTCTTTGCGGCAGCGGGTGTGGGCCACGTTGATGCGGTTGGGATTGTCCACGAATCCGATCCCGCCGTCCCCGTTGCTCCGCACGTAGCTGATGATCACCAGATCGCTTTCGCCGCCCTGGAAGCTGTCCACCGTGGCGATGCGGTCCCGGAGAAAGGTCCGCCAGGCGTCCTTGTTCACGTTCCCGGGCAGGAAACCGGCGACTCGGTCCCATCGTAACGCGGATCGAACGCGTTGAATCTGCCGTTTGTAGGGAGAAATGACCGTGATCTCCTCCGGCGGATACCGATCCAGCGCGGAAAGCACCGCGAACCGGCAAAGCGCCACTTCGCAGCGGTTTTCCATTCCCACCCGGCCGTCGGAAAAGACGATGGTCTCCGTCCGGGTTTCCTCCGGAAGGGCGCTGGTGCAATAGAACCGGAGCGTGGACCGTGGATAGGCTTCCCGGCGGGCGTGGAAGGGCAGGCGAAAGTACTCGGCCGTTTCGCTGGTGCGCACCCGGGCGTGGTAGAACAGCGTGGAGGAAAACCGCAGCAACCGGGGATTCTGGCACCGGTAGGAGCGTTCCAGCAAAATCCGGGGCGCGTTCCGGTGGCGGATCAGCCATTCCAAGGCCCCCTCGTCCAGCAGCGCTTGGGTGGAACGGGGAAGATGGGGATGGGCCGCCGCCAGCTCCGAACGAACTTTGCCGGAGAGCGGAAACGGCGGAAGCTGCCGCTGGTCGCCGAAAAGAATCGCCCGCTTTCCCAGTTGGGCGCAGAGCAAAAATTCGTCCATGCGCGACATGCCCGCCTCGTCGAACAATACGGCGTCGAAGGGCCCCCGCTCCAGAAAATCCCGGCCGATCACCGAATCCAAGATCGCTCGGACATGGGTGGCCGCGTAGACCGCGCCGTTTCGGCCGCCCCGGGATTTTTTGATGAAGGTTTCCACCTGATCTCCGTCCCCGGCCCAGCAGCGGCCTCGCACCGCCTCGTCCACCTTTTCCGCCGTGCCGAACCGGAGCACCGGCAAATCCGCAACCGCTCGGCAAATATTGTCCACGGCGGTATTGGACGGCGCGGTGACGATCAGCCGCCGGCCTTGGGCGCAGAGGGTTCGGATGACCTCGGCCAAGACCCGGGTTTTGCCCGTGCCCGGCGGTCCCTGCACGGCGACCACCGGCCGGGAGTCGTCCACCGCCGCGGCCAGGGCCTGCCTTTGGGAAAGGTCGAGGTCCTCTCGATCCGGCGTGGATGTTGCCGCGGTCGAGGACGCCAACGGCAACCCCAGCACCGGCCGGAGGGCGCCGACGATTTCGTCGGGCGCGTTGCGGACCTGGTCGTGCAGCGTTCGAATTTTGGCCAGCAGTTTGGGCGCGGGAGCGGCGAGGGGGCGCAGGTGCAGGATTTCGAAATCGGGCCGTTCCCCTGCGTTTTCCCATGAAATTTCAACGAAAACCGCCGTTTCGTCCGCCAGGGCGACGGCGCATTCGCCCAGCCGGTCGGCCTCCTCCCCGGCGTGGACGGAAAACCGAAGCCCCTCGATCAGGTTCAGCCCGACGGTGTCGGCGAGCCGGATCACGGTTCGATCGGGATCGTTGGTGGGAACGGTTTCCGCCCCGGCCAGGGGAATGCGGCATTCGCGGGTGATTCGATCGCGCAGCCGGGCCAGGTCCACCAGCACCGCCATCTCTTGTTGGATCGTCCAGGGCGTCCGCTCCGGCAGAATATTGGCTTTGGCGAGTACATCTTCGGATTCGGAAGCGGGCTCGGGGTCGCCATCCGAATCCTCGTTCCGAAACGCGAAGGTGTCGCCCAGGGGCAGACTGATCTGGGATTTCAGATCCTCCAGCGCCATGTCCCGGGCCGCTCGGCGAATCCATTTGCGGACCTCGGCGGCGGAAAATCGGGAAATTCGTCGAATCCGGGCGGGGTCGTAGCTATCGTCCAGCGCGTCCAGCGTCGCCGTAAATTCCTTTTTCTTGATCCGAAAAATATCGGCGTCGGGATTCCGCTCCAGGAAGATTTCGATCACGTCGTAAATCACTTCCATGATCTGGCCCGGCGTGTCCTTTTCTTTTCCCGTGTCGGAATCCGGCAACGCGGAAAAGCCGATTTCCCCGTCGGCCATCCGAATGGCCAACCGGTAGCGGAAGGCGCAGTTTTCGGAAACCAAGACCGGGCCTTTATGGACCGGGTCCCACTCCAGGAAGGAGATGAACTTCCCCGGTTTGGGGATGGGAAGTTTTTGGCCGCCGACCTTGGGATACGGCCCCTTGGCGACCACCGGCCGGGGCCGGCAGGATTCCTCCCAGAGTTCCAGAAACTGGCGGCTGAAGACCAGCTCCGGATTGGTGGGCCACAGGGCCGTCATCTCCTGGAAAAATCGTTGAATGGGATCGATGGGATTAGGCATAACAATTTTGAATCATTCGAAATGATGAATGGTTTCCGTCGGGAGTCCGCCGGGCGACATGCCGGATTTCTATATCAACCGATCCGATGAATGAAAAGGGGGAAATGGAATCCATACGTTCAGGGCGCTTCGAGGTGGGTCGTCACGGGCGATTCGATCTTTTCGACGGCAAGTCCGCGGGATCGGGATTTCCGGAAAAGCGGTTGACTTTTTTGGCGCCCATCGCATATTTCAATAAAATCGATATTTTCAACGAATCCGGACCATTCCCGGGACGACGCCATGGAAGCCAAAGAAACCGGTTTTCTTTCCGAAGCCGCCTATCTGGAGCAGGAGCGGAATGCCGAGGCGAAGAGCGAATATTTCGCCGGAGAGACCTTCGCCATGGCCGGCGCCTCCGAGCGTCACAATTTGCTGGTGGCCAACCTGATTTTTCAGTTTAAGCTGGCCTTCCAGGGCGGATCTTGCCGGGCCTATCCCGGCGACATGCGGCTCAAGATCGAGGAAAGCGGGTTGTACACCTACCCCGACGTGATGGTCTTGTGCGAAGAAACCCGGTTTGCGGACGGCGAACGCGATACGCTCCTGAATCCCCTGCTGATCGCGGAGGTGCTGTCCGATTCCACGGAACGGTACGACCGGGGCGTCAAGTTTGGCCATTACCGGAAAATCGCCTCGCTTCGGGAGTATCTGCTGGTTTCCCAGAATTTTCCAAAAATCGAGCGCTATTTCCGAAACTCGTCCGGCAACTGGGAGCTTCGGGAAACCGATGGCGCCCATCCCGCCGTGGCGCTGGAGGCCGTCGATGTCTCGCTTCATCTGGACGCCGTGTATGACGGAATCGCCTTCGATTCTCCGCCGTCCGGACGCGGGCCATCCCATGTCCCGGCGCACGTCCCAAACCGTCCCGTCTCTTCCTGACATGTTCTTTGTTGACCCACCCCTCCGCCGAAAGGAGCATCCATGACCGTTCATGCGCTGGCCGGGAAGCCGGCCCCGCCCGAGATTCTTCCGAATATTCCCCGACTCGTCAGCCAATATTACACCGAACGTCCCGACCCCGAGGATCCCGCCCAGCGGGTGGCCTTCGGCACCTCCGGCCATCGCGGTTCCGCCGCCAAAAACAGCTTCAACGAAGCCCACATCGTCGCCATCACCCAGGCCATTTGCGAATACCGGAGCCGGGAGGGCGTCACGGGCCCCCTCTTCCTTGGAATGGATACCCACGCCCTTTCGGAACCGGCCCACGCCACGGCGCTGGAAGTCTTGGCGGCCAACGGGGTTTCGGTGCGCTATCATCGGGGGCTGGAATTCACGCCCACGCCGGTCGTCTCCCACGCCATCCTCACCTGGAACCGGGACAATCCCGGGCAAACGAGCGACGGCATCGTCATCACCCCCTCCCACAATCCGCCGGGGGACGGCGGGTTCAAGTACAATCCGCCCCACGGCGGCCCGGCGGACACCGCCGCCACCGGCTGGATCGAAGACCGGGCCAACGCCCTGATGGCCGACGGAAACCGCGACGTGCGGCGCGTTTCCCTGCGAAAGGCCATGGCCGCCGACACCACGACGGAAGCCGATTTCATCACGCCCTACGTGGACGATCTGGCCAACGTGGTGGACATGGCGGCCATCCGGGAGGCCGGACTCCACATCGGCGTCGCGCCCCTGGGCGGCGCGGCGGTGCATTATTGGGACGTGATCGCGGAGCGCTACAAGCTGCACCTGGAGGTGGTGGACGCCACCGTGGACCCCTCGTTCCGGTTCATGACGGTGGACAAGGACGGCGTCATCCGGATGGATTGCTCCTCCCCCTACGCCATGGAATCCCTCATCCAGTTCAAGAACCGGTTCGACATCGCCTTCGGCAACGATCCGGACGTGGATCGCCACGGCATCGTCACCCCGGCGGGGCTGATGAATCCCAACCACTACCTGGCCGTGGCCATCGACTATCTCTATCGAAATCGAAGCGGATGGCCGGCGGACGCGGCGGTGGGGAAAACCCTGGTGAGCAGCGCCATGATCGACCGGGTGGCCGGGGATCTGGGGCGGCGGGGCCACGAAGTGCCGGTGGGATTCAAATGGTTCGTGGACGTGTTGTTGAACGCCGAATGCGGTTTCGGGGGGGAGGAAAGCGCGGGGGCCTCGTTTCTGCGGACGGACGGAACGGTCTGGACCACCGACAAGGACGGGATCATCCTGAACCTGCTCGCGGCGGAGATCACCGCCCGCACCGGGAAGACCCCGGCGGACCATTACGAGAAACTGGCGAAACGGTTCGGCGCCCCGGTCTACGAGCGAATGCAGGCCCCGGCCAATTCCGCCCAGAAAAAGGCCCTCAAGGCGCTATCCCCGGACCAGGTGGAAGCCAAGGAGCTGGCCGGCGAGCCCATCCGGGAGAAGTTGACCCGCGCCCCCGGCAACGGCGCGGCCATCGGCGGCCTGAAGGTGACCGCCGAAAACGGCTGGTTCGCCGCCCGCCCTTCCGGCACCGAGGATATTTACAAAATCTACACCGAAAGCTTCAACGGGCCGGACCACCTGGCCAGTATTCAGGAGGAGGCCCAGGCCATCGTCACGGCCGCACTTCAAGCGGCCGGCGCGATTTGAGGCCGGCTTCCGCCGGAATCGGAGAAACGGGCGGCGCCTTTCCGTCAAACACCGAACGGATGGCCTCCGCCAGGACGGCGTAGTCCAGCGGCTTCATGAAAAGGCTGCGAATCCCCAACGCCGCGGCCCGTTCCGGCGACATCGCCTCGCTGTATCCGGTGTAGAGGAAAACCGGCAAATCGGGCCGCCGGGCCAGGATCTTTTGGGCAAGGTCGGCCCCGGTCATGACCGGCATGGACATGTCGGTGAGCACCAGGTCGAACCGGCCTTCCGCTTCCAGAAACAATCCGAGCGCCTCGCGGCTGTCGGTCACGGCGGTCACCCGATATCCCGCGCCGCCCAGAATGTCCCGGCCCAGGGTCGCCAGGGCCGGTTCGTCGTCCACCAGCAGAATCCGTTCCCGCCCCCGCGCGATGGCCCCGGGCCGACGGATCGGCGCGCGCCTCGCCTCCGCCCGGATCAGCGGAAAAAAAACCCGGAACTCCGTGCCGCCTTCGGGGCGGTTTTCCGCGACGATGTGGCCGTTGTGGCGCCGCACGATGCCGTGGACAACCGAAAGGCCGAGCCCCGTCCCCTCCCCCGGCCCCTTGGTGGTAAAGTACGGATCGAAAATCCGATGCCGGATGGCCGGATCGATGCCGGGGCCGTTGTCCGCCACGGTCAGGCGGAGATAGGCCGTTCCCATGGTCGAACCCGGAATTCCGGCCGCATCTTCCGGGGCGGCCGTCTCCAGCGAAACGGTCAGCTTGCCGCCGGGTCCGTCCCCCATGGCCTGCCGGGCGTTGGTGCAAAGATTCATCAGCACCTGATGAATCTGGGTGGGGTCGGCGTTGATGGGGCCCAGTCCGGGTTCCACCCGGGATTCGATTTCGATGGGGGCGGGGAACGAAGCCCGCAAAAAGCCCAGGGTTTCCTTGACCAGCGGCCCCAGTTCGGTGGGCATGAGCGCCCGTTCGCTTTGGCGGGTGAAGGTCAGGATCTGGCGGACCAGATCCTTGGCGCGATGGGCCGCTTCCAGCAGCTTTTCCAGATAGTCGCCGATCTTGTCCGACCCGGGAGCGTTGGGGTCGCGCCGCATCCGCGCCAAGTCCGCGAAGCCGATGATGGCGGAAAGAATATTGTTGAAGTCGTGGGCGATGCCGCCGGCCAGAGTTCCCATGGCCTCCATTTTCTGGGACTGGCGCAGCTCCGCCTCCAGCCGCTGGGTTTCCCGCATGTCCCGCAGCACCCAAAGCGTTCCCGCGCAACGCCCCTGGTGATCGGCGTATCGGGAGGCGCTGACGCTCACCGCGATCGGGGAATCGTCCCGGGCATGGCGGGTGGTGTCCACGCCGGACAGCGTGCCGTCCCCCGCCATCAGTTCCCGCATTTGCCGCCGGTGATCCCGCGCGTCGCCGTTGTTGGAAAAGGGCAGCGGCCGGTCCTGAAGCGCATCCAGGGTCCAGCCGAAAAGTTCGGTAAACGACGGACTCACGTAGCGGACCCGGTCCTCCTGGTCGGCGATGAGAATGGCGTCCGCCGAAGAGGCCAGGAGGGAACGGTACAGCTCCTTGTCGCTGTCGGCCTGATCGTACAGGGTTTTGTACTGCCGATGACTTTTGCGAAGCGCCGCCTCCGAGCGCATGAGCTGGCGCTGCTTTTCCCGAAGGTCCGCCGTGGCGGCTTCGATTCGGCGGCGAAGCTGATCGTTCCAAATCCAGACGGCGATTCCCACGCTGACGAAAATTAGCAGCAAGGTCCCCACGCTGATGAGCTGCCAGGGAATCCGGTGGCCAATCGACACGCCGGACCAGGACCGGACGATCGCCCGCCGCCGCGCAGCGGGAATCCCCGCGAAGCCCGCATCCACCGCCGCCAGCACCCCCGCTTCCCCGGTCGGGAGTCCCGCGCAAAGGTCCATGGCCGGCAGTTCGATGGCAGATTGAATCAGTTTCCGTCCGGCGTCGAGGCGGCCAAGGTGAAACAGGGCGGCGGCCGAATCGGCCACCATCACCGCCACTTCCCCCCGCAACGCCGCCGCTATCAGCGTCGGCAGGTCGGGATAGCTTTTCAGCGCGATTCCGGGTTGCCATTGGGGAAGCGAGGCTTCCACCGCGCCGCCCGCCACGACGCCCACGCGAAAGGCCAGCAGGCTCGCCCGTCCTTGCAACCGGCCCATGCCGGATCGAGCGAAAACGCGGGGGCTCCCTTCCACCAGGGGACGGGAAAGGGCAAGCCCGGACCATCCATCGGATTTGTCGGGCAGCCCCATCACCACGTCGGCCCGTCCCGCCCGCACCACGTCTTGCGGCGCTTTCGTTTCGAACAGCGCCACGCGGATCGCCCGGCCCGTTTGCCGGGACCAAATATTCCACAAATCCACCAGAATGCCCCGGGGGGCGCCCTCGTCGTCCCGAAATGTGTATGGCGGATGGTCCGCCCGGCCGGCCAGCCGCAGGGGTTCGGCCGCATCGGCGACGGGAGCCCACATCCATGCGGCCGCAAGGAAAAGAAGAATTGGAAGACGGAACGGGTGGCTCACGGGGCTTCCTCAAAACCGGGGGAAACCGGTTTTTTCGGCGAGGGGATCGCTTCTCTTTCCCGGGGGTCGGACAGACCCCGCCAGCGAGGCGGCAGGCACGGCAAAACGCCCCAGACCAGCCCGGCGCTGATGATTTTATCCACCAGATTGGCCGGAAGCCGGACGAGAAACGCGCTGGAAAAAACTTGGTGGCCGGATTGCATCAGGACCGCCCAGTATTTGTCGATGGCGCTGCCGGAAACGCCGCCGAACAGGTATACCACGATGGGGGTGGCCAAAATGGGGCAGACCACGGTGAGAATCAAAACGAGGGCGATGACCACCCGAACATCTCGAAATCCCCAACGCCGGCCGAGAAACCCGGCGATCAGCCCGATGGCGGCGTTCACGATCCCGAAAGGAATGCCGATGGGCGTTTCCACCAGCCCGATGATCAGGTTGGAAAGAACCCCCGTGGCCGCGCCCAGCCAAGGGCCCAGGACGACGGCGGCGAGGATGGTTCCGGCGCTGTCCAGAAAGAGGGGAAGGTTCAACAGACTGTTTAAAAATACGCCGCCGATGTTGAGAAAAAGTCCCAGGGGGATGAAAAGAAACAGCGGGACCGGTTCGGAGGCCGTCGAATCCGGAGGCATCTGAACAACCACGTGGAATCTCCGTTGGGGAGGCGGGGGAAGAACGCGAAAACGGAACATCGTCGTCCCCGGGTGAATCGTCGTTCCCGCGAAGGGCGACGAGAAATGGAAAGATGGGATTGGATCCCCACTATCCATCAGCGACATTTGGGAAGCAAGGGAAAACTTGGCGCAATGCCCGTCCTCGAACGGTTCGGGACCTCGAACCATTTCCGGCGTCTTCGGCCGGGAGAGGGCCGTCAAGCAACGAAAGAAGGTTGTCAAGTAAAAATTACCGGTTATGATTGCAGGCTAGGCCGTGGTATACGGCTCGCATCGTCGAGCCGGCGCACGATGGCGCCGGGGTCGAGATCGCCCCCGCCTCCCTGGATGTCGCCCGGCAACAAGGTGGAAAGCGGACGAATTTCGAAACAAACGGGACTTTGCCATCCGAAAATGAGGGAAACAACCATGACAAGCAAAGACAATCGCCCCAAAGACGCCGCGGACCCTTCGGCGGGCCGTGGGGAGGATTTGCGACGGAAGGCCGAAGCGCTCGCCCGGGAACGGGCCGATGGGACACCGCAAGACATCGCGGCCCTCTCGCCCGAAGAAATTCGTGAAACGCTCCACGAACTGCGGGTGAACCAGATCGAGCTGGAGCTGCAGAACGAAGAGCTTCGCACGGCCCGGGCTCAGATCGAAGCCGAGCGGGCGCGCTATTTCGACCTCTACGACCGGGCTCCGGTGGGCTATTTCACCCTGTCCGCGCAGGGAATGATCTTGGATGCCAACCTCGCCGCCGCCGCCCTGTTAAACATGCCTCGCGGCGCGCTGGTCAAGCGGCCGATCTCCCGCTTTATCCTCAAAGAGGACCGGGACGTCTACTATCGCCACCGCAAAAATCTCTTTGAGACGGGCGACCCGCAGGAATGCGAGATGCGGCTGGTGAAGCCGGACGGCGCATACTTCTGGGCGCATCTGAAGGCAACCGCCGCCGAGGCGGAAGACGGCGCTCCGTTGTGCCGCGTGGCGCTCAGCGACATCACCGACCGCAAGCGGGCCGAGGAGAACGTTGCCCGAAGCGAACGCCGGTT
>CAYFVR010000096.1:0-16110 GCA_964346545.1 uncultured Desulfobacterales bacterium | reverse complement strand
TGACACCGAAAAAGTCCCCCTTTTTTAAAGGGGGATTTAGGGGGATTTTCGGCGCCACAAGGAACAAAACCATTTGAAAAACCACCACCCTGATTGCGAAAGCAAACGCCCTTGACGGCTCATTTTATCATCGCCGAGGAAAAACACGACGCCCAGCTCCGTCGGATCGTCCGCGAAACGCCGATCCCCGGTCACATCGCGGTCGCCTACGAACGGGAGCCGCGCTTTTTCGACGCGCTGGAGATCGCCGGCCGACGGTATCAGGTGGTCGCCGGGGCGGAAAACGGGCGGGTGCTGGGCATGGGTTGCCGGTCGGTGGATGAATACCGGATCAACGGGGAGGTCCGGGAATTCGGATACCTCGGCGGGTTGCGCTCCCTGGTGCGCGGCAGCCGGGTCACCGGGCTGGCGCGGGGATTCCGGTTTTTCCGCAAGCTGCACGACGCCGATCCGGTTCCCGGCTATCTGACCACCATCATCGACGACAACGACCATGCCCGGCGCATTCTCACCTCCGGCCGCATCGGCATTCC
The DNA here is from genome assembly GCA_964346545.1 of uncultured Desulfobacterales bacterium. Taxonomy (GTDB): domain Bacteria; phylum Desulfobacterota; class Desulfobacteria; order Desulfobacterales; family Desulfococcaceae; genus CAYFVR01. The sequence continues at coordinate 15,577 of CAYFVR010000096.1, read as the reverse complement.
CACCTACGCCGATTTCGGGGAATATCGAACGGCGATGGTTTTCCTGAACCGATATCGCCGGTTTTCGGGACGGGGAGCGCTGGAAATCCGGTCGGGAAGCGAAGTGGCGCCTTCCGAAATCACGCGGTTTTGGGCCCGGGAAGGCGGCCGTCGGCAATTTTTCCCCCACCGAGAAGCGGAACGGTTCGACCGCTTTCGAGGTTGCGGGATGGACGATCTGTTCGTGGCGATCCATGACGGAAGAATCGCGGGGACGGCGCTGCTGTGGGATCAGGGGTTTTGCAAGCAGCACCGGATCGTGGACTACGGCCGGGGAATGGCCGCGTGTCTCCCGGCGATCAACCTGGGATTGCGGGCCGCCGGTTTTCCCGCCCTGCCTGCTGTTGGAGAAGAGGTGCGGTATGCCTACCTTTCCATGATCTGCGTCCGGGAGGACGATCCCGCCGTCCTCCGAGGATTGATCAACGCGGCCTATGCCGAGGCCCGGCGGCGGGGACTTGGCTTCCTCTGCATCGGCTTCCACGCGGACGATCCCTTGGCCGTCGCTTTGCGCGGGTATCCTCGAATGGTCTACCGGAGTCGCCTGTTCGTGGTGGACTGGCGGCCCGAGACGAACATCCGCGCCGAATTCGGCGGACGGATTCCCTACCTGGATCCGGCGCTGTTATGAAGGTCGAAATCATCCGGCGGGAGCGGCTTTCGGAGGGCGACGCGGAGCAGATGTTTCGCCTCCACACGGCCTACTTCGACAATGTCCGGGCGGAAAATTTCCGGCGCGATCTGGCGGAAAAGGATCGGGTGATTCTGCTGCGGGAAGCGGATCGAGTCCTCGGCTTTTCCACGATCCGTTTTTTCGACCACGACGCCTCCGGTTCCCGCGTCCTCTTCAGCGGCGACACCATCGTGGACAAGAGCAAGCGGCAGACCTGCCGCCTCGCCGGGGCGTTCGGCCATCTGCTGCGGCGGTTCCGCCCGGCGGATCGCCCGTTTTTCTGGCTGCTGATCTGCAAAGGCTACCGAACCTACCGATTCCTGCCGACCTTTTTCCACCAATTCGATCCGGGACCGGAAACCAACGGCGGCCCGCTGGCCGTCTTGCGAAACGCCATCGCCGCCGAACGGTTCGGGCCGGCATACGACCGGGAAACCGGGATCCTCCGCCTCAACGGAAACGCGGATTTCCTCCGCCCGGATCACGCCGGAATCGCCGCGGCCCATTCCCGGGACCGGTTCGTCCGGTTCTTCCTGGAACGGAATCCCGGATTTCGCGTCGGAGATGAATTGGCCTGCCTCGCGCCGTTGACGGAGGAGAATTTGAATCCGCTGGCGAAGCGGTTGGTGGCGCGGACGCGGGTGGCGTGGGTGAAGTAGCGGTGCGAAGGGGAGGTGTTGAATCAGACCGACGATAGGGTATTCAGGATGAAAGAGGAAGTTCTCTCAATCCAGTTAAATAAATGGCCGGAGTCGGGCCGACATTTTCCGGTCGAGTTTCTCGGGATTCCCCGGTGGCCTTTTAAGGCTTCGGTTCGCTTCTCCAAGTCACTCCAAATCCCGAAACTCCCACGAAACCGTCCCATCGCCGAGGGTCACCGCCGCGACGCAGGCTTCGCTGGCCGCCGTCTCCACCGTCCACCGGCGTCCTCCGGCGCGCAATGCCAGCCGCTTCCCATCGACGGCCGCCAACCGGCAATCCCCCAACCCGACCAGTCCCACCCCCAGCGCCTTGAGCACCGCCTCCTTGGCGGTCCACAAGCGGAAAAAGCGGGACCAATCCCGGCCGCCGAGCAGATTCCATTCCGCCGGGGTTCCCACCTTGTCGAACAGGCCGGGATGGCGCGGACCCGGGATTTCCAGGTCGATGCCCACGGGAAACGGCGCCGCCACCCCGGCCACGAATTCCGTCTTGTGGGAGAGGGACCAGTGCCAGCCCCGCACGGGCAGGGGAACGCCCCGGTCGGATTTTTTCAGGTTTTCCGAGGAAAAAAAATCGAGGCCGCTTCGCCGGGCGGAGGCCAGGACGGCTTCCCGGGCGAAGCGGCCGAGGAGAGGGGCCCGGCCGCGCGGCGGGTGATTCCGAATTTCCTCCGGAACCCGCCGCGCGACCGGACGTAGAACAAAACGGGGGGGATCGCCAAGGCCGTTCACTTTTGGATTCCCCATGGGCGGCGGCGCAAAACTCGCCAAGGGCGTATGGGATACGCCCCGATCATTTTCCGCCCAAACGAACGGCATCGAGACAAGGGAAGACCCGAACGGAAGATTCGGACGGGTCGGCCACGGTTGCTACTCCGCTTCTTCGGGGGAATCGACGGATTTCAGGATCATCCGGCAGTCGGCCACGGTGGTTCCCTGCCCTTTTTCGTAAACGATCAGCGGGTTGATGTCCAGCTCCTCGATCTCGGGATGGTTGATCACCATGGTGGAAAGCCCCACGAGCTGCCGCTCGATGGCCTCGATGTCGCAGGCGGGCCGGCCCCGGAACTCCCGCAGCAACTTGTAGGCGGAAATGTTCTGGACCATCCGTCGGGCCTCGTTTCGGCCGATGGGGGCCAGCCGAAAGGCCACGTCCTTGAACACCTCCACGAAGATGCCGCCGAAGCCGAACATCAGCAACGGCCCGAAGATGGGATAGCGATTGGAGCCGAGAATCACCTCCACCCCGTCCTTGGGGGCCATCTTCTGAACCAGCACGCCGTGGATATCCGCGTCGGGGCTGTACTCCCGGGCGTTTTTCATGATTTCGTCGAAAGTCTCGCGGACCTCGTCGGCGGTCTTCATGCCCACCTTCACGCCGCCGGCGTCGGATTTGTGGAGAATCTGGGGCGAGACGATCTTCATCACCACCGGGTACTCCATTTGATCCGCCAGACGAACCGCCTCGTCGGCGTCCCGGGCCAGCTCGGTGGGCAGGGTGTTGAAACCGTAACACTTGAGCAAATCCAGCCCGTCCAGCTCGCCCAGCCGGGTGCGGCCCTCGGCCAGGCAGGTCTCGATGATCTCCCGGGCCCGTTCTTCGTCGTAGGTCACGCGAAATTCCGCCAGCTCCTGCCGGTTCATCCAGCGGGCGTAGCGGTAGAGCGTGCCGAAGGCCCGGGCGGCGCTTTCGGGAAACCGGAAGACCGGAACGCCGTTTTCCTGGAGATATTTGACCCCCTTCGAGACGTCCACCACGCCCATGAAGCAGCAGAGGATCGGCTTGTGGGTGCGACGGGCCAGCTTGACGATGGCCTCGGCGGTGCCCAAGGCGTTGGTCATGGACTGGGGCGTCAGGATGACCAGCGCGCCGTCCACCCCCTCGTCCCGGATCACGGCGGCCAGGGCGTTCTCGTACCGGTCGGCGGCGGCGTCGCCGATGACGTCCACGGGGTTGTGAAGGTTGGCGGCGGCGGGGAGATGGCTGGCCAGCGCCTCCACCGTGTCTTCCTTGAAGGTGGCCAGCTCCAGGCCGGAGGAGATGGTCATGTCGGTGGCCACGATGCCCGGGCCGCCGGCGTTGGTGACGATGGCCACCCGGTTGCCGTCGGGAATCTTCCGGCGGAATTTGCCCAGGGAGGAAAGGTTCTTGTAGGCGAAGGTGGAGGCGAAGTCGAACAGCTCGTTGATGGTTTCCACCTGGATGATGCCCGACTGCTCGAAAATGGCGTCGTACACCGCCTCGGAGCCGGCCAGGGAGCCGGTGTGGGATGCCGCCGCCTTGGCCCCCGCGCTGGTTCGGCCGGACTTGATGACCAGCACCGGCGTGGGCCGCTCGCCGGAGGTGATCTCCTTGACCGCCTCGATGAACTCCGGCCCCCGCCGCAGCTCCTCCAGGTAAATCATGATGACCTCGGTCTCCATGTCCTGGTGGAAATAGCGGAGCAGGTCCAGCTCGTCCACGTCGGCCTTGTTGCCGATGGAGATGAACTTGGAAAAGCCAAAGTCCCGGTCCTGGGCGAAATCGAGCACCGCCGTGCACAGCGCGCCGCTCTGGGAGATGAAGGAGATGTTGCCCGGCTTGGGCATGCGGCCGGAAAAGCTGGCGTTGAGCCGGGTGGTGGCGACCGGGTTGATGACGCCCAGGCAGTTGGGTCCCACCAGCCGGACGCCCGCCTCCCGGCACATCTCCACGATCTTGTCCTCGATCTCCCGGCCCTCGGGGCCGACCTCCCGGAAGCCGGCCGACACGATGACCACGCCCTTGACGCCCTTTTCGATCGACTCGGAGACCGCCTTGATGGCGATTTTCGGCGACACGATGATCATGGCCAGATCGATTTGGTCGGGGATGTCCTTCACCGAGGGGTAGGCCCGAACGCTCAGGATGTGCTTGGCCCGGGGGTTGACCGGGTACAGCGTTCCCTGGAAATTTCCCCGCAGGATGTTGGCGAAAATGTCGTGGCCGACCTTCCCCGCCTCGGTGGAGGCGCCCACCACGGCCACCGATTTCGGATTGAATATGGCGTCAAGATTGTCCATTTTTCTCCTCGTTTTCACGAACGGTAATGGCCTCCGCGTACACCGTTTTTCGAGGGAGGCCGTATTGTTTCGATATTTCTCTCGCCACTCCGGAAACCGTGGCGCGGGGGGCTTTCAGCGCCTGGCGCACCAGTTCCCGAAGGTCGATCTCGGATTCCGCGGTTCCGGACGCGCCGGCGACCAGCAGGGTGCATTCCCCTTTCACGCCGCCGGGGCGATCCAATGCCTCGGCGATTTCCCCCAGACTTCCCCGAAGGAATTCCTCGTGGGACTTGGTCATCTCCCGCCCCAGCACCGCCTCCCGATCCCCCAGCGCGTCGGCCAGGTCGGCCAGGAGGCTCAAAATCCGATGAGGCGACTCGTAGAAAATCAAGGTATGCGGAAGGGCCTTGACCGGTTCCAAAAACTTCCGCCGCGCCGCCGTTTTCCGGGGCGGAAACCCCAGAAAGGTGAAGGCGTCCGTGGGCAGCCCGGAGACGCTGAGCGCGGCCATCGCCGCCGACGGCCCCGGCACCGGAACCACCCGCATCCCCTCCCGGACGGCGGCCCGAACCAGCGGGAAGCCGGGATCGGATACCGAAGGGGTTCCCGCTTCGCTGACCAAGGCCAGAGAATCGCCCGCCCGGAGTCCCGCAAGAAGGGTTTCCAGCCGATCCCGCTCGTTGTGCTCGTGGCAGGAAATCAGCGGCTTCCGAATCTCGTGCCGGGCCAGCAGTCGGGCCGCGCTTCGGGTGTCCTCCGCCGCGATTCGATCCACCTCGCCCAGCATCCGAAGCGCCCGAAGGGTGACGTCTTCCGGATGGCCGATGGGCGTGGCCACGATGTACAATGTGCCGGTTTCCGCCATGGAAGTGGGATCGCCTCCTTGGTTTCGATCACGATGCGGGAAAAGGTATGACCAATTGTTGCAATGCAATAATACAATCGGCCGATTTTTTCAAGAAGGAAATGAAAAGGGCATCGAAAACAAGCCGTTGCAAAACCTCTCTCGTCGAGGATACACGCCCCGCGCAAGCGCCCGAAGGCGGAGCGGCGAGGCGCGACGGACGGAATTGGTATGGGCCCGATCGCCCGCCAACGGGGGCCAACCGGCGGCGCCTGCGCATGGGCCTTTGGCAATCACGGGTTGGAATCCCCGCTCCAGGAAGGACGGAAAACCACGTCCCGACCGAACGGAAAGCCCAAAGACGAAATCCTGCGATTGGAAAACAATCGAACCCATGCGGAACAAGTCGGAAAGAAGGGATGAATCGGAAACGAAAGGGAAAAAACGAGAAGGGAAAATTGGATTCGCGTCGGCGGTTCCGCGTTCCGCGACGGGTTCGGGGATTATCCCGACAGGCCGAAGGCGTTGCGAAGCACCTCCACCCGGAGAGCGTCGCCGTCGGGCGTCACCGAAACCACGTCGAACCTTGCCCGCCGGCGGGTTCGGTCGGCGGTTTTCAAATAATGCTGGGCGCATTGCCAAAGCTTCCGCTGTTTCCGCCGATCCACGGCCGCCTTGGGCGGGCCGAACCGGGCGGAACGCCGGGCCTTGACTTCCACGAAGACCAGACATTCGCCGTCCCGGGCCACGATGTCGATCTCGCCGGCGGGGGTGCGGACGTTCCGGCCCTGGATTCGATAGCCGAGTCCTTCCAGATGGCGGGCGGCGGCCTCTTCGCCACGCCGGCCGAAGATCTGGTCCGGGTTCAGCAAAACTCGCGCACGCCCTTGAAGGTCCGGCGATGGAGGGGGCAGGGACCGGAGCGGCGGATCGCCTCCCGATGGGCGGCGGTGCCGTAGCCCTTGTGGCGGGCGAAGCCGTAATCGGGATAGCGGGCGTCGTATTCCGCCATCAGCCGATCCCGGGTCACCTTGGCGACGATGGAGGCGGCGGCGATGGAAATGCTCAACCCGTCTCCGCCCACGATGGTTTCCTGGGGGCATTGATGGGGCGCCGGACGGTCGCCGTCCACCAGCAGAAAGTCGGCGGCCGTCTCCAGCCCGTCCACCGCCATCGCCATGGACTTCAACGCCGCCCGAAGGATGTTGATCCGGTCGATCTCCCCGGCGTCCACCGCGGCCACGGCCACGCCCGAGGCATGGCGGCGAATTTCGTCGAACAACCCGTCCCGCCGGGCCGGACTCAGCTTTTTGGAGTCGGCGACGCCTTCCACCGGAAAGTCGGACGGCAAAATGACGGCCGCGGAAACCACCGGGCCGGCCAACGGGCCGCGACCCGCCTCGTCCACGCCGGCGACCGCCAGAAAACCCCGGGCCCGGGCGCGGCGTTCAAAGGTCCACATGGGAACTCCAACGCGCCGCGACCGCGCCCGATGTCCGGTTCCCGGAAAAACGGATTTTCGCCCGAAAAGGCGGCGAAGCGTCTTGGCGAGCCGAGGCGATCAGGATACCCGCTTCTCCCGAATGCGGGCGGCCTTGCCCCGAAGCTTCCGAAGATAGTAAATTTTGGAGCGGCGCACCCGGCCCCGGGTGACCAACTCGATCCGGTCGATGGACGGCGAATGCAGCAGGAAGACCCGCTCCACGCCCACGCCGTAGGAGACCTTGCGGACGGTGAAGGTGGCGTTGGCCATGCCCCGATGCCGGGCGATCACCACGCCCTGGAAGACCTGGATCCGCTCTTTTTCGCCCTCTTTGATCTTCACGTGAACCTTCACGTTGTCGCCCGGGCCGAATTCCGGGATGTCCAGGCGCATCATTTCCCGTTCGAGATTTTCAAGCGTCTTCATGATTTCCTCTGTTCCTTGCGGTTTCGATGATTTGAATTTTCGGTTTCCGCCCAACGCCGTCCTTGGCTTCGGGGACGGCCGCCCCCCCGGCGAACCGGAGGGCGGCGGATGGCGTTCAGGCCCCTTCGTCCGTTTCCGCCTCGCCCAGCAGCCGATCCATCAAAATGGCCGCGGCGGAGCGAACCGAGAGATGGTTGTATTCCCCCGCCCCCCGAATGGGCCGCAATCGGTGATCGGCCATGGCCATGCATTCCGGCGCGAGCCCCCAGGCGGTGCCCAGGGCCAGCAGCACCGGTTCGCCTTCCGCCAGGCGGGCGCGAAGTTCCCCGAATTCCAGGGCGGAATCACTTTCCCGGGCGGAGGTCGCCACCAGCCGGGGGCGCTTTCCCTCCCGCGCCTCGACCTCGGCCAGAGCGTCTTCCAGCCGGTCCACCACCCGAACCAATTGCAGCGCCCGCCCCCGGGCGGGGTTGTAGTCCGCGCCGTGGCCCTCGATCCAGTGGCCGAGAATCTCCCGGGTCAGCGTTTGCTGGTCTTTCAACGGCGTGACCACGAAAAACCCCCGGGCGCCGAAGGTTCGGCCCGCCCGGGCGATGTCGTGAAGATCGAGATTGGTGACCGCGGCGGCGATGGTCTCCCCGCGCTTATTCAACACCGGATGATGAATCAGCGCCAGATACAGCCGGAGCCTGGATGATGTCCGCAATCTCTTCGCCCCATTTCCGCAGAATGGACCGCTCCTCCGGCGAGAGCCGCCGCTCCCGCAACAGGTCCGGCCGTTTGAGAAAGGTGCGGATCAGGGCGGTTTCCCGCCGCCAGCGGTCGATGGCGGCGTGGTTGCCCGATCGCAGCACCGGGGGTACCGGCTCTCCCTCGAATTCCGGGGGGCGGGTATAATGGCCGTGCTCCAGCAGCCCCTCCGCGAAGGAATCGTTTTCGGCGGCCCCTTCCCCGCCCAACGCGCCGGGCAGCAGCCGGGTCACCGCGTCCATGACGATCATCGCCGGCAGCTCCCCGCCCGTAAGCACGAAATCTCCCACCGACAGCTCTTCGTCCACCAGGTCCAGGCAGACGCGTTCGTCCACGCCCTCGTACCGGCCGCAAACAAAAATGAGCCCGTCGAGCCGGGAAAGCTCGCGGGCCGCGGACTGGCAAAAGGGCCGCCCCTGGGGGCTCAACAACACAACGCGGGCCGATGGCGATCGGGCCTTGGCGGCCCGGATGGCCGCCGCCAGCGGTTCCGGCTTCATCACCATGCCGGCCCCGCCGCCGTAGGGGCGATCGTCCACCGTCCGATGGCGGTCCGCGGCGAAATCCCGGATGTCGATGGCGTCCACCTCCACCACGCCGGATTCCACCGCCCGGCCCACGATGCCGGTGGACCAGAACGGGTCGAACAGCTCCGGAAAGATGGTCAGCACCCGGTAGTCCAACGCCTCAAAGCCCTTCCGGAAGATTCACCCGCATGACGCCCGACGCGAGGTCCACCGTTTCCACCACCCATGCCAAGGCCGGCACCAAGGTTTCCCGATCGCCGTCCCGGACCACGTAGACGTCGTTGCCGCCGGTTTCGATGATCGATTCCAGCCGCCCCAAAAAACGGCCGGGGTCGTTTTCCGGGCTTTCCGCTCCGGGCGCCGGCGGGGGGTTCGCCCCGAGATCCCCGGCCAATCCGGATTCCTCCGGGAGGCCGCCGATGTCGTAGACCCGCAGACCGATCAGGTCGGCCCAGTAAAAACTGTCCGCCTCGGGTTCCGGCAAATCGGCCCGAGGAACGAAAACTTCCGCGCCGGTCAGCGGGGCCGCGGCGTCCCGATCCTCCACCTCCGCCAGCCGCAGCCGCCAGAGATTGCCGTGGGGGCGGGCCTCCCGGATTTCCGCCCGCCGGGTCGCCCCGGCGCGGTCGGTCAGCCGAATTTCCCGGCCGGCGGCGAAGGCTTCGGAAGAGACCTCGTCGGGCCGAACCTTGAGCCAGCCACGAACGCCGTGGGGCCCCGTCACCCGGCCGATGCGAATCATGCCCTTTTCCACTCGAAGCCGCCCGCGAACTACTCCAGAATTTCCAGCACGGCCCGCTTCTTCACCTTGGCGGACGCGGCGCTCAGAATGGTTCGCATGGCCCGCGCCGTCCTTCCCTGCTTCCCGATGACCTTTCCCAGATCCTCCTTGGCCACCTTGAGTTCCAGGACCGAGGTCTGATTCCCTTCCACCTCCTCAACGACCACCTGCTCCGGATGGTCCACCAGGGCTTGGGCGATATAGGTAATCAGTTCTTTCATGCTCCGCCTCCTTTATCTGGGTGTGGAGAATCATGCATGGGAGTCGAGAATCAGGGAGTGGTTCCGGTCAGGCCGGCGCCGGCGTGGAGTAGAATCCGTTCTTCTTCAAGATGCTGCGTACGGTATCCGTCGGGATCGCGCCCTGATCCATCCAATACTTGACCCGGTCGTCGTTCAGCTGGACCTGGTCGGTTTCCACGAGAGGGTTGTAGGTGCCCAGGATTTCCAGGAAACGTCCGTCCCGGGGCGATTCGCCGTGGGCCACCACCATCCGGTAGAAGGGACGCTTTTTGGCTCCGTGTCTGGCAAGTCTCATTTTCACTGGCATGATCGTCGGTTCTCCTTGAACGTCAGAAGGGCGACATGCCGCGGCCCAGGCCGCGCATGCCGCCTTTGTTGAGTTTTTTGATCATTTTCATGACCTGGGTGTAATTCTTCAGCAGCCGGTTCACGTCCTGCACCTGGGTGCCGCTGCCCCGGGCGATGCGTTTTCGCCGGCTGCCGTTGATGATGGCGTGTTTGGTCCGCTCTTCGGGCGTCATGGAATTGATGATGGCCTCGATGCGCTTCAGCTCGCCCTCGTCCACCTCCATGTTCTTCATCCCCTTCATCTTGTTCATTCCGGGAATCATGCCCAAAATGTCGCCGAGGGAGCCCATCTTCCGGATCTGGACCATCTGGTCCCGGAAGTCCTCCAGGGTGAACTGGTTTTTGCGGAGCTTCCGCTCCAGCTCCACCGCCTTCTCCTCGTCCATGGCCGACTCGGCCTTTTCGATGAGGGAAAGCACGTCGCCCATCCCGAGAATGCTGGAGGCCAGCCGGTCGGGATGGAACGGCTCCAGCGCGGAGAGCTTTTCGCCCACGCCGATGAACTTGATCGGCTTGCCGGTGACCGCCTTGATGGAAAGAGCCGCGCCGCCCCGCGCGTCGCCGTCCATTTTGGACAGCACCACGCCGCCGACGTCCAGGGTCTGGTCGAAGGATTTGGCGATGTTGACGGCGTCCTGGCCGGTCATGGCGTCGGCCACCAGCAGGATGTCCGTCGGCTTGACCGTATCCCGAATGCGGACCAGCTCGTCCATCAGCTCGGCGTCCACGTGAAGCCGGCCGGCGGTGTCCAGCAGCAGCAGGTCCGCGCCGCTGGCGGCGGCGCTCTCCCGCGCCTTGCGGCCGATCTCCACCGGGTCCATGTCGGCGGTGGACGGAAACACCGGAACGTCCAGCTCCCCGCCCAGCTTTTGGAGCTGGTCGATGGCCGCGGGCCGGTACACGTCCATGGGCACCAGGAAGGGCTTCCGCCCCTCTTTGCGGAGCTTGGCGGCCAGCTTGCCGGCGGTGGTGGTTTTGCCGGAGCCCTGAAGGCCCACCAGCATGACGGCCTGGGGCGACGGGCCGGAAAGATCGAGGCCGACGTGCTCCGCGCCCATCAGCTCGGTCAGCTCGTCGCGCACGATCTTGACGATCTGCTGGCCGGGGGTCAGGCTCTTGAGCACCTCCCGCCCCATGGCCCGCTCCTTGACGTCCTTGATGAAGGTCTTGACGACCCGGTAATGAACGTCGGCCTCCAGGAGCGCCATGCGGACTTCGCGCAGGCCTTCCTCGATATTTTTTTCGCTGAGCTTTCCGCGGCCCCGAAGCGTCTTGAAGACCGAATCCAGCCGATTGCTGAGGGCGTCGAACATAAATTTATTCCGTTTGGCTGCGAATCAAAACTCTTGAATTTATAATGAGGAGGCGGTAATGTCAAGCAAATTATGGACTTGCAATGGAATGGAACGATGGCGGACAACCCGTTGAAAACGGACATAAAAGAACTGAGCCGGGAGGCGCTTGCCGGCTGGCTGAAGGATCACGGCGTCGCGCCGTACCGGGCGGGACAAATCGGCCGGTGGATTTACCAGCGTAACGCCGACGGTTTTTCGGAGATGACCGACCTGGGCAAACCGCTCCGCGCCCTCCTGTCGGACCACTTCACCCTGGGCCGGCTGACGCTGGCGGACGCGAAAACCGCGGCGGACGGAACCCGGAAATACCTCTTCGCGCTGCCGGACGGCGCGCGAATCGAAACCGTGCGGATTCCCGAAAAGGATCATCTAACGCTGTGCATTTCCAGCCAGGCCGGATGCGCCCAGGGATGCCGCTTTTGCCGAACGGCCGCCGGGGGATTTCAACGAAACCTCACCGCCGGCGAAATCGTCGCCCAGATTCGGGACGTGGCGGCGGACATGGCGACCGACGATCCCTTGCCCGCGTTCAATCTGGTCTTCATGGGCATGGGCGAACCGCTGGCCAATTTCGACGCGGTGGTGCAGGCCCTTCGAAACATCCTCGACGCCGACTTTGGCCTCTCCGTCTCCCGCCGCCGCGTCACCCTCTCCACGGCGGGTCTGGTTCCGGAAATCGACGCCCTGGGAAAGGCCGTTCCCGTAAAGCTGGCCATCTCGTTAAACGCGGCCGACGACGAAACCCGGTCCCGGCTCATGCCCATCAACCGCCGGCATCCCATCGCGGAGCTGCTGGACGCCTGCCGCCGCTATCCCCTGCCCAAGCGGGAGCGAATCACCTTTGAATACATATTGATTCGAGGGATCAACGATTCTCCCGAAGACGCCAAAAAGCTGGCGAAACTCCTTCGAACCGTGCGGGCGAAAATCAACCTGATTCCGTTTAACCGCCACGACCGTTCGGATTTCGAAGCCCCCGACGCGGCGTCGGTGCAGCGGTTCCGGGAAATTTTGATCCAAAAAGATTATACAACAATTATCCGTCATAGCAAGGGGCGGGACATCGGCGCGGCTTGCGGCCAGCTTGCCGGGGCCGGTTCGTGCCCGGCGGGGGATGGCCCGGGGGAACCCTTGGAAATAGGAGCGGGAACAGATAGCTGAACATCGGTTCCCAGACGAAAAACAGACGAAAACCAGACGAAAAACAGACGCCCTTAAATCATCCGCCCCCGGGCCTCGGCCGGCGGCATGGGCGCAACCCGAATCCGCTCCCGGCCGTCCGGGGCGAAGACGGTGACTTCGGCCGTTTCCTCCTTGGCGGCCCGGCTGTATCCCGCGCAGATGGCCGCCGCCTCCCGCACCGCTTCGGCGCCGGCGGGATCGGGAATGACCGCCGCCGGACCGGGAAAGCCGCGGGTTTTCAGGTAGATGTGGACGGATCGCTCGTATTGCCCCATGATGCCGGCGTTGTCGGCCTTGTCCCGGCCCACCACCACCCGGGCCCGGTCGTCCAGGCGGAAATGGCGTCCGTACCGAAGGAGATGAAGGCGGGAGGGGATCGGGTTTGGATCCCGCTCCAGCAAATCCCGAAGCCGAAGGCTGTAGTTCCGGTCGGTCAACAGGCAGCCGCCGGCCGGGGCGGGATAATCGATGACGCCGTAGCCCTCCGCCAGGACGATCTGGTCCTTGCGACCCCGCCCGGCGATGCCCAGCAGCCGCTCCCGGTCCACCCGTCCGTCGCTCTCCGGAACGGTGGGTTCCAGCCGAAGGGCGCTGAGGGGCCGAAGAACGAAGCCGTCGAACCCCGAGTGCTTCTCCACGTAGCGGAGGGAGTTTCGGTTCTGGGACATGGGCCGCTGTCCCAGCACCTCGCCGCTGAACAGGAAATCGAAACCGGATCGCTTCATCTCCTCCCCCGCCAGTTGAAACATCAGGGTGTGGCAGTCGAGGCAGGGATTCATGTTGCGGCCGAAACCGCGCTTGGGGTTGCGCAGCATGTCCAGATAAATTGGGGTGATGTCCCGAACCCGCAACGGCACCCCGATCTGGCGGGCGGCGGCCCGGGCCTTGTCGGCGGCGAAAAACGGCGTCTCAAAGCCGATCCATTCCACCTCGACGCCCTGGTCCCGCAGCACCAGCGCGGAAAGTATGCTGTCCAGCCCGCCGGAACAAAGGCCGAGCCCGCGAACCGGTTGAGAAAGATTATCCATGGCTCCAATAAAAACATCCGGGCGCCGAAGCGAGGCCGCCCGTAAACCCGAGGCCGCCCGGCCGTGCCGGAAGCGAGATAAAGATTGAAAACAAAGCAGGAAATTTCCAACATTATCCAGATATTAAAGGGCCGCCATCCCGATGTCAAGACGCCCCTGGTCCATCGAAACGCCTTCGAGCTGCTCATCGCCACCATTCTTTCGGCCCAATGCACGGATCGGCAGGTCAACGCCGTGACGCCCGCCCTCTTCGCCGACTTCCCCACCCCGGAGGCCCTGGCGGCGGCGGCCCAGGCCGAGGTGGAGCGGCATGTCCACGGAACCGGCTTCTACCGAAACAAAGCCAGAAACATCCGAAAATGCGCGGAAACCCTGGCGCGGGAACACGGCGGCGAAGTGCCGGAGTCCCTGGATGCGTTGACGAAGCTGCCCGGCGTCGGCCGAAAGACGGCCAACGTGGTCCGCTCCACCATTTTCGGAGCCCCGGCCGTGGTGGTGGACACCCATGTGGGCCGAATCTCCCGACGGCTGGGGCTGACCGAAAACAAGGACCCGGCGAAGGTGGAATTTGATCTCATGGCGCGCATTCCCGAGGCGGAATGGAACGATCTGGGGCTGCGGTTCATTTTTTTCGGCCGGGAAATCTGCGACGCTCGCCGACCCCGATGCCCGGAATGTCCGCTCCGGGCGTTGTGCGACTATCCGGACAAAACAACCTAACCCGAGGAGGGACCTGTTTTGGATGTCGTCAACGCGTTGAAATCGCTGTCGCAATGGATGGAAAAAAAAGCCGCAAGGCCGCCCGAAACTCCGTCAACCTGAACGAACAGATTTTCGAGGCGAAATCGCTGGTCCAACCCGCCGACGACGACGCCCGAACCGATTGATCCAAACCGATTGACGCCAACCGATAGAAACGATGCCATCCTTTTTTCGAAAACTGATTCAGTGGTTCGCCGGCGGGAAGAGCGCCGAACCGGGCGAAGAAAGCCGTAAGGCCGATTCCCGGGCCGCGACGCCCGCTCCAACCCAAAAATCCGTCGCCAAGGATTCCCGCCCCCCGACCCCGGCGTTGGAGGGAGAGAAAAAGCCCGGGACGCGCGGCGCGACGGACGAAACGTCCGCCCCGGAACCGTCCCGAACGGAACCGTCCCGCCCCGAAACGGCGAAAAGAGCGCCGTCGGCCTCCGGGGATTCCCGACCCGCGCCGGGGGAGCCCCGGGCGCGGAAGTCCGAAACGTCCCAATCGCCTCGTCCTCCGGCGGAACTTCCGGAGGACGAGGCGCCGGTCCCCAAAAGCCGGGCCCGGAAACTTCGGGGGCGAAAAAGGAAGCCCGGCGGGTCGCCGCCGACGCCGCCCAAGGGAAAAAAGAAGAAAAAAGTCGCGCCGCCCGCGGAGAAGAAACCGAAAACGGCGACGGAAAAGGCCAAGACCGCCGCCCCGTCGCGCCCGGCCGCGCCCCGACGCGACGGGGCGAAGCCCGCGCCGGCCGCCGCAAACCGGACGCCGACCGCTTCGCCGGGGAAATCCGCCGCGCCAACCGCCGCCAAATCGAACGGCCCTCCGCCCCGGCGGAAAGAAGCGCCAAGGAAATCCAAGTCCGGGAAGGTCGCCGGGGAACGGCCGAGGGACCGCCACGGGATGCCGCTCTTCGCCGACGACACCGACTTCGAGGCGTTTTTCACCGAGGAGGCCCCGCCGCCGGCGCCCGGAACCCCGGAACGCCGCCCGGCCCGGCCCGAGCCGAAAAACCCGCGGCCGGCCGCGCCCCAAACCAACCGTCACGGCATTCCGATCTTCGACAAGGAGGCCGACCTTTCCGTTTATTTTTCCGAACCCGAGGCCGATTTCCCCGCCCGGCATTCGCCGAGCCCGCCGCCGACGGACGCGCCGGACGAATTTGAACGGCTGATGGAATCGGCCCTGGAAGGACTGGACGAGACGGAGATGATTTCCCGGAAGCAGGACGAACTTCCGCCGGATCGGCGGCCCAGCCTGGGGCGGCGACTGCGGGACTATCCGCCGCCCCAGGCCGAGCTGGACCTGCACGGCTTCACTTCGGCCCAGGCGGCGGAAAAAACCGAGACGTTTTTGCGGCTCTCCCGCCAACGGGGGCGGCGGACGGTGCTCATCATCACGGGGCGGGGGATTCATTCGGACGGCCGTCCGGTGC